>OZ243980.1:3462500-3785581 GCA_965214875.1 Arenicellales bacterium | reverse complement strand
TTCCCCCGGAGGGCTTTGCAACTCGATGTCTACGGATGACTTGCGCATCAGCCAATTTACGCGCAATGAACTGCTGGCATCCCGGCTTGGGCAATGCACGGTGGGCGATGGCGTGCCAGGTTCTGATGGGCGTCCGCATTTCATCGAACGGCGCGGCGAAGGAATCGCGGTGATTCAAGACGAAACCTTTGCCCTTGCGGGACGGTATCCAAACTTCGAGTTAATTGGCGAGCGAGAATTAAGGGTCGTTTTGCCAGCGGCTAGCCCGCCCGTATCGAACGGTGTTCCGGCTGCGGTAGAGGTTGTCCGAGGCGACACGGGAGAACCGCTGCCTGACGCGCATATCTTGATGCTTTACCCGAATAAGACTTGGCTCGAGACACGGACGGATACTTTCGGGCATGCCGAGTTTGTGCTGCATGCCGAGCTGCCGATGGTCGTGATGTGCGCTGCAGATGGATACAAGGCCCATGTAGAGCGCGATCATTTGCCGGGCAAGCGACTTGAGGTTTGCATGCATCCGGTGACGGACGGCGGCTCGCAGGTCATTGCCAGCCACTCAGGACATCTGAGAGGAATTCAGGGGCAATTGAACCTTGCGCTGGACAATCTTGATCGCACCTACCTTTACGCGGAGAACGTCGCCATCAATGATGGCCAGCAACAGCCGGTGCAATTCGCATTGGGCGAGCCTGTGCGCCTTACGGATTCGCTTGGCGCAAGTGCGACCTTGCGGTTTCGTGAGATGGCGGCGCATCGTGCGTTTTCGACTACGCTTTTGAACAGCGGCACGCGCCGAGACGAGGAGTTTTCTGATATGCCTGTGTGCTGTAGCCAACTTATTCAAACGAGGTTTGATATGGGGACAGCACTGAGATTAAAAACAATTTTTAGTCACCTTGAGGATCATCACCATTTGCTAGCTGCAGAATATGCGACTTCACAAGTTTGGCGCGCGCAGTGATGAAGTCTTTGTATAGCTTCTTTATGTTTGAATCGTTTGGAACGTTTAGCATAGATTCTGGTAGAGCGTGCGAACGAAGCATTACCTTGACGTCGTTTTCAGTAATCTCTACATCTGACTTATTGGATTCGTACAGTTTCTTGAAGTAAGTTAATGGTGGATTACTAGCAATTTTTTCTATTCGTCCTGGCTTTGATCAACACACAATTTAATGCAATATTCGCTTCTCTGTAGTCAATGCGATTCATTTCCAAATACCTTTTGGGAAATATGTGGTGATATTCGCGTAACTTTATATTTTTGTTGCTTATCTTCTGGTTTGTATTGATATCTTTTGCTCCGCTGCGAAGAGAAACCGCCAAAATTGCTCTTTTTAGCAGACCTTGGCCAGTTGGCCATGCTTGCTCTATGAGCAACCTTTCACTAGGCAACTGGTACTTTGCGTCATCCCAAATCGGCACATCTTTCAGTCTCGATTGTTCAGGAGCAGTAAAAACCAAAGAGAGCTTATCGAGATCTTCCTTCAGCAACATATTTGCGGATCGAACATAACGCTCTGTGACAAACGTTCGCCACAGATATGCCCGCGCAACTTTGTTTGGAAGTGGGAAATCTAAATCCCTTGGCTTAAGCTTTTGGTGCAGAGCAGGTAGGACTCGAAAGGGAATTGTTGAGGGAAGGCGTTGTTTATCAAAAATATTTTCAGCTTGAAGAAGTTCAACCGTCCATCTGATCCCTTCTGCAATCCGATTGAAATGCAAATTTAGGTACTCGAGCACTTTCGGATCAGAGTAATGCTTCTCTGTGGGCACTAGATTTACGCATAGACATGCAATTTTGAGCAGTAAATCTCCGACATCAGAAATGTTCATGTAATTGTCAATGTATTCAACCTCTCGATTTACCTCTTCTCGAAGATCACGAAGACGACCTTCTTGATGTGAGAGAAATTCACCAACAATAATGTCAAATTTACGAAGCTTTTGTGATGAAGTATTCGTCTCAATGAAGGTGTTGATTGCTTCCATCTTCGTGGTTTTTTTGTCCAATACAAGCGACGGTATTCTGTAATTTCGAAATTCCTCACTACGTGCGGAAATCCAATTGCTAAGTTTGAAGAACGAATCAGGCTTAAACTTTTCTGCACCAACAGCGGCCCTAAACCACAATTGAACCGGATCGTTTTCATAGACCATGCCTCTTTCGAATTTAGATCTTCTCCACAATAATGAAAGTGGGATTAAATCCTTGCTGAAACACTTGCCAGGGTCTTCTGTCCAATTCAGGGATGCAGAATGAGATTCGATTATTGGACCCAATGAGTCTCGCTCATCCAGGTCGAGCTTGATGTAATAGCGATACTTTTGACCACTAGTATTATCTTGAACCACCTGCCATAATGCTGTCAGCCTTTGCTGCCCGTCCAAAAGCAGGCTTTCGTATTCCTTACTTTGCTTATGCTCAATGCCTTGTACTGATCGGTGGCGAAACCTTTGCCCTTTATCCTCATTGATCGGCAAAATCAATAGGCAGCCGACCGGCTGGTTTCGGAGTATCGCTCGAACAAAATCGCAGATACGATGCCTGTCCCACACAAAATCGCGTTGAAATTCAGGAAGGACAATTTCTCCTTTGGAAAGTTTGTTCAACCAATTTTCGACTGAGTGTTCTTGTACTTCAACACCGCTCATTGACTCGCCCATCGGTTTAGTTCATGCTGCTCTTCAGATTGCCTATATCTGCAATGTGGCTCAATATCTTTTCAACATCAGGTGTCGTTGTCTCCCGACCGATACTTAATCGGATCGCTGATTCAATCAAAGGACGCGGGACTTTCATCGCACTCAGGACATGTGACGATTTCTGTTTCGTAGCAGTGCATGCGGACCCTGTTGAGAGTTCCAGATCACTCCAAGTTTCGAGTAGAGCCTCCGCACGAATGCCTGCGAGCGAGAAATTCAAGCAGCCAGGTGCTGTATACGCCGGATCACCGTTATAGCGTACGGTGAAATCGGTAGCGTCAATAGCGCCGCGAATCAAGTTGATGCGATGTTTAGCATCTTTAGCAAACAGAGGTTGCTCATCGACTGCAAGCTCGATAGCGCGGCCAAACCCCACACAGAGAGGAACCGGTAGCGTTCCCGGTCGCAATCCTCCTTCCTGCCCACCTCCATAAAGAATTGGCTTCAGTATTTTCCGGAGCTTGCTTCGAACAAATAGACAACCAACACCTTTGGGGCCGTATATCTTGTGAGCGGAAAACGTGGCCATTCCTATCGGAATTTTCTTCAGGTTAAGGGGTACGCGCCCCAGCGCCTGAGCGCAATCACAATGAAGTATGACATCATGCCGTTTACATATCCGAGCTATCTCCTCGACTGGCTGAATGACACCAGTCTCGTTATTCACCAGCATCACCGAAACCAACAACGTTCTGTGATCAATCGAGCGCTCCAATTGATTTATGTCTACGACTCCGCTCCTTTGAACACCTACCCTCTCCGTCTCAAACCCTCGACTCTGAAGTTTCTTTATTGGTTCAAGCACAGAAAGGTGTTCTGTGGTTTGAGTTATGACCTTGCGGCGCTGCTTTCCAGCGTCGGCAGCAACACCCAATATGGCCATATTGTTTGATTCCGTCGCGCCTGATGTGAAAATTATTTCTTTTGGATGCGCTCCAAGGGAACCTGCGATTTGCGCTCTAGCAGTTTCAACTGCTCGACTTGACATCAACGCATGCCGGTGCGTAGTGGCGTGAGGATTCGCGTATACTTCCATAAAGAAAGGCAGCATTTCATCCAGCACTCTGGAATCAACCGGAGTAGCGGCTTGATAGTCAAGGTAGACTTGATTTTCAGCAGGGCGCAAAACTTAAATCGGATGCATCAAGACTAGTCGGTGCATTCACATGACATGAATTCGGATTGGTGTTCGTGCGGCGAACACCTCTTGCCATTCGCAATATCTTTATAGGTAGTCGCATTGGCACCAAAGAACCCAAAGACGGTATTGCTATTTTGTTTGCCTTTTGTTGGGATGCAGTTTGCATATTGAGCCTCGAAATCTGCCCACCATCGAATATTGCCGGGGCCATCACCAACACTATGATTTTGTGCTAGATCACGCAGAGCTTTGGTTCCTTTCATGAAACAAAACACGCAATTGGAGAGATTAACTTCGTCAGGAATTTTTAAACTAAAGGGCTGTTTTCTCCAATATTCAAAAACCTCAGTTGCGCAAATCGCAGAGTCAAACAAGGGCGCGTAAACAATCTCTCCATCAGCTATTTTGTCGTTCGAGGCCGGAATGCTGTTTCTGGCCAACACTCTCGCAACGCGCACTGGTTCATCCGCCCTGAGCCCAACCAATGAAACAAAGGGCAACGCGTATTCTCCTCGGAGATTCGCTTTATGATCGAAAACATGCTGCTTCACAAGCGGATTGCGAATGCGATTTAAACGCACTTTTGTAAAATCTTGATATGCTTGCGGCTCACGCACTGTTGGCTGTTGCAGGTGATAGCGAACTTTTTCGGATCTCGCGCCATAAAACTCAGGATCTGGCATAAGCGACTCATCAGAAAAGTGACCGAGTCGAGGGTTGCTATTTTTGAAACCTCTTTGATTTGCCAACCGGTTGCCATCATTCTTCGGCATAGCGTCATCGATTGATGTCCTCTCAATCCGGCCAAACCAATCTTCCAAGAAGTGCGCGGTCGTGCGCAGCTTCAAATATTCTGTGCATGTTCTTGAAAACCTAGTGGGCAATTGAGATTTCCAAGAAACAAAGTCCTTAAACACCTCGCCTTTATGACGATAGCCGTATGAACGCTTGCTTTTGTAACTTCGATATGGGTACGGTTTTACCATGCGATACGTCGATGCCCGTCTCCAGCGACCAAGCCATGCATCTTCATAAGTTCGAAACTCAATCAGAAAGAAAGGAATATCGAAATTGGATTCGGCATACTCCTTACACTTGACTACAAACTTGTATGTTTCAGGATGCTCGGCAGAGGTATTGTTGAACAAAACTACATCGCCACGTGATGAAGACAATTGACCTGCTCTCAGCAATTCCATGAGCATCATCGCACTAGACCGCCCTCCTGAAAATTTGACGACATGGGGCATTTCAGCATGTTCTTGATGGTAATATTGAACTCTCATAGCCTGCAATCACAGTCTGCCGAAGCTGTTTTTAAACAATGCAAGATTTTCATCGAACTCCAAAAACCCCAATTCCCGACCAGCACTAAGCTTGCCAATTTGGCCTAGCCAGTCGGTTATAAGATTCTTTCGATGCTGTGTTTGTGCGTTAACTTGCAACTCGATTAAGCGGGCGATAAATGCGGAGCGTACTTTTCTATCCGAGATTACTGTCAAACGTTTCACCCCATACTCCATCATTTGAACCCACGGAGCTCCGGGCAGGTGCAACAAACTCCATATGTCGTTGCAATCATATTGGCTATCTTCTGCTACCGCATTCGCGATGTACCCTCGCCACCAAGCTCGAGCAAGATGACAATCAACAAATACAGAGACGTTGCCCCGCGCTTCTGGCAAACCACCTAGTCGCCGCAAAACTGTTCGAATACTGTCATCAAGTTGTCTTCTATGTTCTCTCTTAATCGCGCTTTCGAGTCTGGCTCTACCTGTTTGCGATGCACCTGCTTTTGCCGCCAAGTAACCTGGTTCAATGATTTTTCTTCGAATCAGCTCAATGTGATAACTGGTCCAAAATGCAGTAGAAGCTGCCGTGCGCGGTGAGATGAATTCAAGCCTCTCGTAAATCTTCTGTTCGGTGTCAAGCGGTGGACCACTGAATTCTTTCTCAGTCATTTTCTCCTTTGAATCTGGAAGTACGACTTCTATGCGGTTTTCCTCTTTTGAATATGCGTCAAACAAATCCAGAAAGTCACCGATTCTTTCCGAAACGATCTTTTCAGCGAAATTCAATTGTTCTTGCGTATTCGGGGTCGGGAGCTTGTCTTGTTTGTCGATAACTTTATCCGTCAGCAAGCGACGCATTTTTGCAAGTTCATCTGATTTAATGATCTGCAAGTTGAATGTTTCATATTCTGAAGCCATTGTTCTATTTTGAATTGCTCATAATCAATGTCAATCGTTCTCCAGTCGATCAATTTGATGCGGCACCCACTGTGCAACAACCCTGTTCGGCTTAAAATCTTCCTGATCCCAAGTGGACAGCCCTTTTTGTTTTAAATAATCGTGCAGGTGACGAAGGTTGCCATGGATGCGCCACGTCGTTTCCTCTTCGTATTCGTTTTTAAGAATTTCTAAACCTTGCGATAAGGCAAAGCAATATATGCTGTCTCTGTGCTTAGTCGAACGACCCGGGTTTTTCAATTTGTCAAACAAATCCTTTGAGGAATTAAGCGAAAAATAAAAACCTTCCTCAGGCACATCAATCACTTCAAAGCAGCCATCAGGAAGGTTGCCATCGACTCGAACCCTCAAAATGCTTTGCATAATTTCACTGGCATGATAACAAGGACCGTACGCTATCTTTGCGCCTCTCGGGACATCGATTTCTGACCCCAACCACAGCGCATTTACACCATCTTCTTCAGATAAATTTATACCTCTCAATTCTTGGCAAACAACAACAATTGGTTGAAGCATTGCAGGGCCTGCATATTCCGCAGTGGCGAGATCAACTTCTTGTTCGACAACGATTTCCATATCATTGCTTGTTCTGGTTACTGACTTTGCAACCACGGATCGATATGAGCACCAGGGAGCCGTGACAATACAAGCAAACTGCGCGGAACCATCATCAATTAGGCTTCGGACCCAACTCTGACCAGACAATTTGTGCTCTATGCGTCGAACATCTACATCGCTATACAACTGAACCGAGTAAGAATTGCCCTCGAGGTAATCCATGTTTCCACTCGCCATGATCGGAAAGCTGCAAAATGCAGGATTTAATGTACTCATCTCTTCGCGGCTCCGTCATTACCGATCGAGACTTTAATCACAGCGTCACGAGGAACTTCGTCCAGCAACTCCAACGAAATTTGCTTAGGCTTATCACGCTCAATAACACCCACTGCTTTGGACTTAGCTCCACTGGAATTGACGACATTTCCGTCTATTGACACAAGTTTGAATTTAATCGGATCATCGTTGAGAGGGGAACTACAAGTGGCATCAGAACCGCTATGAACACCGAGGTATAGGCGTGCGCCATCGATTGTTTTCTCCGAATCGATGATTAATCGGATGGATTCTTGATCTCGTTTCGCAGCCACTTTGATTAAGCATCGATTTCGAACAAGCTTTCTACCTATGGGGTCTCCCCCACCATTGGTCCGTCCACCCTCATTTCCAGGCCCAACCCCGTCAGTTGTTTCATCTACGGGAGTTGCATTACCTGAACCTCCTGTCCGGCTTTCTGTTGTGGCCGGCGGCGGTTTCGACTTACCGCTATTAAGGACAATGTCAAATATTGAAGGAGTGAACTCATCTGTCGATTCCTCGGTACACCGCAATCTAATTTGCTCATTAATTTGCCGAAATAAGCCTAAAAATTGATCTCTGTCGGATTTGAGCAATCGCTCAGCTCTTATCTCAAGATGCTTTGGGCCCTCTGAGCCGCGAATGAGTTGAAACGCTTTATTAGCCTGCTTCGGGCCGTCTTCAATCGATATAACAGCATTAAAGGGTTTAAACTTCCCGTATTGGGCAGGTTTGTTGTGAGGCATGGAGTCGGTGATGTACATACCCTGCCTGTACAGCGAAATACGCATGGACTCATCAGAGTCCGCCAGTCTGTAATGCAAATCGAAATTGCCGTATTCTGTACCGATCGTCTCTTTCTTGCCGGTCTTAACTGTGACATAATCAGAATAAGATTTGCTACCGCTTATGACTTCAATTTCACTGTTTCGCCTCTTCTGACATTTATCATCTTGCATCACTTTTTCGAGTGCCGTGCGCGTCATTTCTTCTCCATCACAAACCACAACGAGTTTTTTTTCTAGGATGCTAATAAAAAAATTTCGCGCAACTGCACGAAATATCTCATTGTTGATATTATCCTGAGAAACGTCTTTTAAATTGAAAGCGTTGAAACCTAGGATCGATACCACAGAACCACTTTGATATTTGTTCTGCAAGAACGACAATTTCTGCCCAACAAAAGCAGGAATAGCACTATCAGAGGGGAAAACCAAGCGATTCGAAAGCGAGCGCTTGGTCGAATCTAAGCCGTGGATAAAATATCCATCTTTGCCGCGAAGACCGCTTTCCGGTTTACCGTTGAATTGGGGGGGGGGGGGGAAATGAGATGCCAGAATAGCATGCCCTGACATCGTTCTTTTGCTGTCTGGCGTAACACCGCCATAAAGGATATAGCGCATGTCGGATGCGCCAAAGGCGGTTAAGTGGCCTACGCCATACGATCCTCCTGAGTTGGACCAATCTTCTGTCTTACTAGTTATTCCGTCTCCAAGTAGTCGATTCATTCTGTCTACATTCAGGCCTACTCCATTATCGAAAATATTCAATACCCGAACACGATCGCTTTCGAGTTGATGCCTTATCTTCTCTATCGTAGCTAAGCAATTGTCAATATGTGCGTGAACTTCTTGACAATATTCCAGCGCTTTTTTGTAATCGTCAATGCCGGGTATCTGTTGCGGCTGGACTTCGTCAAAGGCAAAATCCACCCTCGCTTCAGAATGCCCCGCTTCTCTAGCGGCATCAGTGCTGTTTTGAATTAACTCACGAACAATTTCGGAGATATTTGAAAGACGCTCTCCCGACACTGTCGAATTCAAGAAGCCATCAGCTGTGCTTGATGGTAAAAATTGCAGACGCGGGATAGAATCGCTATTTTTGGAAACTTCTCTTTTGCGTTGCATAATGGTAAGTTAGCTCATCTAAACAGAAGGCCGAAGAATAGAGTGTGTGACCAGAATTGCGTAAAAGAAACTGTCATCAAACAAATACCGTCTACCATCATAATCGAGATCAATTATAACCCGGCATTATAGTGAGGAATTTTGTGTTTGAACCCAAAATTCGCGTTAGAGATTTTTTGGGCGGATTTTCCGTCGAAATCCGAGGCGCGGGGAGATTCCGGCACCCGCGCGTCGCACAGCTTCAGCGCCCGGCCCCTGGCATGGCGCACGATCTTGCCCGCCCTGCAGCAGTGCCGCCGGCGCAAGGTCTCGATGCGCAGCGATTCATAGCTCGCATCCAGCACCTGTCGCATCAGCGCGAACAGGTTGCAGGCGCGCATGCACAGCGCGGAATGCAGCGCGTTGGCAGCGAAGCCGCCGCACGGGGGATGCGCCGCGCCGAAGCCGCTGCGAAGCTCGCGGATGCGGTTCTCCGAGTCCTCGCCCCTTCGGTTGCATCAGTGGATCACCGCGGAGTCGCTCCGCCGGCAGAGGCTGGTCGCCAGCGCCCGGCAGGCGAAGCCGCCCTGCGACAGCGTGTCGCCGCCTTGCGGGCAGTCGAGCTCCTGCTGGCCGGACTTCCGCATCCGCCGCACCACCACCGTGAACGCCTTGGGCGTGCCGCGCATCGAGCGCAGGAATCGAGCCGTCGTGCGCGACGCACCTTAACGCTCTTCGGCAGGGCGCGCTCGCACTGGCGGATGAACTTGAAGTTGCGCGAGTTCGGCGCGGCCGAGCCGCCCCGGAACTCCGCCGCCGCCATGCCGGTCTCGGCAATGCGGCCGACGATCGGCATGCAGCCCCTTTCCTTCTTGTACGTAAACTGCGCCGACGACTTCTCGCAGCGCCGCGGTCGCGTCGATATCCAGGGCCGCCCGTTTCCGATGGTGCAGCGCGACCGACAGCGGCCGGCGGATGCCGAGCAGCTCCATCAGCGGCCGCTCCTCGCGAAGCTGCTTCACCCCGCTCAGATGCCGCGAGCCCTCGTGCATCATCAGCATGAACGTGACGAGATACGCGCCCGGGCGGAATCCGCGCGGCTGCTGCCCGGCTCCGGCCGCTCGAAACAGGCATCGAGCCCCAGCTTGCGCATCAGCTCGGCCAGCGCCGCCAGGCCGCTTCGCGAAGCCAATTTGTCTTTCGCGACCGAAATCTTGCAGGATTGGATGTCCATAAAGCCTTGCTCCGTTCAGGCCCGCCCAGCGGGTGAAATGTTCCTTGATGCAGAAACCCGCATTATGCAAGGCTTTATTCCATTTTGCAGCTTCCCTAACGCGATTTTAAGGTTGAAAGCATGGTGCTGATTAGCCGTAGAAAGAACCTTATTCTGAGGCGGACCCAATGATCGAATAAGTTTTGCCGCGCAAGTGCGCAAAGCGCAGCAAAGCTTCAGCGAGCCATTCAATTTACTATGCCTGCTTTTGAGCATCTCGACGTGGTTGCTAGTTCACTGCCGATTACTGGCCGCGGACATTCTCGGCAACACGATTGACGCGTTATCCATAGCAGCATATTTCGATATTCTTGCAGAAATAGTTACTAGTAATCTCATGATATAAATTGTGTTTTTATGGATATAATTCCCGATTAACTTGGCTAATCGGGAATTATATGACCAATATCTACGAACGAAATTGCAAGATTTCGCTACCTCAAGGTCAATCTGCTTTCCTCTGGGGGCCGCGGCAAACAGGCAAATCGACGCTTCTCAAACACCGATTCCCTGACAGCATCAGCTTCGATCTGCTTGATGCGAGCGCGATGATGCGCTTTCTGTCAAAGCCGAACTCCCTCGGTGAAGAGCTACGCTCGTTTGACGCAACGGCCCGCGCATCACCAATCATCATTAATGAAATTCAAAAAGTCCCGTCGCTTTTGGATGAAGTTCACAGACTGATCGAATCAGAAAGAATGAGTTTCGTGCTTTGCGGGTCCAGTGCGCGGAAACTGAAGCGTAGCGGCGTGAACCTGCTCGGCGGCAGGGCATGGAAATTCAACTTGCACCCTCTGACTTGGAGCGAAGTGCCGAAGTTTGATTTGCGCACAGCCATGTCGACTGGATTGCTGCCAGGGCTATACGCCAAGAAGCTTGCCAAGCGGTCACTCCGGGCATACGTGCAGGATTATCTGACACAGGAGGTGTTCAATGAGGCTTTGGTCAGGAATGCCGCCGGTTTCTCTAGATTTTTCGACGCTTTGCCGTTCCGCCACGGGGCGATGCTGAACTATTCATCAATCGCCCGCGACTGCGCGATCGATGCGAAAACCGTTCGCGCGTATTTTGAAATTCTTGCAGATACGCTGGTCGGGCATCTGATCTACCCGTTCACAAAAAAATCCAACCGCCGCACGATCTCGAGCGCTCCGAAGTTCTATCTGTTCGACATTGGCGTAGCGAACTACGTGCTGGGCAACACAATCTTAAATCCGCACGGCAACAATTTCGAGAACAGCTTCGAGCACTTCATCTTCCTCGAGCTTGTCGCAGCGAACAGTTATCAGGAATGGGACGCACGAATCAACTACTGGCGAACCAATAGCGGCCTTGAAGTGGATTTTGTACTGGGCAATGGAGCTGTGGCAGTAGAGAGGTCAAAAGCCGTGTCAGGCAAGGAGACCTGCGCGCGATCAAGGCCTTCAATGAAGAGTTCAACCCTCGAAGATCAATCATCATCACTTCGGAAGCAGTCAATAGAAATATCGATGGAATCGAAGTTTTGAACTACGAACATTTCCTGGATCAATTGAACGAGGGCAAGATGCTGTGACAAACCGGTAGCGATTCCGCGCAACTTTTCGTGATTGGCCTGCGTTTCGAGCATCTCGGATGGCATAAATTTGCCAAAGACTAAATCCGCCAGAGCCTCAGATCGTTCTGCTTATCCAGTCACATGGGCGCTGTTTTGAATCAGCTAACGAACAATTTCGGAGGCATTTGAGCAAGGCTCTGTTGATACTGTAGAAATTCAAGAAGCCGTTTCCAACTGTGCCCGATGCCAAGAAATGCAAACGTGGAATGGGGTCAGTCTTTCTGGGGAAAGCTCATTGGTTTCGCATACGGTCAATTTATTCAGTTTATTTTTTGATGGAATCTTCCGTCTTCTCATGCATGGAAAGCAATTGGTCTCTCAATTCTACTCCGAGAACATCTCTTACGCCATCAAGACCTATGCCCTCTTGAAAAGCCGAATCCCGCATATCTTGCAATAGATTTTCGTCCGGCTCAAAATTCCGAGCTTTTTCGAATGACTGTTCCTGGACTTTCAGCGCATCCATCCCCTTCGTATCTTCAATCATTTCTTGGGCAGCATTCTTAGCCCAAGATTCAGCGCCTATTTTCTTTGATATCCGTTTTCCCAATTCTGTAAGTTGGATTGGACTGGAACTTGATATGGGTTTTGCGGGCAACCGCGACATGATTTCCTTGATATCAGATCGAACTTCTTTCATAAATTCTTTGAAATTGTTGCGATCGTTGTCTACTTGCCCTTGCCATTTACCGAATTTATATGCAAGTGAAATGGCCGCAATTATTGCTGTCACCGATAATCCAAGTGCCCAGTATTCCGGATTCATTGGTTTTCCTCTTTAAAGTGCAAATGCCTGCCTACCGATCTATTCTTTTACTAAGAGAGAATGATATGGTCGATTCGAAGTATATTAGAAATCAGATTGACGCATCTCACGCTTTACTTCTGCCGAGATTACAAGCGGCCCGTCACGATGGTTAGACGTTCGGATTTGATTTAAGGACACGTCTATTTGTTCGGTTCTGAAGATGCAGTCGGGTTCAAAGGTGGCGGGAGCAGCATTCCGGCGAACAGCTAGATGAAAAACGAATTTCTACTTAAGACATCGGGAAAATTGCAGAAATGATTCAAAACACTCAGCAATTGAATATCAATCTAATCGACTAAGACACGCAAAACCCCAGAATAAAAGTGGCGCTGGAGAAGTTTGGTAATGATCTAAACCCTGAGCGAATCCACTTTGCGTTGCAGTCTGCAGGAAAGGGGCAGAATTCCGCCTCATTTGAAAGACTCAAAGACTCAATTCAAGCCAGTGGCGGAATAGTGGTGCCAATAGCTGTCATTCAGAGCGGCAATAGATTTACCTGTATTGATGGAAACACTAGACTTGCGATCTACAAACTCTTCTTTAAAGAGGGCATACGTGGCGAGTGGTCAACTATAAACTCAACGCTACTTGAAAACCCAAGCCAAAAAGAAATCGAAACTATTCGCGTAGCAGCGCATCTTGTGGGGGCTAGAGAGTGGCCCGCATATGAAAAAGCACGACACCTTCACGAACTAAGGAACACCGACTTTCTTGAGTACGCAAAAATTATTGCGTTGCGTGACGAAAACAAAGCAGACATTGAGCGCCAAATTTGCGCTTGCGAAGATATGAATGAGTACTATCGAAACAATGCAGACGACTCGGCACTCAAGATTGACCGATTTAACAAATTCGTAGAGTTGCAAAGACCAAAAATCAAAAAAGCTATTTTTGCCGCCAATTTGGATTTGGGAGATTTCGGAAATTGGATAAAAAGCCGAAAGATCCGCGATTCAGCAAATGTCCGTAGTTTGCCCCGCGTACTGAGGGACAATCAGGCGAGAAAAATTTTCTTTGAAAGTTCAGCGAATCCAATTGAAGATGCAAAGATACATTTGGACCAGAAAAGGCTCTCTGCGGACCAAGAAAGCAAGGTCGCACTAAAACAAGCAAGCATCGAGCAACTGGCTGTCAAACTGGCTAGACGGATAGGTGAATTACCGTACTGTAGATTCCAGGAATACCAAAAGCCGCAGAACGAAAACACCTAAAACGAATTGGATGCGCTAGAGAATTTATCGTCCCAGTTGCAGAATCTATTGATGAACGTCTCAAAGCAAGCAAGATCGTAAATTGGTTGCAGTTTCGGAGTCGGCAATTCGAATTCGATTTGGAGGCTTTCACCATATTGCCTGACTTAGACTGCCGAGCAAGCCGCCATAAATGCCTGAATGAAAAGCAACGCTCATGCGACAACTATATGTGGACGCATTCGCGCAACCCGCCATAAGCAAAAAGCCCTGCATGAAGCAGGGCTTTTTGTTCGCTATGCGAATTGGGCTACATCATTCCGCCCATGTCCGGCGGACCGGCCGGCATTGCCGGCTTGTCTTCCGGAATCTCCGCAACCATCGCTTCGGTTGTAATCATCAACCCTGCAATGGAAGCGGCATTCTGAAGCGCGGTTCGGGTAACCTTCGTCGGGTCGAGAATGCCCAACCCGATCATGTCGCCGTACTTGCCGCTGGCTGCATCGTAGCCTTCATTAGCGCTTGATTCAGCAACCTTGTTAAGCACTACGGAGCTATCCTCGCCAGCGTTTGCGACGATCTGCCGCAGCGGCTCTTCCAGCGATCGCTGAACAATGCGCGCACCGACATCCTGATCGGCATTGTCGCCTTTAACCTTGGTTACGCTCTTGATGGCTCGCACCAAGGCAACACCGCCGCCGGGCACAACGCCTTCCTCAACGGCTGCACGGGTCGCGTGCAGCGCGTCTTCGACGCGGGCCTTTTTCTCTTTCATTTCGACTTCGGTCGCAGCGCCGACTTTGATCACGGCAACACCGCCCGCCAGCTTGGCGACGCGCTCTTGCATTTTCTCTTTGTCATAGTCGGAAGTCGCTTCCTCAATCTGCGCGCGAATCTGATTGACGCGGGCATGGATGTCATCCTTGTTGCCGGCGCCATCAATGATCGTGGTGTTCTCCTTGGTGATCTGAACGCGCTTGGCCGACCCGAGCTCTTCGATCTTGGTGTTCTCCAAGCTCATGCCGACCTCTTCGGATACCACTTGGCCTGCGCACAGGATCGCGATGTCCTGCAGCATGGCCTTGCGGCGGTCGCCGAAGCCCGGCGCCTTCACACCGCAGACCTTGACGATTCCGCGCATGTTGTTGACCACGAGAGTCGCCAGCGCCTCGCCTTCGATGTCTTCAGCAATAACCATCAGCGGACGTCCGGCTTTCGCAACCTGCTCCAACAGCGGCAGCAGGTCGCGGATATTGGATATCTTCTTGTCATGGACAAGAATCACCGGATTCTCCAGCTCAACGGACATGCTTTCCTGATTGTTGATGAAATAAGGCGAGAGGTATCCGCGGTCGAACTGCATGCCTTCGACGATATCAAGCTCGTTATCCAAAGTGGAGCCTTCTTCGACAGTAATCACGCCTTCCTTGCCGACAGTTTTCATCGCTTCGGCAATGATGTTGCCGACGGCTTCGTCGGCATTCGCCGAAACGGTTCCGACCTGAGCGATCTCTGTATGGTCCGAGCAAGGCTTGGAAAGATCTTGCAGACTTTGAACCGCGGCACTAACACCTTTGTCGATGCCCCGCTTAAGATCCATCGGGTTCATGCCGGCAGCGACGGCTTTAAGACCTTCGCGCAGCATCGAGTGAGCCAGCACTGTGGCCGTAGTTGTGCCATCGCCCGCAACGTCTGAAGTCTTCGACGCCACTTCTTTGAGCATTTGGGCACCCATGTTTTCAAATTTGTCTTTAAGTTCGACTTCCTTCGCCACCGATACGCCGTCCTTAGTGACGGTCGGCGCGCCGAACGACTTTTCCAGGACTACATTTCGACCTTTCGGGCCGAGAGTTACCTTTACCGCGTCAGCTAGCAAAGTAACGCCGTGCACGATCTTGCCGCGGGCGCTCTCACCGAACTTGACTTCTTTCGCAGCCATAAGTGAATTTCTCCTATGTCAGTTGTGTGTAATGATTCAACTAGCTTTCGAGCACTCCCATGATGTCGTCTTCACGCATCATGAGCACTTCCTCGCCATCGAGCCTGAACTCGGTGCCGGAGTATTTGCCGAAAAGCACTTTGTCATCGACTTTGACGTCGAGAGGACGCAATGATCCGTCGTCTTTGACTTTGCCGTTGCCGACTGCCAGCACAACGCCTTGCATCGGCTTTTCAGCAGCCGCGTCGGGAATCACGATTCCGCCGGGGCTTTTCCTCTCGTCTTCGACTCTGCGAACGACGACACGATCATGAAGCGGGCGAATGTTCATTCATACCTCCTTCTGGATTGTCCGTTTCATTTCATGAAATTTCAAAATAATCCGCGCGGCATTTATTGCCGCACGCATCAATCACTTGCCTGAACCAGCTCAACTTCGAGCAAACCCTAGTTGTTTTGGCATCTAAGCAAAACTCGCTTAAGTCGAGTTGTTAGCACTCACATTAAACGAGTGCTAACAATTATAGGAACTAATATTCAAAAATCAACCGCAGGTGCGCAACTTTCTTCACGACACCGCAAAAGCTTGCGCTAACCGCCGCATATTCACGGCGCTTCGTCACCGTTTGACGATGCTGCTTGAAGCTGCGAGTTTAATGCTGTCGCGGCAGAAGCGGTGCCGGGCGGCGAATCGTGCATCTGGAACAACCGCTGCGGATTTGTCTTGCTAGCCGAAGCCAAGCCCCTTTAGCCTTTCGATTGTTTCGTCAGCATCTTGGTGATGGATTGCGATGCCGCCTTTGGCCTCCCACTCGCTAATATTGCGGATGTAGTCGTCAACTAGAACGTTTGCCGTCTCGCCGGCGACTGCGAAAAGGCACTTGTCCTTGCGCCGGGGCAGGTGGATGCGCTCTGAGTCGGTGAAGTTCAGATTCTGCCTCAACCACTTCAGCTTGCCGGGCGCGCAATTCGGGTCGCTTGCGGCGATCGAGGATAAAATGTGCGGCTGGTGCCGCTCAATATGCTCCCAGAGCGCACGTCCGCCGGGCATCCATTGAAGCGACTCCCAAAAATCATCGACCTTTCTGACATGGCGCCATAGCTCCTTTACGCTCAGCTCTCCTGGCGGCTTGCCTGAAATAGCGCATGCCGAGCTGAAAAAGTCGCACAAGACGCCGTCCATGTCGCAATACAGCACAGAACTTGAACTGATCAAAACATTATCCATGCCCAATCGCCCCGCTACGATTCTTCGCTCTCCATCAGTGCGCGACGAACATCCGGCTCAAGCAATTCGGAAATCATCTTATCTCCGTAGCCGAGCTTGGCGGCCTTTCGGAACAGATGCAATGCCGAATCGGTCATTCCGACTGCGCCCTCCATCTCCCGATTCAATTGAGCGATATACTCAAGATCCTTGCGCGCGTTATCCACACTGAAGATATAGCCTGCGAAATCACCCTTGATTGCGTTGCCGATGATCCGCTGCAGCACTACGGAGTTTCCGGAACCGCACAGCATGGGCCGGTACAGCTTTTCCCAGTCGATGTCGTTCAAGGCGGCCGAGCTGAATGTCTCGTAGACCAGCGCCGCCATATTCAGCACCAGATGGTTGCTGATCAGCTTGGCGCGCGATGCGCGACCGACTGGACCGAAGTGCTCCACATTCGAGCAAAAAACGCCGATGACCGGCTCAATGGCGGCAAAGACCTTAGGCGATGCGCCCACCATGGCGCCAAGCTCGCCCGAAAGTGCCTGCGCTGCCCCTCCGGCGACGGGCGATTCGGCAAAATCAATACCCCTAGCCGACAGACGCTGATGCAGTTTTTCGGATGCCCATGGCAACGATGTGCCGGTGTCGATAACAGTATGTCCGAGCTTTAGTCCAGGCATCAGCTGCTCGATTACGGACGAGACCGCTTCGGAATCGGAAAGGCATAGCATGATGATTTCGGATTGTTCAGCGAGCTTGCGGTAGCTGTCGCGCTCGTTCGCGCCATGGCGCAGCAATTTCTCAATGCGGCCGCGCCGCCTGTGCGCGACCGTGCATAGCGGATAGCCGTTTCGAAGCAGGTTGCGCGCCATTCCGTAGCCCATGGCCCCAATGCCGACAAAGCCAATTGGCGGTTTGTCGCTCATTAGCTCATTGCGCCTCAAGGCGGATGGCGCAAAAAGGTTCTGCCCGCATTGGCATGGAGTCGCAACAGGCAAGCCTAGATGGTCCAGCCGCCGTCGACAACAAAGAACTGACCGGTTGCAGCCTTGGATTCATCAGAGGCCAGATAGACGACTAATGGCGCGATATCTTCCGGACGCGCCATCTTGCCGCTTGGCTAGCGCGTCCGATGCCCATGCCCGCTCCGGTGACGAACACGGTTTTGCCTTCCAATCTGCCCACGATATTTCTACTTGCCATGCACTACTGCTTATGATTGTGCGATTGTTGAGTTAGCGGATTGATGCCTCACATGCGGCTTTTCTCCCATCTTCGTTGTCGAGCTGGGTCGTTCTAATCGGCATATTGACCAGGCATGCTGCATCTAGATAAGAAATATACCTCAGATGAGGCAACTCAATAGCTATCAGAAGTGCTTTGGCTCACGCTTCGTCGCTGAATCATGAGCGGCAATCGAAAAGAACCGAATCCACTACAATTGTCAGCTGACCGCTCAAATGACCCGACAACACGATATGAACAAACCGCGAAAATAAGAGGCGCTTATGCGCTGGTCAAAAACAGTCACCATGATCGAGGCGCACGCCGAAGGTGAAATCGGCCGCATCGTAACCGGAGGAATCATCGACGTGCCAGGCCGCACCATGGCGGAAAAGCTTCACTATATGAACGATGAGGGCGATGCATTGCGCAGGTTCCTTGTTCAGGAACCGCGCGGATTCGCGCAGATGAGCACCGTGCTGCTGCCGCCGTCCACTCGGCCTGAGGCGCATGCAGGCTTTATCGTCTTGCAAGGAGACAAGGCCCACGCCATGTCAGGCTCAAATTGCATCTGCGCCGTAACGGTATTGCTGGAAACCGGTCAGGTCGAAATGAACGAGCCGCACACAACGGTGGCGCTGGATACCGCAGCAGGTCTAGTCACCGCACGCGCAACATGTCGAGACGGCAAGTGCGAGCGCGTTGAAATCGAAATGCCGCCTTGCTATGTGCACGATATGGATGCCAGCGTTGATGTTGAAGGCTTGGGCAAAGTGAAATTTTCGATCGCGTTTGGCGGCATCTACTATGCGCTTGCCGACCCAGCTCAGCTGGAGCTGGAAATTTGTCCAGAGTCGGCGCGCAAGCTGGTTGATGCCGGCCTGCGCATTCAGCGTGAAATCAATCATACCATGAACATCCGCCACCCCGAAATCGATGGCTTGAGCGGACTTTCCTATCTGATGTTCATCAGCCGCAATCAGCGAGGCGAGCAAAATGGCGCTACGATCATGCCGCCGGGACGAATAGATCGGTCGCCATGCGGCACCGGGAATTCCGCGCGCTGCGCACTCATGCGCGTCGCAGGCGAAATCGAGCTTGGCGAATCCTATATCGCACGCTCGATCATCGATAGCAAATTCAATGTGACGCTATTGCGGGATACTCGCGTTGCCGGTCTGCCGGCCGTCGTGCCCAGCATTTCAGGACGCGGCTGGATTCATGGCATTCACCAGATCGGGATTGATCCGTCCGATCCCTACCAGCAAGGCTACATGGTTTCCGATTGCTGGGGCGACGCATTCGATCTTTTGAACTGATTGCGCCTCAACTGCAACATGCCCGAAGCACGACCGTAAAGAAAGCGCTGCTTCATAATCCGGCAAGCGCATGCATCCGCCAGGTCGATTGCCGCTTGCGAGGCATCCAGGTCCGTTGCACACTCGCGGCATACGCATCACCGCGACGACCACTACGCTAACCTCCAAGCCAATTCTACCGCCTGAAGCCAGCGTAGCGCCTTTTTGACTGATCAAGACTGAGCTTGCCGATCAAGCCGCGAGTCGGGCGAATTGTCGATCCTCTCGCTTTCCAGGCTCGGGATCCAAAGAGCTGAATGAGGTTCGATGAATTTCTCGAAACTTGTCGATCGTAGTCGATCGCCAGGTCGTCTTGCGAGGTGGCGCACTGCGAATCTGATCCTTCCCTTCTGAGCTGTTTCCAAATGTGGTGCTTGAACACCTGCCTGCGGAATAGAAGACATGGGATTTTGCGAAAGCAATCTGCAGGGACAAAACCGGCACGGGCAGGCTGTGGGCAAAAACGCTATCTAAACCGAGGGACTGAGAGATTGAGAAGCTGATCGGCACCAGCAGCTATTCTCATCTAAGCGCCTTAAGACCGGAATACGGATCAGTCATTTCAACTGCCATTGCGACTTTCACGATCAGTAATTTCAGGTTTCCTGGCACAGGCAGCTGGTCAAAGCATGTCAGCTTTCCATAGCCGCCCAGCCAATTATCGCCATAGCGTCTTCAACTCGGAAATTCGTGCTATGCGGGTAACTTTTAGTACGTTTGCATTCAATCTCCTCAAGAACGCTCGAAGACTATGGAACTCGTATAATTCAAGTGATGGACAAAGATGTCGTATTCGATCCAATATTGGCCTGACACAGTCTGTCTGGCTCGCAGTTCAAGATAAGGGTCGTAGCCTACAGCTCCGAATGGCATCGGATCATTGACAAGAATGAAAAATTTGCCGTTCAGCTCTTCGTAGCCGGTGATCAGGGCAACATGCTCCCCCATGCCCGGCGGGTAATATGAACCGAATCGATTGGGCGAAATGACCGCGACAATTGGGTCGTCATTATTGACTTCACTAATGATTTGCCTCGGAGACAATCGCAACTTCTTTGGAATAGCAAGAAAACGCCCCTTTGAATGTCTCAGCGATTCGGGCCTAGATATTTTCTGATACTTCTGAATGACCGTGGATAGGTCGAAAATCGTTGGTATCCCCATTACGCACTTTTCGCAGCCGGTAAGGCACAGTCCACCGAGAGTTTCGACAATTCCGCATTGATAGCTAATATCGGGCGCATAGCTTTCGATTCGGTAGTGCTTCAACACCATTTCACTTACAGCAGCCCAGCACCACGACAAGGTTTGCTGCGTTACCGGGGCGATATAGAGCCATCTAGGTTTGGCATCGACCGACGGCACGACCGCCAGCAACGCAAAAAGAACTAAAACCGCACGAGCTTTCTTGATTTTGCAGATCACTCTTTGACGCATTGCTTCACACTCACGGATAATCAAAACCGGCTCAAGAGTCTGTTTATGCTCTTAACCGACATTTAGACAACATTAAATTCGTTTTTCTTCTAGTCGCGATACTTTGACAGGCGAAAATAACCTTTCAGACTACAATCTGATGAATACCCATGATCCTATCCAGCTTCAGGCTAGAATGTTTCGCATCGCACCATCGCCGAGAGGACTCCAAAGCCCGATTGCTTGATCCAATATATGTTGCAGCCTTATCAAATTTACTATCTGACAGCTGCAAACTGCAGCTCTTCCACTGATTGAGAGTGGATAAGCCCGTCTCCAGCGGGTACGCTGACACAATCGTGAATCCTTCAATGTCAATGCGTTACGCATTGTAGTTCGTGTCTGCAGCTTGCTGGACAAGGGCATAGTATCATGCTGATGATGCTGAAATGGGTGGTCATACCGCACTTCGCTATACTACGTGGCCTACTACGTGCTACCGGTGCTACTCCCATGAGAGCCATACAGCACGGCATCCGGCAGGTGGCGTGGAGGCCGCCGGGGTATGCCGGATCCCTTGCATGAGGCGGCTCGAGCAGCGCGGCTTCGAGGTGTGGCCAGTCAACCCCTCGGGGCTGGCGCGGCCGGACCGGCGCAAGTCCGACGTGCTGGAGTGCCAGCGCCTCCAGCAGCTCATGGGCATGGGGCTTTTGCGCCGCTCGCACCGGCCGGAGGAGTCGGTGTGCGGCGCTGCAGGGCAACTTCCGCGATGAGAACGTGTTCGCGCTCAAACAGATACTGGAGACCTGTCGCCGCCATGACGGGCAGATCGGCGACCCGAGCGGCAAATCCTGCGCGGAGCGGAGCGGATGATCCAGGAGCGCGGCGATAGCGAGGATGGCGGATCGTCCGACGGCGGCCATCCGCCTCCAAATCGTTGCGATGGCGGTTGCGGAATCCGCGCATAGAGCTCCACTCATGATTGACGCTGCAAGAAACCAGTCCTGCAGCTCGGGCAACTTCGGAGCTCGTCTTGGCACATTCGTCAAGCATGCTCGAAAAAATATACGTCCCATGCGCTGATCGGGGAATTGCCAATAAATTGAATCACGCTCTTGCCAGAACTGCTAGCATTTTTGCTTGTATCTATTACCTCTTTATGTTTTAATCGCGTCAATACCCGCCATAAGACAAGCAGCCAAGGACAGCGCTTGCCTTGATGCTGATCTTCGTCATGGAGAGTGGTAGCGGCAACGGCGCATAAGATAAACAATGCTGCATGGCTGATGAACCCTAATAATGCAAAACCGCTGGAACCCAATACTACGCATGGCTGTCCGCCTCCAGTTGAAGCGCCACGCAGTCAGAACCGATGGTCTAGCCATGGCTATAGGCTATCGAAAGAACATGATCCTGCGGCCAAAGGCCAACTGGGGCTGCTGGCAGCCATAATCGAAACATGAACGAAGATCAATACAGCGATCTTGATAAGCGAATTGAGGTTTTAAGGTCTGATATGAATACCAACCAAGCCAAGTATGAAGGTGCGCTTGAACGCTTTCGCACTGACATGGCAAAATGGCAGACTGAATATGAGGGTACGCTTGAACGCTTTCGCACTGACATGGCAAAATGGCAGATTGAAAACGAAAAGCGGGATAAGGCGAATTTGCTTTGGACGATGACAATTGTCGGCGTTGGCATAGGGCTATTGGGGTTTGTCATGAATTTCATGATACGCGCCGCAATTGCGATTTAGCCCTTGTACGCAAAAACCGCCGATGGCCCTGCAATTTGCTTGTGGTTGTTGCGCGGATCAAGGTCTAGAAGCATTTGGCAACCGTTTCGACACTTTAGCGGTTTGCCACCCGCACAGTCTTCCAGTTGCGTACAAGCATGGTCATGGCAGCACTTGCGCCGTAGGCGGTCAATTGGCTCCCTGACCATACACGAGCGGCACTTTGGTTCGGTGATTCGCGACGATTCACCTGCAACTTTCGCGGCAGTGCTGAACCGCTTGCCGATTCATTGCGCGGATCGAAGCTGCTCGACTGCCCGGTCCGCCAGGCGCCGTTCGCGCTACCGCCCAAAAGCCCCAAGCATAGCGGCTGCGTGGAGCGCGCCAACGCCGCCGCCGGCCGCTGCGAGTTCCACCAGTCCTGCGCCGGCGAGCTGAGCGTCGGCTCGCTCAACGTCGAGCTGGCCAAATTCGAGCGCTTCTACAACGCCTACCGGCCGCATCAGGCGCTCGGACAACGCACGCCCATGCAGGCGTATAATGAAAACTTCAACCAAAGCGCGCTTGCCGCCTGAAAAGTCTCATATGTAGTGAACCCGTACATCACCTTGAAAAGATAGGCCGTGGTCGGATAACATGGCGGCGACGATACAATAGACTCAACCAAGATAGGAATTGCAGCATATCGGCTTTGCCCTTGGCATCGGCGAAGCCGGTGTTAATCCAAAGTTGAAAACGCCATTTCCAAGTGGCTGCAGCATCAATAGAGCTAAAGATGGATGAAAAACAGCAGCAAAAATACCACGAACTAGACAAGCGAATCGATCTGCTGAAAGAAGAAATGAACACATCATACGAACGACTGAGAGCCGACATGGCCAAACGGGATGCAGAAATGGCCAAACGGGATGCCGAAATGGCCAAGCGGGACAAGGATAATCAGCGCTGGATTGTCGGATATGGAATCGCTCAGATCGCGATCACGATAGGCGTGCTGGGTGCGGGCATTGCATTCCTCGCGCTGATTCTAGCGCCTTCGGGCTGAAATCAAGGCTGTCGCCATACGCTCGAGAGGCGATTTCAATCATCCGCCGTCTTGATCCCTGCCAAAAAACGGGATGCATGCGCTCCGATGGGCAAATGGTTGCCGGAGCCTGCTCCGGAGAGCCTTTCTTCACGGCACCAGTTCTGCAATCTCGAGCTGAACCGTCTCGGCCTGGCCAGGAATGACGCTCGCCGCCTGCCCGAAAGCATCTCCGCTCGCCGGCATCGCATTGCCGGATATGGATGCGCGGACAACAATACCGAAGAGCGAATGCAGGGCGTTGCACAAGGCATGATTGAATGACCGGCACACCCAACTGGAAGAACAAGACCGTATGGACGGGCGACAATCTTCCCATCATGCGCGGCATGAATTCGGATTGTGTCGATCTGATCTATCTTGACCCTCCGTTCAACTCCAAAGCCAACTATGCCGCGCCCATCGGCTCAATAGCTGCTGGTGCCGAGTTCAAAGACACTTGGTCATTGAATGATATTGACATCGCTTGGCTCGATCTGATTGAGTCCAAGCATCGTGCATTAAGCAGAGTGATTCAAGCAGCCATGACAGATAGTGACAAGTCGTACCTGATCTACATGGCAGTGCGGCTACTTGAAATGCACCGAATTTTGAAGAATACAGGCAGCATTTATCTTCACTGCGACCCAACCATGAGCCATTACTTGAAGCTTGTCATGGATGCCGTATTTGGACGGGGGGGGGGGGCAATGGCGGATTACGCAACGAAATCGTATGGGCATACACAGGCCCGGGCTCTCCGAACATGCGTCAGTTCAACCGAAAGCATGACACGATATTATGGTATTCGAAGAGCAATTCATGGAAATTCAATTCTGATGCAGTTCGAATACCGCATAAGCGACTGAACACGAATTCGAAAGGTGCGGCGATTAGTGAGCCCTTGACAGCCGACTTGCGTGATCAGTATTTGAATAAAGGCAAGGTGCCGGAAACTTGGTGGCCGGATTTTTCACCCGTTGGCCGCATTAAAAGCGAAAGAACCGGCTACCCGACGCAGAAACCGTTAGCGCTCCTTGATCGAATCATTACTGCGAGCAGTGACTACGATGACATTGTGTTGGACCCTTTTTGCGGATGCGCGACAACCTGTGTAGCTGCCGACAGGCTACAGCGACAATGGGCGGGAATTGATGTATCGCCAAAAGCCATTGATCTGGTAGATCAGCGAATCAGGCAAGATCAGGGCGGAAACGAAATTCAGCGCGGCATGTTCGAGCAAGTTATTGCACGCAATGACATACCCCAGCGAACTGACATTAAAGTTCTGAAACTTTACAATTCTCTCGATAACAAAAAGCATCTCTACGGTCAGCAAGCGGGCAACTGCAACGGCTGCCAGACGCATTTTGAAATGCTGCATCTTGAAATTGATCACATTATTGCGAAATCAATAGGCGGAACGGACCACATAGAAAACCTGCAGCTGCTGTGCGGCAATTGCAATCGCGTCAAAGGCAATCGAGGTCAAGAGTATTTGATTGCCAAATTGGCAGGCCGCCAAATCAAATACGCTTAATTTTGCATTTATTTGCATTTTGATAGCAAGCAGCGCCAGGGGTTTTGAACTCCGCACACTGGTTTACCGTTCTGTCACTCGGACCAACGCCCCTCGCTCTGCGCTAAGCGTTTTAAAATGATTGAACGACTCATTTCGCTTTTCAAGCACCTGAAAATTTGTAGTGGGTTCAGCGCGAATTGTGACTATTTTTACAATCTCATTCGCAACAATTGGCACTGCTGCCCAACTCTCCGATCGGGTCCCGCAAACCGCCTTTCCCCCACAACAGCACAACTCGGCATAAAAGCACAGTGCCGCTACTCAGTCGGACCACACACCTTGCTATCCGCACTGAAGCTTTTTTGCGACTAATGACGAGGCATGATAGGGACAATTGCACACTATGCCACTTAGCTTTATTTGGGCTCTGAAAGAGGATGGGCGGGGATATTTGGCTGTTGCCACTATTGATAAATGCCGAATTGAATTGCCAACACTATTTCCAGCGACGTGGCTACAATCTCCGAAGAAATATCAGAGGCAACCGACCTCATTCGAGATACCAAGGCAAATGAAAAACGATAAAGACAAAGAGTATCTGCAGATTCTTTTGGATTCATTAAGAATATGCGCAGATTACCGACCGAAGTTCGGATTAGGCGGGAAGGCAGGCGTTTCACCTGAACAGTTTCAAGAGCAGTATCAGGATGACCAGTTTTATAACTGGCTTGGGCTAGGAACGCCGATGGTTTATGCAGCACACAAAGCGGCAGGTGGCATTACTAGTATCTATAGGCAAATCGGCATCGGATCCGAGAGACTGATTCGAAGAATTTTTTGTGACTCGATGGGACTTTCCGAGGAAAATGTTAAATGGTCATATCAGGTGCCTTCGCCAAGCGGCCGCAACAGGACAATTCATCTGGATGCAAGGATTCCTGTAGAAAACATATCGGATGCAAAGAAAAAAGAGCGCTTTTGCTCATGGATGAAGAAGTCGGCGACCGGACTAGGCGTCAATGATAAAGCGGCACAATCTTTGTCGGGAACGGTTTTTGAGGTGCGTCAAGGATACAAGAGCAAGGATTCAAAAAGGCAAAATGCTGACGTTGCAAATGCTGCATCCGCGTATGCCAATGGATATCTTCCCTGCATGGTGATCCTGTCCGGGCAATTTGATCGCGATGTAATCCTACGTTATCGAGCAGCCAAGTGGATCGTATTGGCAGGAATATCCGACACTAGCCCCCCTAATTTCAACGTATGACTTTTTTTGCAGAAATCGTCGGCTACGATCTCGCTGGATTTTTCGAGCGTAATTGTGCAACGCTACGTGCCGAAACCGAAGCGATATTGAATTCGATACTATTTTCTTGATAGGAATGAGCAAGCGCATAAGCCGCAATCTGCGTCAACGGTCTGACTACACGCAGAAATTCAATACCAATGCCGGCCGGCATGGCTGGCTACGGCTAACGCCTGCGTATTCTCTCAAAATCGTAGATGAGTTGATAAGCCAGCATGATTGCCCGCTACGAATACTGGACCCTTTTTGCGGAACGGTCACAACAGCCTTATGCGCGGGTTATCGCGGACACAAGAGCATGACGATGGATATAAATCCGTTTCTGGTTTGGTTGGCTAAGGCAAAAACCGCACAATACTCCGACAAACAGATTGAATCATCTCGCACTTTAGGCAATCGCGCAATTCAAATTGTGAAATCCGGCACGATAACACCGGTGCAAGAGCCTCAAATCCACAACATTGAACGATGGTGGTGTGCAGATGCCAGAGAGTTTCTTTGTTCGCTCAAGTCTGCTATTGATGTGGTAGGCGAAATTGACTCGTCAGAACATAATCTTCTGCTGGCAGCATTCTGCAGAACTTTGATCGGCCTATCAAATGCGGCGTTCAATCATCAGTCGCTGTCATTCAAGAACGCTTGCGATGCGCACGCTCCGCTCCATGCTGAAATGGAGCTCATGTTCATAGAAGATTTGCAATTTGTTTTAGATGGGGCAAAGAATAACCCGCCTGAATCAAGCAAGGTTGTAAGAGGAGATGCCAGAAACATGATGGGTGTGACCGAAGGCTCATTCGACCTCGTCATAACATCGCCTCCTTATGCCAACCGAATGTCCTATATTCGCGAGCTTAGGCCATACATGTACTGGCTAGGGTTTCTTGGCGACGGGCGTGATGCCGGAGAAATGGACTGGTCTTCAATCGGCGGGACTTGGGGAGCAGCAACTAGTCGGCTTAAGGGCTGGAAGCAGCCCGAAGATGCATTCCTGCATTCACTGCTTGGTTTTTCACTGCATAAAATAGCTCAAAGTAAAAACAAAAATGGCGAGGTTATGGCGAAATACATCGCTAAGTATTTCAATGACGTATGGGAGCATATCAACGCTCTTACACCAATTCTGGAACAAGGTGGCAAGTTGAACTACATCGTTGGAAACTCAACATTCTATGGCGTGTTGTTGTCTGTTGAGCAGATTTACGCGGCAATGTTCGAGCAATTAGGCTTCAAAGATGTTCAGTATCGTGCAATTCGAAAGCGCAATTCAAATAAAGATTTGTACGAATTCAATGTTTCTGCACACTGGTAGTTCCGATTGCTGGAGCGATGCCTTTGACCTGTTGAACTGACAGCGCCTCGAAGATATCCTTGAACGAGCGTTGAGCATTCAGGGGCTCCAGAAGACCAAAACGGATTTGCCTCGAACGGCAATGCATTGAACAGACTTAATATCAAATCTGGCCCCATGGAACATGAAGCTTGAAAAGTCGCATGCGGTTCGCTTGTCCCCAGTTTGATAAATTACATTTCTATCTGCGCACCCCAGAAACGAAACCGGTGCCAGCTGCCACATGCATCACCCCCTATGTTCCTGAGCATAAGCACTCGCAATTTCCAGCGTTGCGGCAAAACATTTGAACTTGAACCGAACCGACAGCGCTTGATAGGCATCGTACGCTGCAAACCCGCAACCAGGCAGGTCAATCCCAAAGGACAGGCAACAAACGGCTACTCTGTGGGGTCCATCTCTAGTTCCTGCTGCTCGCGCTCGAGCTGCTTTTTTCGGCCTAGCTTGGAGAAATAAAGTCCCACCTCGAACAGCAACCATACCGGAATAGCCAGCATGGTCTGAGAAAAAACGTCCGGCGGCGTAAGAAACATTCCGACAACAAAGGCCGCAACAATGATATACGGCCGCTTCTTGGAAAGGCTCTCAGGCGTAGTGGCACCCGCTTTTACCAGCAAAACCGTGGCAACAGGCACTTCAAACGCCAGGCCGAATGCGAAAAACAGCTTCAATACGAAACTAAGATAGGCATTGATGTCAGTCATTACCGCCACGCCTTCCGGCGCAGTGCTGGTAAAAAAGACGAAGATGATCGGAAATACGACGTAATAGGCGAACAGGATGCCCATATAGAACAGTACGCTGCTCGAAATCAAAAGCGGCACGACAGCGCGCTTTTCGTGCGCATACAGTCCCGGCGCAACAAATGCCCAAATCTGATAGAACAGAAACGGCATCGCAAGCCCCACAGCGAACGCAAACGCGAATTTGAAAGGCACGAAAAAAGGCCCGTGCGGCTCAGTCGAAATCATGGTATTGCCTTCCGGCAAGGCACTCATCAGCGGAGCGGCAAGATATTCATAGAGCGTATTGGCGAACGGCGCGCAAATCACGAAAATGATCAAGATCGCATAGACTCCACGCAGCAAGCGCTGACGAAGCTCCACCAGGTGGGATATGAACGTCGTGCCCGGGTCGTTGCTTGGGTCGGTTCGCTGCTGTTTCGCCATTTTTATGTTGCCACCTTGGTATTAGCGGTGATCGGTTCTTGCTCAGACTTGGATTCAGGCCCTTGCTGCGACCCGGCCTGATTCGATTCGTCCTGCTTGACCGACGCCTTTTCTTCCTTCGGCGCCGCTTCCTCCTTGGCCGGCTCTTCCTTTGCTTTGGAATCAGGCATAATCGAAAACTCGTCTTCTGAAACCGCCGACTCATTCATGGTCTTCGCTACGTCCTGCACAGCAGTCCTGGTTTCTTGCAAATCTTCCTTGATATCTTTCAACTCCTTTAAGTCGGCCGCATCGATCTCGCGATCAATGTCGCGCTTGACTTCCGACAGCGTGCGCCGCGCCTTGCCAACCCAAAACCCTATCGTCCGGGCCGCTCGCGGAAGGCGCTCGGGGCCGAGCACGATCAGCGCGATCAGCGCGATGATCGCTATTTCCCAAAAGCCGATGTCAAACACCCGTCCGCACCTCAGCGGGCATCAATTGATTGGAAAGCGGCTACGCTTGCTCTTTTTGAGCGGTCGGCGCATCGGCTTTTGCGTCCGACTCGGCCGAGCCCTCCTTAAGCGCATCTGCTTCTGCCGATTCCGCCTGTTCGTCACCGCCGTCTTTCACGGATTTGCGGAAACTCTTGATCGCAGAACCTAGATCGCCGCCCATGCCGCGCAGCTTCTTAGTGCCAAAAAGCAACACCACAATCACCAAGATTATCAGTAGTTGCCAAATACTTATTCCACCTGGACCCATTTCGATCCTCCCTTTGTTGTTGAAACTTTAACTTCTTTTTTGCTGATGCCTTCAAACAGGCCTCACGCCAAACCTTTGCCCGCTTTATCGACCACTTCGGCTTCGCGACTTTTTCTCTTCGATTCCGGACACCCCGAAACGTCTTTGCAACTCGCTAAGCACATCGGTTTGCGTCAACCCGAAACGCGACAGCAAAACCAGACTATGAAACCACAAGTCGGCCGCCTCGTAAACCATATCTCGCCCAATGCCGCGACCTGCCGCCGCGACCAGCTCTTCAGCCTCTTCGGTAACCTTGCCGGAAACATACTCCAAATCCTTGGCGTGCAGCAACGCCACATAGGACGAGTCGGGACTCGCGCACTTGCGCGATTCAATCACTTTCGACAATTCTTCTAGCACATCCATCAATCTTCAGCATCGAGTCAACTGTCAATCATAGATCTTCTTCGGATTTTTGAGTACGGGGTCCGCATCCAGCCAAACTCCATCATCCAGCTTGCGATAAAAGCAAGACTTGCGTCCCGTGTGGCAAGCAATGCCGCCGGCTTGCTCCACCTTAAGCAGCAACGCGTCCGCATCGCAATCCAGCCGGATTTCGCACACCCACTGAATGTGCCCTGATTGTTCGCCCTTGCGCCACAGGCGCTGCCGCGAACGAGACCAGTATACCGCCCGTCGTTCAGCCACGGTGAGCTGCAAGGATTCACGGTTCATCCAGGCGACCATCAACACTTCGCCTGTTGCTGCATCTTGCGCAATCGCAGGCAAAATGCCGCTTTCAGGCCAAGCCAGCATATCGCTGAAACTATCAGACATTTTCGCTTACCTCGCATACTTCGATTCCGCGCTGCCGCATATGCGCTTTCGCTTCGGCGATCGTATATTCGCCGAAGTGGAATATGCTTGCCGCCAACACTGCGTCGGCACAGCCGTGCTCGATGCCGTCGGCAAGATGAGACAGCTCGCCCACGCCGCCAGATGCAATCACCGGCACCTCGATCGCGTCCGATATCGATCGCGTGAGCTCCAGATCGAATCCGAGCCGCGTTCCATCACGGTCCATGCTGGTCAGAAGTATCTCTCCAGCACCAAGTTCGCACATGCGCCCAGCCCACCGCTGCGCATCAAGCCCCCGCGGCCTTCGCCCGCCATGGGTATAGACTTCCCAGCGCAACGGATTCGAATCCGGGACTCGACGCGCATCAATTGCAACGACGATGCACTGCGAACCAAACCGACTCGAGGCTTCCTGAACCAATTCAGGATTTTCCACAGCGGCGGTGTTGATGGAGATTTTATCCGCCCCCGCGCTAAGCAAGTCGTAAATGTTTTCAACGCTGCGCACGCCGCCGCCCACTGTCAAGGGAATGAACACTTGCCGCGCGACGGAATTGACAATATGCAAAATGGTGTCGCGACCGCTCGAACTTGCCGTAATATCCAAGAACGTCAACTCGTCTGCGCCCTGCTCATCGTAGCGCTGCGCCGCTTCGACCGGGTCGCCGGCATCTCGGATATCGACAAATCGGATGCCTTTGACGACGCGCCCCTCATCGACATCCAGGCAAGGTATGATCCGCTTGGCAACCGGCATTGCTCGATCCTCTTCAGTTCGAGCGGCTATCGATTTGCTGACTGATGTAGCTTAAGGCATCACCTATATTGAGCGCGCCTTCATACAGCGCCTTGCCCGCGATCAAGCCTCCGATCCCCTGTTGCCGCCGCTGCATCGCCCGCCTTAGATCGTCCATGTCTTTGACGCCGCCGGCAATGATGACCGGAACCGTCAGCTGCCGGGCAAGCGCGGCAGCATCTGCAACATTGGCGCCGATCAGCATCCCGTCCCGCCTGATGTCCGTATAGATGATCGAAGCGGCGCCGCATCGCTCAAGCTCTTGCACTAGCGAGACAAGATCATGCGCCCGCGCATCGGTCCAGCCATCGATTGCGACCTTGCCATCAACGACATCCACGCCGGCGATAACCTGGCCGGGGTAGCGGTCGCTCAACTGCGAGATAAACTCTGGCTCCTTGACTGCCCTAGTGCCGATGATCACGTAGGCCGCGCCGGCATCGAGATATTCGCCGGCGGACTCGGCCGTGCGGATGCCGCCGCCGATCTGGATTTCAACCTGAGGAAAGCTTTCGACGATGGAACGGATCGTTTCAGCGTGCGCGGGCCTGCCCTGTACTGCACCGTCCAGATCGACAATATGCAGCCTCGATGCGCCCGCGCCGACCCAACGCTCCGCCTGGCTCAGCGGGTCGTCCGAATAGACCGTCTCGTCGCCCATGCGGCCTTGAACAAGACGCACACAACGCCCGTCTTTAAGATCAATTGCGGGGATCAGCTTCACGCTTGCCCGTCCCAGCGGGTGAAGTTTTCAAGCAGTTGCAAGCCGTGGCGCCGACTTTTTTCCGGATGGAACTGGACGGCGAACAAGTTTTCCTTTGTCGCGGCGCAGGTGAACGGCGCGCCATATACGGTTGTGGCCGCAATCTCAGATGCGCATTGCGCATCCGCATAGTAGCTGTGCACAAAATAGAATCGCGCGCGGTCCGCAATATTCTTCCACAGCGGATGAGCATATCGCTGCAGCACTTCGCTCCAGCCCATGTGCGGAATCTTGATTTTGCGGCCTGAGTCGGTCCAGTCGCGGCTGAAGCGCCGAACACGGCCCGAGAGAACGCCGAGGCATTCGATGCCTCCATCTTCTTCGCTGATCGAGTACATGGCCTGAAGCCCGAGACAGATGCCGAGCACCGGCTTGCTCGCCAAAGCCTGCTCAACAGCTGATCGTGTCTCGTCGTCCGCAAGCTCCTGCATGAATGTGCCGATCGCACCCTGGCCTGGCAGCACAAGCCGAGACGCGCTTCGTATCTCGTTCGCTGAACGCGTGGTTACGATGCGCCGCTTGTTGCCCAACGCTTCAAATGCGTTGTAGACCGAGTGCAGGTTGCCGGTTCCAAAGTCGGCGATGGCGATATCAGCCATGTGCTTGCACTTCCATCACGAGGGGCGCGCGGTCTGCACGTTCGGGCGAACTACAGACTTCCCTTGGTAGATGGAACCTCTCCTTTTGCATTCGGGTCAATGGCCGCCGCCGCCCTAAGCGCGCGGCCGAATGCCTTGAATACCGTCTCGGCGATGTGGTGGGCGTTGCGTCCGCTGAGATTTGCGATGTGCAACGTGATCTTTGCATGGTTGCTCAATGCCTGAAAGAATTCGCGGAACAAATCGACATCGAAGCCTCCGACTGCGGCACGCGGATAGACGACATCGTATTCCAAAGTCGGGCGACCTGAAAAATCCATCACCACTCTCGACAGCGCCTCGTCAAGCGGAACATAGGCGTGTCCGTAGCGCACAATGCCGGCCTTGCTGCCGATCGCGCGGCTGAGCGCATCGCCAAGCGTGATGCCGATGTCTTCGACGGTGTGGTGCGCATCGATGTGCAGGTCGCCTTTTGCCTCGACGGACAAATCGACCTGCCCGTGCCGCGCAACCTGCTCAAGCATATGCTCAAGAAACGGCAATCCGGTGGAAAGCTCAGTCTTGCCGGTGCCGTCAAGATTCAGCGAAACGTTTATATCCGTCTCTTTGGTCTTGCGATGCACCGTGGCGCGTCGTCGTTCGTCGCTCATTTGAGTTTGTGCCTCAATCGCATTTTGTCGCACTGCAAAGCGCCGCGAAACCGCTAGCGGCGCAAAAAGCAGGATAGATTATAAGTTGCCAGCAAATATAGTTCGACTTTGTACTGGTTCAATACATGTGAGACTTTTCAGGCGGCAAGCACGCTTTGGTTGAAGTTCCGATTATACGCCTGCATGGGCGTGCGTTGTCCGAGAGCCTGATGCGGCCGGCAGGCGTTGCAGAGGCACTCGAATTCGGCCAGCTCGGCGTTCAGCGCGCCCACGCTCAGCTCGCCGGCGCAGGACTGGTGGAACTCGTAGCGGCCGGCCGCGCTGGCGCGCTCGACGCAGCCGCTATGCTTGGGGCTTTTGGGCGGCAGCGCGAACAGGGCGATGCCGCGCCGCTGGCAGGCGGTCTCGAACTCGGCCGCGGACTCGCTGCCGCCGTCGGCCTGCACCCGGACACAGGGAATAGCACAACGACACTGCCCGGCATAATCTGTAGCTGATACCAACCAGAGGCATGGCCATATTCGAGAGCATAGGGTGAATCGGCATAGCCTGTTTCTTGGCAACTGAAACTGAATGATCCGACCATTGCCGGGGACCGGCGCGGGCTGCAAGTGCTGGCCGGTACCCGGATCGTTGCAGCTGCGGATCGCGAAGTCGGCGGTCGGCGCATTCGAACACATCAGCCGGGCAAGCCCCCGGGCAGCGCCTCAGCTTGACAATGCCCTTGCAGGCTTTGCCGACGAGGTTTCGGCGCATCCAACAATGCGCCCGCAGGCGCCGCCAGCCTCCGGAAGACGGGCGGCGGCCCGCAACGACCGGGACAGCCCGGATGCCGCCGCGCCCGCGTCAGGCTGTCATTGCCGCTACCGGCATCCCCACATGTTCAGGAAATCGGTGTTGTTCTGGGGCAAGCTGAACAGGGGCAGGGTGTTCTTGCGCCCGCACCAGCAGTTGCGGACATGCTGCTGGGTCAGGGGGCTGATCGAGAAGCACCCGCTGTTAAAGTTATTTTCATGACCCTGTGCTCCAGTTCCAGGGGCCGCATTCATGGTGTAGGTGCCGCCCGTCATGAAGCAGCGCCGGGCAAACACCTGAGTCGGTATATTCGAGATTATGTTATTGTCTGCACCTACTGCATGAACAACGGCATCGACATAGTAAAGAGTCTTCGCAGACAAGCCAGTTTCGTTTCTGGATAGGGCATTGGCCTGCCCACCGCTGTTAAGGTTAATGAAGAATGGCTTTGTACCACCTGCATCGACGTTGTAAACCGTAAAGATTATTCTCGCATTTGCAGGTGCTGGCACATCGCCAAGCCGCCCGACATATTCGTTCCATGTGATAGCCGGTGCCGTGTAGGTCACGCTGGTTGTGGATAGGGCCGTGATGGGCATATTCCCAGCATTGATCTCTTCTTGACTCAGGCAGGCGGTCGGGCCTTCGCGCCCGCTGCTGGTTACGGCTGTCTGCGCCGCGGACGGCGCCGCAAGCACTGCCAGCAGAAAGAAGGTTGCTAATTTAGCGAGGGGGGGGGGTGAAGCGGATCATGGGGGTTGCCTCCAATGCAGTTTGCTCATTTCATGTCTGAATTATACCCAGTTTTGTTCCCTAAAAATACGTTTTGTACGGGTTCAATGCATATGAGACTTTTCAGGCGGCAAGCGCGCTTTGGTCGAAGTTCCGGCTATGCGGCCTGCATGGGCGTGCGTTGTCCGAGCGCCTGATGCGGCCGGCAGGCGTTGCAGAGGCGCTCGAATTCGGCCAGCTCGGCGTTGAGAGCACCCACGCTCAGCTCGCCGACGCAGGACTGGTGGAACTCGTATCGGCCGGCGGCGTTGGCGAGCGAGCAGGCGCGCATGCGGCAAAGCTTCGAGACCGGGCAGACGGCCTTGAACTCCTTGACCGCGAAGCCGGCCTCGATGGCGACGCTCAGGTGGTCGATCTGCACCATCTGGCCGGGCTTCCGCCCGCGGTCGCCGCAGCGAAGCCGTGCTGGCGCAGGCGTCGCTTCCAGCGGCAGGGCGTCGCCCGGGAGCAGCCGATCGCCTTCAGGGCGGTCGCTTCGGTCGCGCCTTCGCGGCGAAGCCGGTCGCACAGCGCGAGACTGTCGAAGCGCTCGGCGGCCTGCGGCGAAAGCTCGTCGCGGACCGCGTCGAGACGATAAAATTTGCGGTGCGGATATTCGGTTTGCATGGCGCTTTCTCCCGCCTTTCGGCTGATGGATGGCTATCAAGCACCATGCTACCTGAAAAATTTTTACGCTCCCGCCTCCCGAAGGACGCAGTCCGAAGGGAGGATGCGGGCGGTTTCACATGGATCTAAACCCGGACAATTCGAGTAACGGCCCTAATCTCGATGCCTTTCATCAAGTACGCCGACAAGCGCCTCGACAAGCGCCTCATTCTCGTGCGGCGTGCCCACCGTTGTTCGCAAGCACTGCTCCAATAGCGGGTGCGCGCCATGCAGATTCCTGATCAATATCTTGCGCGACTTCAGCGATTCGTACAGCCAGTCCGCACTTCCGTCAAGATAGCGAAATGCGATGAAGTTCGCATGCGACGGATAGACCGCGAATTGACCTAAGGATCGCAGGCGCTGCGCCAGCCTCTCGCGCTCGCCGATGAGGTCTTTTGCGCGCGCATCGAACCTGTCCCAGCTATTCAGCGCAAAGCGTACGCTCGCATCTGTCAGCGCATTGATGTTGTAGGGCAGGCGCACTTTATTAAGCTCGCCGATCAAGCCTTTCTCGCCCACTAGATACCCGAGCCTCAATCCTGCCAGGCCGCTTTTGGACAAGGTGCGCAGGATCAAAAGATTGCGGTGATGCGGCACAAGATCTATCAGGCTTTTTTGCGCATAGGCAAAATAGGCTTCGTCCACAACAACAGCAGCGGACGTTTGCTCAGCCGTTTGCGCGATCAGCGACTCGTCGAACAAGTTTCCGGTCGGGTTGTTCGGATAGGCGAAAAAGATGCAGGCGGGATTTTCACGCGCCAGAGTCTCGAACCATGCCTCTTGATCCAGATTGAAATCGCGGTCCAGCGCCACCGGCACAAACCGCGCCCGCGTATATCGCGCAATAATCTCGTACATCGCAAACGACGGCATCGGCGACATCACTGATCTTCCAGCGCCTGCAACCGCTAGTTGGATCAGCTGCAGCAATTCGTCGGACCCGTTGCCCAAAAGCATCCCGAGCGAAGCCGGGATGCTGAACGCCTTTGCCAGCAACCGCTTGATTTCGGCGCCGTTCGGGTCGGGGTAGCGGTTGACTTCGATATCGCCAAGCGCTTCGAGCCACTGCCGCTTGATCGAAGGGTCGAATCCGTACGGACTTTCCATCGCATCAAGCTTGATCATGCCGTCGCTTGGCGCAACGCGGTATGCGGCCAGCTCGCGGATTTCGCGATGCACCAGATCGGCCATGCCGGCTCCAAAGCTGCCGTCAGAGCCGCCGTTCATGCCCGCAAGCGGCAAAGCGCGGAACGCTGGTGCGCCGTAAGCCGCTCTTGCTCAGCCATCACGCTGGCAGTGCGCGCAAGCTTCTTCGCGCCCTGCGCGGTGCACTCGATCAAAGAGGTTCGCTTTTGAAAGTCGTATACCCCAAGCGGCGAGCTGAAGCGCGCTGCGCCAGAAGTCGGCAGCACATGATTCGGTCCGGCGCAATAGTCGCCTAGCACCTCTGCGCTATAGGCGCCGCAGAAAATTGCGCCGGCATTGCTGATCTTGTCGGCCAGCGCGCGCGCGTTGTCGACCATCAGCTCAAGATGTTCAGGCGCAATCCGGTCCACAAGTTCAGGAATCATGTCCGCATCGGCAACGCGAATCATTGCGCCATGACGTTCTAGCGACTGCGAGACGATCTCGCTGCGCTCAAGCTGCGGCAGCGCTTCGGACATTGCCCGGCGCACATCGGCGATCAATTCCGCGCTATCGGAAATAAGGATCGACTGCGCATCGACATCGTGCTCCGCCTGAGCAAACATGTCCATCGCCGCCCATTGCGGGTTCGCCGATGCGCCGCAGACAATCACCACTTCCGATGGTCCGGCTATCAGATCGATGCCGACATGGCCGAAGACCTGGCGCTTTGCCGCCGAAACCCACGCATTGCCCGGCCCGACGATCTTGCTAACCTTCGGCACGGTTTGGGTTCCATGCGCTAAAGCGGCGATTGCATGGGCGCCGCCAAGCTTGAACACGCGGTCAACGCCAGCGTGATGCGCCGCCTGCAGCACCGCATCTGAGATTTGTCCCTCTGGCGCCGGCGAGGCAACGACGATCTCGCCCACTCCGGCAACTTTAGCAGGCACTGCGGCCATAAGAACTGACGACGGGTAGGCCGCCAGACCGCCGGGGGCATAGATGCCGACACGTTCAATCGGGGTGATCCGCTGCCCCAGCATCGAGCCATCGTCGTCGGCATATTCCCACGATTTCTCACGCTGGCGCTCATGGAAGCTTCGTATCCGTTCAGCTGCATGGGCGATTGCCTCGACAACATCCGGCTCCGTCCGCTCAAGCGCCAAGCTCCATTCTTCCTCGCCAACTTCAAGCTGCTCGACGCACTCGACTTCAAGACCGTCGAACTCGCTGCTAAAGGCCAATAGCGCCTCGTCGCCCTCGCGACGCACGCGCTCGACAATAGATCGAACAGCCGCATCGAGCTCTGCATCGAATTCGCTGCTTCGCTCCAGCAGACCGTCGAGGCGCTCAGCAAAATCCGGCTGATCGCTCGATAGTTCAGCAATCTTAAGCTGCATTGGCTTGCGCCGCCTGTTCGAGCAGTTGCGCGATCTGTTTCATCTGCCGCTCCTTGAACCGCATCGAAGCTTTGCATGCGACAAGCCGCGCACTGCTCGTGGCGATAGTTTCAAGCTCCCTTAGCCCGTTGGTTCGAAGCGTTGCTCCTGTTTGCGTCAGATCGACAATCCGCCGCGCTAGTCCGCATAGCGGTGCCAGCTCGACTGAGCCGTTAAGCTTCATCACATTGACCGCTTCGCCCTTGGCCGCGAAGTGATGCCTTGCAGTATGCACATATTTGGTGGCGACTCGGCCGATTGCATCGCCATGGTTGCTGTTTTGGCCGTCGCAGAGTTCTGCCACGACAATTCTGCAATGCGCGATGCCCAGATCTGCCAGCTCGTAGATCTTGCTGTCTTGCTGCTCCAGCAGCACATCCTTGCCGACAATGCCGAGATCGGCACCGCCCAGCCGCACATAGGCCGGCACGTCGGCGCTGCGTATCAAAATCAGGCTGACCGCCGGATCATCAGTCCCGACAATGAGATTTCGCGTGGTAAGCGGATCGTCCTTCGGGCTGAGACCGGCTGCCTTCAAAATGGGCAGGCAGTCGCGCACAATCCGTCCTTTTGCGATCGCAATCGATAGTTGCTCGTTCGCTTCGACCATGGCCAAGAGCGCCAGAAGAATCGGGTGTTTGAAAGGATGTCGTCTGAGCGAATTTTGGGATCAGGCAACCTGCCGTGCCGCCGCGCGCTCAGATTCTGGCTGATAGTGATGCTCTCTGCGTATGCGTGCGCCAAGCTGCGCCAGCTTTTCTTCGATTGTTTGGTATCCGCGATCAATGTGGTAGATCCGCTCGATGATCGTCTGCGGCTTTGCCACCAGTCCGGCAAGTACCAGGCATGCGGACGCGCGCAGGTCGGTGGCCATCACAGGGGCGCTTTTAAGTTCTTCAACACCCTTGACAACAGCCGTGCTGCCGCGCATCAGCACGGACGCGCCCATTCGGCGAAGCTCCTGCACATGCATGAAGCGGTTCTCGAAAATAGTCTCAGTAACGGTGCCGGTGCCGTCGGAAATCGAATTGAGCATTAGAAACTGGGCCTGCATGTCGGTCGGAAAGCCTGGAAACGGGGCGGTTGTCACATCAACCGCATGCGGCCGTTCACGCTCCATCTGGACCCGTACCCAATCGGTGCCGCAAGTGATTAGCGCACCGGAATCTACCAGCTTGTCCAGCACGGCGGTCAGATGGCCCGGTTGTATTTTGCGAACCGTGATATCGCCGCCAGTTGCCGCGCCAGCAACCAGATAGGTGCCGGCCTCGATCCGATCAGCAATAATCTCATGCTCGCACCCGTGCAATCGCTCGACTCCCTCAATCTCGATGCGGTCGGTGCCTAGGCCTTCGATCTTCGCTCCCATTTCGATCAGGCAGGTGCCCAGATCAACCACTTCGGGCTCGCGCGCCGCGTTTTCGATCATGGTCATGCCTTTGGCTATGGTTGCGGCCATCATGAGGTTTTCAGTGCCGGTGACCGAGTTGGTATCCATGAAAATGCGCGCGCCGGTCAGCTGAGCGGCTTTGGCCTTGATGTAGCCGCCTTCAATTTGAATTTCGGCCCCCATTGCGCGCAGTCCTTCGATATGCTGATCGACCGGCCTTTGTCCGATTGCGCAGCCTCCCGGCATTGAAATTTCAGCGCGTCCGAAGCGGGCCAGCAATGGGCCGAGAACCAGGATTGATGCCCGCATGGTCTTTACCAGTTCATAGGCCGCTTGGAAACTATCCACATGCGCCGCGCTGACTTCAATGTCCATGGATTCGTCAAGCTGCGTTTCGGCACCGAGGCGCCCAAGAAGATCGAGCGTCGTCGTGACATCCTGAAGATGCGGGATGTTGCGAACGATCAGCGGCTCTTCCGTGAGCAGCGAGGCAATTAGAATCGGAAGCCCGGAATTTTTTGCGCCGGAAACCTTAACGGTGCCTTGCAGCGGAACTCCGCCATCCACAATGAGCTTATCCATGATTGATTCCCGCTAGTTCGGTTCGCGAATGGCCTGGCTGTGGCAAATCATGCCGGCACAATGCTTGCGCAACCTAATTTTGATCGATTTGCGACTCGAGTTTCTTTTGCAGGTCGCCCGACTGGTACATGGAAAGCAATATGTCGCTGCCGCCGATAAACTCGCCGTCGATATACAGCTGCGGAATGGTTGGCCAGTTCGAATAGCGCTTGACGCCTTCTCTGATATCCATATCGCTGAGCACATTCACTGCGGCAAATGCGGTATCGCATGCCTCAAGAATCTGCACCGCGCGGCTGGAGAAGCCGCATTGCGGAAACTGCGGCGTTCCTTTCATGAAAAGGACGACACGGTTGCTATCTAAGGTTTGCTTTATTTGATCTTCGGCTGTCATTGATACTGCTCCGTTAATGAGTCGATTTCACTGGCCTCGTTGCAGCGATTGTTCCGGGGTAAGGGTTGTTAGCGACAGCGCATGGATCATGTCGTCCATCTTATCGCCGAGCACTGAATAGACCATTCGGTGCTGCTCGACCATAGATACACCTTCGAATCCGGAGTGGACGATCACGGCAAAAAAGTGTCGGCCGTCTCCTTCGACCTCGGCACGAGCGCCTTCCAGGCCGGCTTCGATCCACTGTTTCACCATTTCCGGTGTAACCATGTCAGCGTCTAAAAAAGGATTGTCGCGTCATCATTTCGCGAGCGAATTATAGCATGACGTGCTTGTCTCAATTTCGGGTATCGGTCGCACTTCGCTTTTGCCAGTGCCGCCGCTGAGACGCTTGCAGCTGAACTTGCTGGCAAGGCAGGGGCGACGCTATGCCTCGGTCGGAGTTTGAAGAATCTGCGAAAGGCCGTTGATTCGAACCAGCCGCTGCATCTGTTCCGGCATATTGATCCATCGGATCGATTTTCGCCTTTGTTCGGCCAGCTGCGTCCATTCCAGCAACATTGCAATGCCTGCGCTATCGGCCGACTCGACAGATTGAAGGTCGATCTGCACAACCGAATCGGGGGCATTCAAAAAGTCGCGGTTCTCGCAGATTGAAGCGACGGTCTTGAAATTCAGCCGCCCCTCGAGGCTGTAGCCGCTTTCCTCGTTGCGGCGGATTGATGCGCGATCCGGCTTCATCGGATCAATTTCCTGAGGTTGTCGAGCGGTAGAGAAACTCCCCGATCACGCTTTCAAGCGTAAACGAAGACTGTGTCAGCTCAATTTCCGAACCGTCTTGCAGATATTCCGCTTCGGCGCCAGGAACCAGCCCGATGAACTGTGCGCCAAGCAGGCCCGCGGTTAGAATCGACGCGCTTGAATCCACCGGAATGCTGTCTTGGTCTTTTGATATGGAAAGCTCGACTACCGCCTGGAACGTTTGCTGATCGATGCTGATGCCGGTCACGCGCCCGATCTTGACCCCGCCTATCGAAACGGGCGCTTTCATGCTGAGTCCGCCGATGTTGTCGAATCTGGCGTAGACGCGATAGTCGTCGCCGAACCCCATCAAAGAGGTGTTGTCCACTTGAAATGCAAGCAATGCCATGGCTACAATGCCGCAAAGAACAAATAGCCCGACCCAGAATTCGATAATGCCGCGTTTCACTGTGCCAAATACCGTTGCAAAAAATTCTAATTATAATAATAACTTGATGCATTAACCAAAGCCGCGTTCACAGCTTGATCGATTCGAAATACGAAACAAGGGCATGTCATGCAAAAGCCGTCCGGTAAATTCTACCCAAAAGGCGTATCCCCAGCGGATCTTTTTGCCATGTTTCCTGACGAGGAAACATCTGCGATTTGGCTTGAAAGCGTGGTTTGGAAAGATGGCCGCCGTTGCGGCAAATGCGGCGGCCTTCGAACCAAGCCAGTGCCGAACAAAAGTCCAATGCCCTACTGGTGCCCGGATTGTCGCAGCTACTTCAGTGTACGCACCGGCACGGCGGTTGAAAGATCGAAAGTGCCGTTGCAAAAGTGGTGCATTGCAATTCATCTTTGCCTGACCAGTTCCGGAAGCGTGTCGAGCATGAAACTTCACCGGGACATCAAGGTTTCCCAGCCGACCGCATGGTTCATGTTGAATCAAATTCGAGGCGCTTGGGGGCAAGACTTTGCCGGCAACCTATCGAAGTCTGTCGCAGTTGATGTTGACGCTGGGCCGGTGATGCCGATTAGCTGTGGGCACATGATTCAAGGTTGAATCAACTTGATGCGCCGCTGGCGCCCGGTTTGCCAGTTTCAACCTTCTTGGCGTTTAGCTCGCGACAGGCAGCGGCGCCTCCTCCATGGCGAGACCGAAATAAGGCTCTTGCCAATGATTCCGGCGTTGCCCCTTGCAAGTCTCGCTCCGGGTCTAGTTTTGGCCTGTACTTGATTTTGCGCACCTCTATCCCTCAATGCGCCGAACGCTCCAAGCCGCTTTGCTGGAAAGCTCGGAAAAACTGATCCTGACGCGAAAATCTTCACCAAGTGTTGGAGCATCCCTCCCAACGCGCCAAATCGTTTCACTTGCCGTAGGGTTGTATTTATCCTGCAGCATCCCGCTAGGTATGCAGGCCACGATAATGCCATGCAACCTCCGTTGGGCAGCACACTCCTGGTAGATGAACTTTGCGATGATCGTGACTACCCGGTAAGTTTTGTCACCTCGTTGTATGGTTGTTTGGAGCTTGCCCGTTTCGTCCAGATCTTCATCTTGGCGCATCAACCGTACGCGCATTGATGTCTACGACATTTGGATGGTTGCTGTTCGGTCACCGTTCTTTTTCTCCGCTTTGGCATCCAGCATCAAAGCGACCGGTACAGGGTCTGGCAAAAAGACGTAGATGGCTTTTTTCACGTCTACCTTGCCATAGAGACGATCATGAGTTCCCGATATGCCCATCGCTGCAATGGCCTCCCTTGTTACATCCTCGGCTATATCCTGCGGCTGGTTCGTTTCTTCTTCGAAAATCGTTACAGCTTCGTTCCAATAGTCTCGAAGAGCCTGGACAACGAGCGACATGACGGCCTGGACAACGAGCTCTATGTCTTTAGGCTTCATCAGTACGCCTCCTTGCCATGTGTGCAAACTCCTTGGATATATCAACACCAAGCCAATTTCTTCCAAGGCGCTTTGCGACGGCGGTTGTGGTGCCTGTGCCAACAAAAGGGTCAATTACTGTTCCGCCAGGCGGAGAGTAAAGGCGCAAGACTCGCTCGACCAAGCTTTCAGGAAACTCAGCCTCGTGCCGATTATTGCGACGTACAGACGGCAACCTCCATACAGGTCTCGACCCCCAATCCGCCCACTCTTTCGCTTCTAGGCGTTTTCGGTCATAGGAATGATTCCGGGTTTCCAAAAAACGTAAAGGTATTCGAACTCATCCACCGACCGATAAGATGCCGAGTGCCACCGGCTATTCGCCCAACAGGGGTCTTTATGCCAGATGCGGCGGTCGTACAAGTACAACCCGACCGACTCCGCCCATTCCATCAGCAAGCCGCCGGTAAGCAGTACCTTCGTTGCCGGCTTATTTTTGCCGCCACGGACATTGTTATGTTCCAATCGGCGCTGAATTGTTTGCTCGCTACAACCTAAGATCGCGGCTAATTCATGTCGATTTGCATCGGGATGCTGTCGCTTCGCCTCCAGAACATGCTCCCTGGTCACCTTGAGACGCTTACCTGCAACATTATCTGCCTGAAATCGAGGCATGTTAGGATCTGAAAAACATAGGATGTCAGCTATATTCACGATCATGAATCCCGCAGGCTTCAGAACCGGTGCGTGACAAAAAACAACGCTGCGGATGAGACTTTTCCACTGCTCGAAGGTCCAGCCCCGTTCATACGACTTCCCAACATGGTAGGGTGGCGACCAGAAGCTCAAATCAACGCTATCTGCCGGCAAGGCTTTCAGGACTTCCCTTGCATCCCCGGCAACTACCTGATTAAAGAGCGATTCGGCTGGGCGCGGAAAGGCAGACGGCTTTTTTAGAACTCCCGAATTTTTTGCGAGCAAGGTCTTGCAGCTTTCAGCGATGCATTCGGCCATTTTTTACTGAGGGGTTATACGAAGATTTCCGCTTATTTTATGCACTGCCAAATTTGTTTTCAAGTTATATTTATAATTGACAGTGGATCAGTTTGGAAATTGTGCGAGCTCGGGTTGCAAAAATGGGGCGAACCGCAGACCGTGCCGCGTACTCAGCGAGGGGCCGACGGGTTCAGTATGCGATCCGGTTTTTAGGACGGAAAGTCGTCATTCTGCTTGTTGATGCGGAAGTTACGCGCCCTCCGACTTGCCCGCGCCTGCTTAGCGGCAAACCGAAACGAAACTGTCCGGGTTCAGATGGTGCAGATCGACCACCTGATCCGCCAGGCGCCGTTCCCCGTCGAGTCGGTGCAGGTCGCCGGCGGCAGCGAGTCCGCGGCCGAATTCGAGACCGCCTGCCGGCGGCGCGGCATCGCGCTGTTCGCGCTGCCGCCCAAAAGCCCTAAGCATAGCGGCTGCGTGGAGCGCGCCAACGCCGCCGGCCGCTGCGAGCTCCGCCAGTCCTGCGCCGGCGAGCTGAGCGTCGGCGCCTTGAACGTCGAGCCGGCCGAATTCGAGCGCCTCTACAACGACTACCGGCCGCATCAGGCGCTCGGACAACGCACGCCCATGCAGGCGTATAATGAAAACTTCAACCAAAGCGCACTTGCCGCCTGAAAAGTCTCACATGTATTGAACCCCTACAGAAGCTTGACAAAAAGGTATAGACTATATGCAATTTATGCAAAGCGTTGAAAATGCCGCTTCGCTATCGTCATGTTGCACGTACCGACACTCAAATTTAGGGAGCACGCATTCAGACAAACGGAGACTTCGGCGTTTAGAGTATCCACCCTGCAAGGAGCCGTCCTGATGACAAACAAAAGAGAGAGATTATGATGACACGAATTCTCGCTATCCTGCTACCCGCCCTCATGCTGGCCCTGGCCCTCGGGGGCGCAAGGGATGCCGCCGCACAAGCTATCCCCGCCATCATAGCAGAGTCCTGGCCCGTGCCGATCGGCGGGTACGCCACTTTCCGCGTCCGCATGGCCAACAGAGCTGACAAGGTGCATGGCGGCACTCTGAACATCACCTATTCAATCGACTGCACGCAGACGCAGAATAACCAATCCTGTCCCGGCACCTCCGCACGACGCGCCCACACCACGATCCCCTGTGGTCAACCGGAGGGTGGAGTGATCGTCGCCAACCTCAATCGCGCACCCTACAGCAACCTCGCAGGTCCCTACAGACTCACCATGACGATTCAGAGAATCGAGTTCAATGGCTGGTCGCAAGACACGATCAACCGTGTCAACCAAAAGAACCCCCGCTGGAGCTACGAGTTTAACCCGAACGGCACCTATGAGAGGCAACGGGAGGATAGCTGTAGCACGGGCAGCTACAACCCGGCCAGCGAGACGAGCGGGAGCGGCTGGACCTCCTCGCCCGTTCACGTGAACAACTGACCGCCGACATCGTTTCCCGATATCGCCTGGCTCCAAGCAAGCAGGAAGGGGCGTTCACTTGAAATGTCGGACAATGCTGACTACCGGAACCGCGCAAGCCCGTGAAGAAAACTTCGGAAAACACCCGAACGACACGGGATTGGTCTGTGCGGGTTGCGCAGGTGGAGGAGTCGGTCTGCGTCAGTCCCCGGTACAGTGTGACCGGCGTGTCAGTTTCGAGGAGTGCTGTCATTGATGGCCGATCTCAAAAGGCAACCGTTTCGGACAATGCCGTTATCCGATGATTTGTGGGTAATGGGCAGAACGATCCGTGACAACGCGAATGTGGCGGGTTCCGGTTCACTACAGATCTCGATTATGGTGAAGCGCCCAGAACCCCGTGGTCCGCGGCAGGGACGCAGATTTTCGGCAAGGTCAACTACGGCCCGCCGAATTAGCGCGGAGGTGTTCGGCGGTCATGCGAAGAAGTGCGGCAGGAACGCAAGCACGGCAATCCTTGGCGGCCGGCTGAGCAATCCGCTTCACCACGAGACTTCGAGTTGTCCAACTGATTCGGCACGGCGACCTGACCCCGTCAATGCGGCATAGCAAAAAGGGCACCCTGCAAGCCGTCACGAAGCTCTGGACAAGCAAGCCGCTAGTGCGCTCGCCGTCCACACTGTGGAAGCTGACCAGCCGCATGACATCGCCGAGCCGGCCCATAGGGTGCGGCGACAACTCATTATTCGTTGCGCAAGTAGCGAAGCGGCTTATGCTTCAACGCCTTGTATACGCCAAGCAGCCCGATCAGCATCGATGCAGTCAGCCCGAATGCCGCGGTAAGCGCCGCCCCAGTCGGAATGAATGTCCAGTTCCACCCCATCAGCAGCGTCAATACAGACCATGAGGCCAAGATGCCAATCGCTGTCGCAATTGATGCCGTGATCAAGCCCTGTATCAGATATTCGATCGCATAGGCGCCGAATACATAGCGTCTAGAAGCGCCAAGCGTCTTGAGCAGCACACTCTCGTAGGCGCGCCGGCGATTTTCCGACATTACCACTCCGGCAAGCACCAAAATGCCGGCAAGCACCGTAATCAAGCTCACTCCTCTAGCGGCATCCCTTGCATGCGCCATGTGGCTGCTGGCACGATCCAGCACATCTTTGATGCGCACCACCGTCACATTCGGAAAACGCTCCGCGATTCTGTCTTGCAGCTGGTATTCGCCGTCGCTCGAATGTTCTAGCTCCAAGGTCGAAATATAAGTATGCGGCGCAGCGCGCAACGGCTGCGGAGACAGCATGATTGCGAAATTCAACTGCATCGACTCCCATTCCAGCTGGCGCACGTTGTAGACCTCGCCCACAATCTCGCGTCCGAGTATGCGCATGGTTATAGTCTCTCCGATTTCGAGCCCGAAACTAGAGGCGACATCTTCGTGGATCGAAAGAAGCGGCGGGCCGTCATAGTCCTCAGGCCACCAGGTGCCGGCGACCAGCTCGGCGTTTTCCGGCGCCGTGGTCGAGTACGTGAATGCGCGGTCGCCGTCGATCATCCATTCTGCATCAGGATCAAGCAAGGCATCCTCGGGCCGCTGGTCGCGGATTCTCGTGATAACGCCGCGCAGATACGGCATCTTGTCAACCCGCGTGACACCCGGCGTTTCGTCGAGCAGGCCGAAAAAATCATCATGCTGGGATGCCTGGATATCCAGAAAGAAAAATGCCGGCGCGCGCTCTGGAATCAAGCCGTTGATCTGCCGATCAAGGTTGGCTGAAACCAGCGCCACCGTAACCAGCACCGAAAGCCCCAGCCCGATTGCCAGCACAATATCCGAAGTCGCCGAGCCGGGGCGATACAGATTGGCAATCGCAAGGCGCAAGACGGGCTGGCGACGCGAGTGAAGCAACTTCGCGCCTGCGATGATCAAAAGCGCAATAACTCGAAACAGGCTCCAAGCGACAACCACGCCGATCACGAACCAGATTGCAAACCGCCTTTCCGGCGCCGTCAAAATCGCAATGCATGCAAGCAGTGCCGCAAGCGCCAATGCGACCAGCGTATAGCGATGCCCGCGCACTTGCCGCGCACCCGAAACCGTCTTTCGAAAAAGCGCGCGCGGCGATGTATTGAGCGCTGCGGCAAGCGGCGACAAGCTGAACAACAACGCGGTCAGATAGCCGTAAGCCATCGCAATGCCGATAACGCGAAGGTCGATGCCAAACCGAAGCGGCACCGCCACCAGCTGCTGAATCAGTCCTGCCAGGAGAAATTGCGCCGCATAGCCGATGCCAATACCGGCCACGATGCCCGCGCTGGCAAGCAGCAGCACCTGGGTGAGGTAGAGGCGGAGCACCAGCCGCGCCGAAGCGCCAATGCACTTGAATATCGCGATTGTCGCAAGCCGGGTATCCATGTAGGCGCGCGTCGCATTGCTTACCCCGACACCGCCAATTAGCAAAGTCGTCAAGCCAGCCAGCGAAAGCAAAACACCGATGCGATCAACCACCGCGCGAAGCGACGGCGCAGCATCCTTGTAGCCGCGCACATCCCAGACATGCTCATCAAACATCGAGGCCAAATCGGCTTTGAACGCCTCGCGGTCTGCCGCATCGCCCAACAAGACGCGGTACTCCCTTTGGTGGCGGCTAGTCGAAGACAGAATGATTGAATCGGCAAATGCATCGCGATGGGCCAGCACCCTCGGCCAGAATCCGAAGTTGCCGCCGCCGCCAATGCGATCGGGCTCACTGGCGATAACCCCCGACACGATCAAATCAATGCCGCCAAGCGAAATCGCCGATCCGACCTGCACCCGGCCGGAATCCACCAGCGACGAATCAACCACCGCGCCATACGTTCCATCGCGAAGTTGCAAGGCAGCGCGAAGATCAACCCCGTCACGCAGTAAAAATGCGCCTACCAGCGGATAGGCGTCATCGACCGCCTTAAGCTCCACTAAGGTGTTATCGTCAGCATCTTGCGCCCGCAACAAGGTGCGAAGCTCAACAACAGATGAAATCGAATCGACACGACTTCGCAAAAAAGCGTACTGCTCATCGCTCATCGGCCTGAATTGCGTCGATATGACCATATCGCCGCCAAGAACCGCCCTGCCATCTTGTTCAATGCCTCCGAGAATCGCTGAGGCAAACGCCATGACGGCGGTAATCGCCGCCACACCGAGCGACAGGCAGCTCAGAAAAATCCAAAAACCGCGATAGCCGCGCCGAAAATCCCGCAGCGCCAGGCTGATGGCCAGATTGCCTTTCACGCTTTGCGCGCGCACGTCAAACCGAAACGCTGCCGATGAGCCTGCCATCCGCCATTTGCAGATTGCGCTTGCAACGAAGGGCAATGTCGTTCTGGTGCGTAATCAGCACCAGCGTGATAGATTTGGCCTCGCTGAGCTCGAACATCATGTCCATCACGCGCATCGAGTTTTCGCCATCCAGGTTTCCGGTCGGTTCATCGGCCAACACCAGATTCGGCTCGGTCACCAGTGCGCGCGCCAGCGCGACGCGCTGCTGCTCGCCGCCAGAAAGCTGATCGGGAAAGTGCGTCGCGCGCGCGGCCAGCCCGACCTGGTCAAGCTCTTGCGCGGCTCGCTCGAACGCGTCCGGCTTGCCAGATAGCTCAAGCGGAATCGCGACATTCTCAAGCGCAGTCATCGTCGGAATCAGATGGAACGACTGAAACACGATTCCGACATGGTTTCGGCGATAGAGCGCTAGCGCATCCTCACCAAGGTTGTTCAAAGTCATGCCGGCTACGCTCACGGTCCCGCCAGTCGGTTTTTCAAGTCCGCCGATGATCATCATAAGCGAAGTTTTCCCCGCACCGGATGGACCTGTGATGCTGACTGTTTCGCCTGCATCGATTCGAAGGTCGATGCCGCGCAAAATGTCCACTTGCCCAGCCTGGCTACTCAGTTCAAGTCGCACACCGCTCAATGAAACCAGCGGGCTTTCACTATCGTTTTTTTTCATGCGCAAAAAGGGATCGGAAAAACAATTCACACGATCGACATTATGTGCCACCGATTTGTTGCATATTCAAGTCCAAGTAAAGTACTATCCTTTTTCATCCCATGGCATTGCAGACATGCAGCGCGACACGAACACTAAACTCAAAAATCGCAGTTTCTTTCTGCGGCGATTTTGTCTGACCCGATGACACATGTTGGTTCCACCGCATCTGCCCATGCATCAGCACTACAATGCCGCCGCGTCACCTGTTTTGGGGCGAACCGGCTTTTTTGCCAGGACCATCATTTCGCTTGTATTGCTGATGCTTTCCAGCATCAGCGCAGCGGATAGCCAATCCGGGTCGCCCATTCGCATTCTAGCCTTTGGCGACAGCCTTACGGCCGGACTAGGATTAAGCCGGAGCGACAATTTCCCATCGCAGCTTCAAGCCGCCTTGCACCAGCAAGGCTATCGGGTTGAAGTGGTCAATGGCGGCGACTCTGGCGGCACTACCACGGGCGGCCTAGCCCGACTTGAGTGGATGCTAGGCGATCCGGTCGACGCGGTCATTGTTGCGCTTGGTGCCAATGATGCGCTTCGAGCTGTGGCACCGGAACTAGTGCGCAGCAATATCGACGAAATACTGATGCTTCTGAGTGGTCGCAACCTGCCGGTGCTACTGTGCGGGTTCAAGGCGCCGCGCAATCTGGGCAAGGACTATATCGACCAGTTTGATGCGCTCTATCCCGCACTCGCCAAGAAACATAGTCCAGTGTTCTACCCGCATTTTCTGGAAGGCGTTGCTACCGACTTTGATTTGAATCAGGCTGACGGCATTCATCCGAATGCGGCGGGTGTCGCGGCGATTGTCGAAGGGATGCTGCCAAGCGTTTTCGAGCTAATCGAGCAAGTAAACGTGCGACACTAGTCTGGCAGGGCTATTCTTTGTCCCCCACCTTCTTTCCATCAACTGAAACCCAATCCATCTTCATCGAATTGTTTTCATGTTTCAGCGACTGCAACTCGCCAACTTTACGCCGTACGCTGGAATTCCGTTTTTAGTGTGCCATCACCGCATGTTTCCTACCTTGCTCGTCGAAAAGGCGCAGGGTTCTTCATGTCTGCCGCCAAGTTGACCGCAGATCAGCAAGTCTGAAGTTATAGCTTGCATAGGCCTGGATACGAATCAAAACGCCTTGCAGAAACTTGCGTTTATTTTGATACGATGGCCATTTGCGTTTGACTTTCATTCCGACGTGGTAAATCTTCAGCGTCCGCTCACAACAGTTTATAATGCGCATATTTCCAGAATCCGAGCGGGATTAGCTCCCAAACGACAATGCCAATTCGAATCCTTGTTGCCGCAGTGCTGGCTTTTACTCTTTATGGGTGCGGCCTGCAAAATGAAGACACTCCTCCGGGCCCGCCGATTCCCGACAGCAATCGCGAACACCAAGGGCCAGGCACTCCGCTTTTCCTGTTTGGACAAGGCAATCGGGTTAGAGGATTCGAGACCGATGACGAACAGTATCGCGAGTACCTGCTGTGGAAAGAGTGGCAGGAATACCAAAACTACCTGAAGTGGCAGCGTACGCAACAAGAGCAAGGCGCCAATCCTGAACAGGTCCCGCAATCCCAGTAGCCGCCATGCGGCGGCACTCAATCAGTCAACCGCGCAAGTAGCCTATCGATCGACAGCTCATTTGCCAATCTTGTGCCGCACAGCCAGCAAGCTAAGGCCATCCGCAATTCAAATTTCAAAGCCTATGTCGTAAGCCGCTCGTAGAGAACGCCGAGCAGGTCGGCGGCGGACTCCGCGTCTTGCTCATCGGTTGCCGTAATCGTGATCTTAGTCGCATCGCCGGATTCGGCAACCGTTACGGTGTACTCTATTTCGTCGCCAATCTGCCTTTTCTTGGTTTTCTTGCGCCAAAAAAGCCACCTCGACCGAGTCGCCTCCTCGACCGGCGTAAAGCTCACCAGGTAGTCGCCAGCGGCGCGGTCCAAATCCACAATCACCAACCCTGCCGCTTCAAGCGTTCGGCCCACCCTGATCCATGCCCTGTCGAACGGTTCGGCCAATTCCACATACTGACCGCCGTCTTCATCGTCGACTAGGCGCTTTCCGACCGTCACTTTGCCGGTCGATTCCGTCCCTTCCGGAAACACCTGATAATTTGCCAGAAGAAAATACCTGAGCTCCGAGGCGAAGATGCTCGATGACGAATAGTCGGCTTCAACTAGAAACTCGCTTTTCGGGATGATCTGCACCGCTTCGCCTGAAATTTGCTCGAAATGAAGCTCGTCAATCCTTCCCGCATACTCCTTGACACCGATTCTTTGCAGAAACGTCGGGCTTTCTTGGGGCGAGACGCCCTTGACATACATGATTCCATTTTCTCTGTCGGCATCGTACACCCGAACCCCCAGATCGTTCAGCACGACAAGCGTCCGGTCCCACACCGAACTGAACTCATCGTAGACGACCCAGCGAGTCTTGCCCTCATCGTTTTTGAACTCGACAACCCGAAATATGCCCTGGCCACGCTCCTTTGCAGCTCTGAACTCCTCTTCGCTGAGGTTGCTGCCTGATTGTTCGGCGCGAAACTGCTTGTATTGCTCAAACGTCTTCCACATCTGGATGTTGCGGAACTGCTCCCTCGAGATATTGGTAACCTGTTCGAAGTTTTCTCCCGGCCGGTCGGGAATCACAAAAGTCTCGGACTCTTGCACCGGCGATAGGCCCGGCGGCACCTCTAGCGGGTCGAGCACTTTGGAACTTGGCAGTAGCGATATGTCTCTACCGCCGACATTCGCGCAGCCGGCACTGAGCAGCGCGATCGACGCCGCCACCGTCAGCAGCGCAAGGCAAGACTGCCGGCCTTGAAACCTGATGTTCAATTCAGTTTACCTCGTATTTCTTCATAACTAATTGATTTGATTTATTATTCCTTCCAACTGATCGAGACTGTCATAGCGTATCTTGAGAAAGCCTTTGCCGCCATTGTCAGATATGGCGACCATGGCGCCGACCTTGTCGGCCAACTCCCGCTCCAAGGAGCGTATATCGGCATCCTTATGCTTGGTTTTATTGGTGCGCTTGCCAGCGAGATAGCGCTTGACCAGCGCTTCTGTCTGCCGCACGGACAACGCTCCGGCGACAACCTCAGCGGCCGCGAGCACCTGCATGTCGCCATCAAGGGCGAGCAGCACCTTGCCATGTCCAATCTCGATCCGGCCATGGCTCAGATGTTCCAATACTTTGGGTCTCAATCCCAAAAGGCGCAACAAGTTGGTGATGGTTGCGCGCGATTTGCCCACGCTTTGGGCGATATCATCATGCGTCATCGAAAATTCTTGGCTCAATCGCTTCAGCGCCATCGCCTCTTCGACCGGATTGAGATCTTCGCGCTGGATGTTCTCGATCAGCGACATCGCCAAAGCCGAGTTGTCATCAATTTCACGCACGATAACCGGCACTTCGTGCAATTCGGCGCGCTGCGCGGCGCGCCAGCGGCGCTCGCCGGCGACAATTTCATAGCTGCTTGCCTGCTCGCCGGACCTTGCAATGATCGGCTGGATAATGCCGTGGGCGCGAATCGAACCCGCCAGCTCGTCTAGCGCACGCTCATCGTATTCGCGGCGCGGCTGATAGCTGCCAGGCTTCAATCGCTCAATAGGGATCTGGCGAACGTCGTCCTGGCCTGCGCCCAGCATCGAACGCGAATCGCCCAAAATGGCTTCGAGCCCGCGTCCCAATCTATTTTGTGTCATGTCTGGTTCTCCCGCCCGAGCAACTCTCCGGTCAATGCGATATAGGAGGCCGCACCGGTAGATGACTTATCGTAATCGATCACCGGACATCCGTGGCTTGGCGCCTCAGCCAGCCGCACATTGCGCGGAATGATGGTTCGGAAAACCTGATCCTTGAAGTGTGTCGCAAGTTGATCGGAAACCTCGTATGATAACCGATTGCGGCGGTCGAACATGGTTCTCAGTATCCCCTCGATGCGTAGCGCCGGGTTTGCATCCCGCTTGACTTTGCGGATTGTTTCGGTCAATTCCACCAGGCCTTGCAAGGCGAAGAATTCGCATTGCGCGGGAATGATGACGCTGTCGGCCGCAATGAGCGCGTTGGCGGTCAGGATATTAAGAACCGGCGGACAGTCGATCACGACATAGTCGTATTCCTTGCGGGCGCTAGCAAGCGCGTTTCGAAGCTGGAACTCTGGGGCGCTTTTCGAGTGCAGCTCGATTTGAGCCAAATTTAGCGAGCTGCTTGAACACGCAACACCCAGCCCGCACTCAGCCTTCACCACCGCCTCAGCCAGCTCGCACTTGCCGATCAGCACATCGTAGACGGCATGCCTGAACTGTTGTAGGCTGATCCCAAGGCCGCTGGTAGCGTTCGCTTGCGGGTCGAGGTCAACCAATAGCGTTTTGCGATTGGCGCGCTCAAGCGAAGCCGCAAGGTTGATCGCGGTGGTGGTTTTGCCGACCCCTCCCTTTTGATTCGCGATTGCGATTGCGGTCCCCATGGTATGACCTGAAGCCTCTGCGAAACGGGCCTATCAGGCTTGATCTTTGAAATTCATGGTAACAATATGGCGCGAGGCATCAAGGCCTGGGATACATATCCTTGCCACCCCGACTTGGATGCTTTCGGGCAGCGCATCGATTTCGTCGTCCGGCCTTAGGCCTTTTAAGGCAACCACCGAGCCGTCGGCATTGAGCAGCCGTGCAGAAAGCTCGGCAACCGCCTTGAGCGAGCCAAGCGCACGGCACACGACAGTGTCAAACCTAAGCCGCGTCGAGAATTGCTGCACCCTAGACTGATGAGCGCTGACATTGCGAAGTCCCAAAAAAGCGATTACATGCCGGATGAATTCAACTTTCTTTCTATTCGCATCAAGCACCATCCACTGTCGGCTAGGTTGCGCAATGGCTAGCGGCAGCCCCGGAAATCCTGCACCGGTGCCGATATCCAAAGCGCGCCCGCCCGATATGAATTGAGCTGCCGCCAGACTGTCCAGAACATGCTTGACGACCATCTGCTCCGGATCCTTAATCGCGGTAAGATTGCTGGTGCGATTCCATTCGAAAAGCAATTCCAGATGCCTCAGGCACCGCTCCATCGCCAAGTCTGAAAGGTCAACAGGAAGCTGCTGGATGCCGGCATCGAGCCTATGGGCGAGCGCGCGGCGGTCAAAGTCAAGTTTCGATTGGACCTGCATCGCGCGCAAAATGCTTCGTCAGGCCGACCGGCGCCGGGAAGCGGCCTTTGCTTCAGGCTTCGCATTGCGTTGTTCAATGCGCTTGAGGTGGACCTGCAGGATGGCAATCGCCGCCGGCGTCATGCCGCAGATGCGCGACGCGCTGCCCAATGTTTCAGGCCGGTATTCCTGCAACTTCTGACGCGCTTCGTTCGAGAGCCCGTGAACGTCGTTGTAGTCGATATCTTGCGGCAGATGGACCGACTCGTTCTTCAGCGATTTGCTGACCGCAACATTCTGCCGGTCGATATAGCCTTCATAGCGCGCCTGGATTTCAAGCTGCTCGGCAACCGAGGGATCGGCTACCCCCGGGCCGGCTCCGTCTAGCTGCATCAATGCCGCATAGTCGATCTGCGGGTCGCGCAGCAGATTAAACAGGCTTGTCTCGCGCGTCAATTCGCGCCCGAACGCTCTTGAAAATGCGGACTGATCAATCTTTGCCGGCACCAGAGCCGTGCCTGCCAAACGCTTTTTCTCTAATTCGATCGAGGCGCGCTTCTTCTCGAACAGCCGCCAGCGCCGGTCGTCCACCAAAGCGAGCTTGCGGCCCGCTTCGGTCAATCGCAGATCGGCATTGTCTTCGCGCAAGATCAGCCGATGCTCAGCTCTAGAGGTAAACATGCGATAAGGCTCGTCGGCGCCGCGCGTAACAAGGTCATCGATTAGAACGCCAATATAGGCTTCATCGCGCCGCGGCCACCAAGGCTCGAGGTCCCGCGCGCGCCTAGATGCGTTTAAACCGGCGATCAATCCTTGGCAGGCGGCCTCTTCGTAGCCTGTCGTGCCATTGATCTGTCCTGCCAGATAAAGCCCCGGCATCGACTTCGTCTCAAGGCTAAGCCTTAAATCGCGCGGATCAAGAAAGTCGTACTCGATCGCGTAGCCCGGTCTTGTCAGCACGGCGTTCTCCAAACCCGGCATCGTTTGAATGAACCGCCACTGCGCATCGAACGGCAAACTGGTCGATATGCCGTTGGGATAGACTTCGCAACTAGTCAAGCCTTCCGGCTCGATGAAAACCTGGTGCGACGGCCGGTCCGGGAATCGCACAATCTTATCTTCAATCGACGGGCAATAGCGCGGCCCGACCGACTCAATCGCCCCGCTATAGATGGCCGAGGTATGAAGCGCCTCGCGGATAATGTCGTGCGTGCGCTCAACCGTCCGCGCGATATGGCATGGCACCTGGCGCGGATGCTCATCCGGCGACCCGATGAATGAAAATGCCAGCAGCGGCTCGTCGCCTGGCTGCTCCTCCAGCTTGGCATAGTCGATGGTTCTTGCATCCAGCCGGGCGGGCGTGCCGGTTTTCAGACGTTCCACGTGGAACATCATCTCTCTCAGGCGCGCCGAAAGCGCGTTCGAAGGGGCGTCTCCGGCCCGTCCTCCTTGATAGGACGATCCGCCGACATGGATTCTGCCGCCAAGAAAGGTGCCGGCGGCCAGCACTACTGAACGGGCTGCGACCTTCACGCCGATTCGCGTGACAATGCCGGCGGCCTGCCCGTTTTGCACGATCAGGTCTTCCGCCTCTTGCTGAAACATCGTCAAGTTCTCTTGGCGCTCGATCGCGTCGCGAACCGCGTTGCGGTAGAGCATTCGGTCCGCCTGCGCTCTGGTGGCGCGAACGGCCGCGCCCTTGCGCACATTCAAGCGCCTGAACTGAATCCCGCTTCGGTCAATCGCGCGCGCCATGATGCCGCCAAGCGCATCGATCTCCTTGACAATGTGCCCTTTGCCGATTCCTCCGATCGCCGGATTGCACGACATCTGGCCGATCGTGTCGATGCTTTGCGTCAACAATAGCGTCGAAGCGCCAGTGCGCGCCGAGGCAAGCGCCGCTTCGGTGCCGGCATGCCCCGCGCCTACAACGATGACATCAAATTTTGCAGGATAATCCATACCTTTTCCTTTTTCCCCGACATGCGCTACCGGTATCGCGCACTATTGCGAATAGTAATCATATCGCCCGCGAATCCCTTGTGTAAAGCGAATCGCTTCGGTGTGCGAAATCGATTCGCCCTCCTCAATGACAATCCGAATGTACAGGCCTTCTTCGCGCTCGCTTTTCAGCTGCCGCAGCGCTGTTTCCAGCAATTCAAGGCTCACAGACCGCGCTTTTGGCGGCTCGTTCGGCAAACTATACGCCAATAAAGGTTCAAAGCTGCCTTGGGGCCTGGAATACCATATCCGCACAACGTACCGGCCGACCGGACTTCGCTCCGGCTTGAGCATGATCTGGCTTTCTTCCAGATCCACGATCTGGTCGCGCAGCTGGCTCGACTCTTCGCTATGGGCGCGCAAAGCAGCTTCGGCCTCACGCAGCCTTTGCTGATAGGCCGCCTTCAATTCCTGAAGTTCAGAATCCGTCGAGGTCCGTTTCGACTCCAGACTGGCATTTTCTAGCGACAAGCCCGCAATCCGGATCTTTTGCTCCTGAATTTGCTCTTCAAGCTCTTGCTGCTTGCGCGCTGATTCCTCACGCAGCCGACGCAATTGCCGGCTCTGCTCATCGGCTTCAGCCTGCAACGTCGCCAGATCGACCATGCGGTCGACATTCTGCCTGCGGAGATTTTCGAGCTCTTCGCGCTGCGCTTCGTTGATGGCCTGCAATGTCGCTGCTTCAAGCTGCACCTGCTCGCCTTGCGCGGTCGCAAGTTGCAGCGTATCGATAGCCGCCTGCCGCTCCTCGGCGGTCCGCCTGAAACGATCCGCATCCCGCCTTAGCGCATCGCGCTCGGCGATCAACGCCGCAATTCGATCAAGCCGTTCGCGATCGGCTTGCATTTGCTCGCTGATTTCACGATCCCGGTTGCGTATCACGGCAATCAGGCTGCTGATCTGCTCCTCGTTGCGCTGCTTCGCCGCCTGCGCCTCGGCGATATCGACTTTCAACTGCCCAAGCTCGACCTGCAAGCTCGCCGCCTGCGCTTCTCCCGCTTCGCTGCGGCCGGTCAACTCGGCAATCTGCGTCTGCGAGCGTTGCGCCTCAGCGGTCAGCATTGCAATCGTGCGCAGGCCTTCTTCGTAGGACCGCTTGAGCTGTTCGAGCTCCTGATTGCGTCGCTCATAGGATGCGCGCAGAGATTCAAGCTGCCGCTGCCGCGCTTGCAACTGCTCAGAGCGTTCCCGCGCAGTCTGCGAAAGATCGCCTATCTGCTCGCCTTGGGCGGCACTCAGCGCGACCAGCTGCTCAAGCTCAGCCAGTTTTGCACGATACGCCTCGTTCAGCGTCTCAAGTTCAAGATTGCGCTCCTCGATGGCGTCTGCCTGCATCTCGATGTCCTGCCGAAGTTGCGCGAGCTGATCTGATTTAAGCTCGTCCGCTTTCTGCAGCTGGTCATACTCCTGCGTGAACACGGCATATTCCGCCTGAACGGCCCGAAGTTCGCTGGCAGACGCTTTAAGCAGCGCTTGAACCACCTCGAGGTCCTTCTGCGTTTCTGCAAGCCGCGTTTGGCGCGCATCAAGTTCGGCCTGGCGCTCAGCAAGCAGTTTTTCCATATCTCGCGCAACCGCAGTCATCGAATCGACCCGGTCGGTTAGCGAGCTTCGCTCCGACTTCAAGGAGTCAATATCGGCGGATAGCGATGCAACCTGATTCTGCAGCCCCTCGGCACGAATCTCTAGTTGCAATTTGGCGCTTTGCAGATCTTCCCTCGCCTGTTCAAGCTCGCTGATTTGCCGGCCTTGCTGCTCGGATGTCGCGGCGAACGCATCGCGCTGACGCCGGGTTGCATCAAGCAGCGCGGAAATCTCTTCAATGGTGGCACTCAAAGTAGCGGCCTGCTGTTGCAGCGTCCGCACCTGGTTTACCGCCAAATCCTCACCAGCCAGCGAGTCGGTAAGCCGCTGGCCCAATTCTATATTGCGCGCCATCAAAATCACCGACGCCATCAGAAAAACCATCACGATAACCATCATGATGTCGGTGAACGAGGGCCAGATGCTTTCGTCCGAATGGCTGGCATGTGTTGCCTGATGGACTCTTAGATCGACGAATCCATCAGTACGGGCGCTCATGGGTCGCGGTCTACCGGGCCGCCCAGTCTGAAGCCGTCGCGAAGCAAAATCTTGATTTCCTCCAGCGTCGTGGAGTTCATTTCCATGATTTGGCGAATTTGCTCGAACATTTCGCTTTGCCGAACATTGATCCGGTCAATCGTCCTGACCGATTGTTCAAAATGCGCAAGCGCCTCGCTAGTGCGAATCAGCATGTCGTTCATATTCTGTTCAGGAGAGCGGGTCGCGACCTGGTATTTCGGAATCAGCAATGTCGCTGAGACATGTTCAATGCGTCCAAGAATGTGCGACTGGGTATCCAGCAGCTTCAAGTAGAAATAGGCGAAGAAGAAATAGGAAAGAATCGCCGTCATGGTAGTCGAAAGCGCCGTCGACATGCCGTGAATGACCGTGTTCAAGGCACCTACGCTCTCGGTCTGCTCGATGACCGACGATGCGCCGAGCAAGGCCACGGTAAGCGATACTATTGTGCCGAATACACCGCTTAGAATCAGCACATTGTTGACAAATTTCGGAAAGCTCGTCCGGCTGGTCTCTTGCGCCAGCAGTGTCGATGCTAGCGCATTGTGGTTGATTTCAGTTCTAGCGCTGTAAAAGTCCACTATGGTGGAGTAGCGGCTGCCGATGATCGAATTCGAAGGCACCGCCGAAACGACCTCCTCATGCGAGCCGTGAGTAAAGCTGCGCTTGAACTGGTCAAGCATCTGCTCTTCGCGGTCATAGAACAGAAACAGCTGGATAAGCCGTGCAAGCCCGCTAATGAACAGCAGCAAAATCGCGCCGTTGACAAACCAGCCCACCTGAGTAACCTGATTTTCAAAATACAGCTTGACCAAATACTCGCGCTGCCAGACGACGATTGCCGCGGCGGCTAGCAAGAAAGCCGCCATGCGCATCAGTATTTTTGCACATTGTCCTCGTGTGCGAATCATCGTCCGATTTTGACCTCTAATTGATAGATTGAGCGTACGGTAAAGACTCCGATAGATTGCTCAAAGAGCTATACCTTATTGTATATCCTGTTGTATCGGCGAGAAGCGTGTCGTTTTCTCGCAACCCCCGGCAACGGCCCTCCAAGCAGATTGCGGCGAAAAACAGCCATATTGGCTACTTTCCGATGCAAAAGCTCGAAAATATCTCTCCGAGCAAGTCCTCCGTGCTGACCTGGCCTGTAATAGCCCCAAGTGCCAGCTGCGCTTGCCGAAGGTCTTCTGCCATAAGATCGCCAACTAGGCGGTTATTCAGCAAAACTCTGGCCTGGTCCAGAGCCTCGCGGGCCTCGCGGATCGATTCAAGATGCCGCCTTCGCGCGAGAAACACGCCATCGTCGAATTCGGCCCCAGCAGATGATGCCATGCGCTCGCGCAATTCATCAAAGCCATCTCCTTTCTTGGCAGAAACAGATACTTGCGGAAACTCCATGGATTCATTCGGCGCCCTCTTTCCATCGGCGATGTCGATCTTGCTCCAAACGACAATAGCTTTGCTGCCCGCTAGCGATGCAAGATTGGTCTTGTCATACGGCCTGAGCCCCCGCTGAGCATCGATCACATAAAGAACTAGATCAGCATCGCGCATCGTCTTCCAGGCCCGTTCAACACCTTGCGCCTCGATTGCGTCGTCGGTGTCGCGCACCCCTGCCGTATCTATGATTTGAACCGCCAATCCATTGATATTAATAGTTATTTCTATTGTGTCTCTTGTTGTTCCGGGTGTCGCCGCGACGATCGCGCGCGACTCGCCCGCAAACCGGTTCAACAAGCTGGACTTGCCTGCGTTGGGCAAGCCTGCAATCGCGACCTTAGCGCCTTCGCGAAGCAAAACGCCCTTATCGGCCAGCCGATCAAGGCGGGCGAGATCGTCTGCGACAGTGGCGATCGCACGAGTCAGATTTGCTTCAGCCAGCAGGTCAACCTCGTCTTCCGGAAAGTCAATGGCCGCCTCCACATGAACCCTTAGTCGCATAAGCTCGTCTGAGATCTTTTCGATATGACGTGAAAACTCTCCTGTCAGCGACCGCATCGCTGAGCGCGCGGCCGATTCGGTCGAGCTTGCAATCAGATCTGCAACCGCCTCAGCCTGCGCCAGATCGATCTTGCCATTTGCAAACGCACGACGGGTGTACTCGCCAGGCTCAGCCAAGCGGGCGCCGTGCCCCACGACTGTCTCAAGCAGCACCGCCTGAACGATTGGCGAGCCATGGCATTGAAGCTCGCAAACATCCTCGCCGGTATACGAACGCGGCGCCTTGAACAGCAACGCCATGCCTTCATCAATCGCGCGACCTTCGGGGTCGCAAAACTTCCGAAGCGAAATGCGCGCCGCCGACAGCGGCTGATCGACGATGCGATTGCCAATTTCCTCGGCCCGCTCGCCCGAGATGCGGATAACGCCGATCCCGCTTTTGCCAGGCACGGTGGCAACAGCGACTATGGTTTGGTCAGCGCGGTCGGTGCCATCATCCAAAGGCTGCGCATCTACGAGGGTATCAATTTGCGCGTTATGTACCACTGCTGAGCAATCGACAAGATGTTGTTGACCAGCCAGTACAGCACCAAGCCGGCCGGAAACCACAAAAAGAACACGGTGAACACGATCGGAAGGCTCATCATGATGTTTTTCTGCATGGCATCAAGCGGTGTCGGGTTGAGAAACTGCTGCGCGAACATCGAAGCGCCCATCAAGACTGGCAACACATAGAACGGATCCTTGACCGACAGATCGTTGAGCCAGAATATGAACGGCGCCTGACGCAGCTCGACACTTTCAAGCAAAACCCAGTAAAGAGCGATGAATACGGGAATTTGAATCAAAATGGGCAGACAGCCTCCAAGAGGATTAATCTTCTCTTTTTTATAGATCGACATCATCTCCTGATTCATCTTCTGCTTGTCGTCACCATAGCGCTCCTTAAGCGTTTTCAGCCGCGGCTGCAGTTTTTTCATCTTTGCCATCGACTTGTAGCTCGCAGCTGACAGCGGGTAGAACACGAGCTTGACCATCAAGGTTAGAATGATGATCGACCAGCCCCAGTTGCCGACAATATTGTGAATTTCTCTCAGGATCCAAAAAAGCGGCGAAGACACAGGCGTAAGCCAGCCATAGTCGACGGTAAGGATCAGACCCTCTGCAGGCTCCTTGATTCTTCTTTGCTCTTTCGGGCCGACATAAAGCCGCGAACTCAGCGTGCCGGTTGATCCGGCGGCGATAGCGGTAGGCGAGAGCGCTACATAGCCAGCCTGATAGCGCGGCTCAGTGCCGCCCGCGCCCAAGGCGCGCGTATACATCCGATATGGCGCATTGTCTTGCGGCAGCCAGGCACTGACGAAATAGTGCTGCAACATGGCCACCCAGCCCGAATCGGTCTGCTGCGACAAATCCTCGTCTCGAATTTCGCCATAGTCGATCTTCTCGTACTTGTCTTCAGCTGTGTAGACCGCAGCGCCTCGATAGCTTGGCAAGGCGCGGAAAATCCAGAACCCCTCGCTATCGGGAACGAATTCGGTACTCATAAACTGACCGTACATGTAGCCTTGCCAGTCCTGACCACTGTTGTTGGCAATCCGATATTCAACATCCACCAGGTAGCTATCGCGGTAGAAAGTGTATACCTTGGTGTAGGCGATGCCGTCAGGCGAAGTCCAATCAAGCGGCACGCTTAACGTTTCGCTGCCGTCTTGCAGCGAATACGATAGCGAGCGGGCCGCATACTGGGTCTTGTGGTTCGGATAGTCCTCCTGTCCGATCAGGCCTGATTGCGCCACAATCAAATCCGGACCGGTATCTTTAAGCAGAGGAAATGGCGTATCCGGCTGATCGGTCGCCACCGGATAGGCATGCAAGCGGGCATCCCTGAGATCGCCGCCCAAGGTATCGATCTCGACTTTGAAAACATCCGTCTCGACCTTGATGCGCTGCGCGGTTTCCAGCGTCGAGACCCGCTCAACGGCCTGGCTTACGGCCGGCACCGCTGAGGACGCTGCCGGCGCAGCTGGCGCTTGCGGAATACCGGCATCGTTTGAAATGGCAGGCGCTGCCGGAGCATTCGGAATATCCTGCTCGGCCCCAGCCGTCGTCTGCCGGGCCAGATTCTTGTCGGTTTCGTACTCGACCCAAGCCTGCCAGATCAGCAACAGCAGCAGGCCAAGCGCGATCGCCAAGGCGGCACGTTGGAAATCCATCACTTCGAACTATTAGTCTTCAGGAACCGGGTCGACCCCGCCTGGATGCCATGGATGGCACTTTCCCACCCTTTTGACCGCGAGCCATGCGCCTCGCCACGGACCATGTCGCTGAACCGCCTCGAGCGCATAGCTTGAGCAGGTGGGATAGAAGCGGCAGCACGGACCAAGCATGGGACTTGCAACATATCGGTACGCGCGAATTAGCGCAATCAACGTTTTTTGCATTGCCTGGCTACTTGTTGCAGTAATTTTTCTAAGCTTTCTCGAAGAATCGCCTTTGGCATGCCTTCGCTTGCCTTTAGCGCAATAACCACCAGATCGCAGCCTGCAAGTTCGGCTTGACGCTGTCGAAAACATTCTCTGACCTGCCGCTTGATGCGGTTGCGAACTACGGCGCTGCGCGACACTCGGCGAGACACGACAACGCCAAGTCGAGGCGGCGCTTGAGGCTGCTTGAACCGGGCTAGTACGCGGAACTGCCGATTCGATGTCTGCCGATTGCGGCCGAACACCGTCCGATATTCGCTGGTACGTAGCAGCCGCCTAGACTTTGGGAGAGTGAACCGCGGCGAGCGAGCCTTAGGCACTCAGCCGCGCGCGCCCTCTTGCCCGCCTTGCATTGATCACTGCACGACCGCCGCGCGTACGCATCCGAGCGCGGAAACCATGCTTGCGCTTGCGCTTTATGTTACTGGGTTGAAAGGTGCGTTTCATATGTAAAACCAATAATTTAGCTAAAAAATCTATGCTGGTGCAACCGGCGGCATAAGCTGATCCCGGTAAGTGCCGGGCCCACATGGACAAACTCCGATCAAGTCGGTTGCTGATCAGCGAAGCGCAAATTATAGCAAATTCAATGTTGACAATTTTTCGACATTTTGAATGCATATCTTGCCCGATTTTCTCACTTCCAATCGTCAAAGCGGTTGTCAAATTCTCGTGCAAGCGACATAGATGTTTGTTTTTAATCGGTCTGATTTTTTTTGCTTTACAAACCAAAATCGATAGTCCACACTATCGGACATTGCGTCACACCCGTTTGACCGAGCTTCACGGCTCCGGGGCACTTGAGGAGGACTGATTAAGTGCGAGCGCAGAAACATATTCAACCTACCACAAAGAACAACGAGCAACAACTATGTGGCCCATCATACTTGACCGTCTGGAAGCCCGAGTCGAAGCCAGCGAATATCATCGCTGGATCCGCCCCCTCAAGGGCGACTGCGACGGTGGCAAGCTGAAGCTTTCCGCGCCAAACCGCTATGTGTTCGAAGAGGTCCGAACGCACTATATCGAACTGATTTGTGATGCAGCAAGCTCTGTCTGCGGGCAAAAGATGGAAATCGGGCTCGAAATAGCGGCCAACGGGCCTGCCAAAGCGGCAGCCAAGATCAAAACTTCGCGCTCGCCCAGGCCTGAGCAAAGTCTGCCATTCGGTCTTGGCAAGCTCAATCCCACGTATACCTTCGAGGACTACGTGCTCGGCGACTCGAACAAGTTCGCGTATGCCGCAGCCGAGGCGGTTGGCGAAAATCCGGGAGCTCGGTATGCCAACCCGCTCTACATCTACGGCAATGTCGGCATTGGCAAGACTCACCTGATGCAGGCGGTAGGCCACAGGATTTTGCAGTGCGAGCCCAACGCGAAAGTCGGCTACGTTCAGGCATCAAACTATGTCGAGCATCTTTTGCGGCAGTTTCGAAAGAAAAATCCCGAGGCGGTCGAGCAATTCAAGTTGACCTACCGGTCGCTCGACATTCTGCTGGTCGACGATGTGCATCTGTTTGCCGGCGCGAGTGCGTCTCAAAACGAGTTTTTCAGCACTTTCAACCAGTTTCTGGAATCAAACAAGCAAATCATCATTACCTGCAACCAGTACTACCGTGAGCTCGACAAGGTCGAAAGCGGTCTTAAGTCGCGGTTCGGGCAAGGCATTGTCGCTCCGGTCAACGAGCCGGAATTCGAACACCGGGTCAACATTCTGATGTCCAAAGCATCCAAGCAGGGCATCGAGCTAGACGACGAAGTGACCTATTTCATTGCAGAAAAGGTCAAGCCGGATGTGCGCGAGCTTGAGGGGGCGCTCAATCAGCTGATTGCGCACCACCGCTTCCTGGGTCGTCCGATCACCATCGATGTCACCAAGCGGGTACTGCGAGACATGCTTCGATACAACTCCAAGCCGCTTGAGCTTGAGGATATCCTTCAGACGGTGGCAAATTTCTACGGCGTCCGCGCCGAGGACATCCAAGGCAAAGGGCGCAAGGCCAATCTGGTGCGCGCCCGCCACATGGCGATGTCGCTTGCCCGCGATTTGACCACCAAGAGCCTGCCCGCAGTCGGCAAGTTCTTCGCCGACCGCCACCATACCTCTGTGCTGCACGCCTGCGAGCGGATTGCCAAGCTGGCTGAGACAGACACTAAAACCGCTAACGAATACAGCATCCTGAAAAAGACCCTGAATTACTGAACGAGAACGAAGTTTTCTTGGAACTCGACGAGGCTCAGTTGCATCAAATGGTCAAAATCAAATTAAGCTGCCAAGCTGCGGGCAATTGTCTTATTCGCTTAGCAAAATATGCGACCTGCCTGTCAACCAACGGTGTATAATTAGGCAAGAACATGTGCACAACTTTACGCGTCAAAGTCGGCGGCCTATGTTATCCACATGTATTCAATTTCGCATGGCTTTTTCTCCACACCGAAAGTTGAATCCAAGTATTTGTTCTGAAAATTAAAATTAGACAATCCATTGTTTCAACAGAGCCAATAACAGCAATATTACACTTTTAATCGCTTGTTATGAAATTTGTTATCAACAGAGAAAAGATTCTCGGCCCCCTAAGCCGGGTTTGCAAAGTTATCGAACAGCATCCGACTATTCCGTTACTGTCTCATTGCTACATGCGAGCCGAAGGCGGAGCACTGACGCTGACTGGCTCGCGTATCGAGGTGGAGGTTTCTGAAACCATCAAGGATGTTGAAACAGACGATTTCTGCATCACCTTTCCGGCCAATAGCGCCCAAAAGTTTTGCAACCGGTTGCCTGAAGGGGTAGATCTTGTGTTCGAGCAGGCCGGTGAAGACGAGCTTTTGATCAATATCGAAGGCGGAGTGGGCGGTCCCGATGCGAACAACTTCAGGACCAAGCTCCTGGATGCGTCATCATTTCCACGCATAGCTTCTGGAGAATGGACCGGCGAGTTTCAAGTCAGCCGCTCGGAGCTGAGTGAGCTGCTCAACAAGATATCGTTCGCCATGGCGACAAACGAATCGCGGTTTTATCTGAATGCAATGATGCTGGAGATTAGCGACAAAACTTTGCGCGGCGTAGCAACCGATGCGCATCGGCTTGCGACCAGCGTCATTGAAACTGTGACCGACATTGGGGAGACCTGCCGGGTTATCGTTCCGAACAAGACGATCAACGACTTAAGAAAGTTGCTTCCGGAACTGGTTTCCACCATTACGGTAAGACTGAGTCCCAAGCACATCAGCATTTCAACGCCCCAAGTGCAATTCATATCGAAGTTGCTCGAAGCGCAATATCCGGACTGGCGAGCGGTCATTCCTGCAAACCTGACTCGGTCCTTCGAGTCGGACTATGCGCAAATCGAATCGGCATTCATGCGCGCAAACATCATTGCAGAGTCTGCAAACGTTGCAATTGGCGCGTTGCTGGATATCGGAGAGCGCTCAATCAAGTTGCATACCGAAAGCGCATCCATGCTGCAAAGTATCGGCTCAAGCATGTTGCAGCAGGTTAATGCGACGATACCAACCGATTATGATGGTGAGCGCTTCACCATCAACGTCAATTGCCAATACATCATCGACATCATCAGAGCGATGTCGAATGCCAAGAAAATGCAATTCAACTATGCGAACTCCGAATCAGCATGCGTGATCAAGAATCCCGATGACGAATCGACCCTTTACCTTGTCATGCTGATGAAGGATTGACGCACTCTCTAGCGATTCATCGAGCATCCGGCGTTCGTTGCCGTCAGTTGCTCAAAGTCGGTTGTTTCTGGGCCAGTCGACCGGCAAATGCACCACAATAAGAATTTTCGGTAGCTATTCATGCAGACTCAAGCGGACTTGGACCATACACCTTCGTACGACAGCGGCAGCATCGAAGTTCTGAAAGGACTTGAGCCTGTGCGCAAGCGGCCTGGCATGTATATCGGCGATACCGATGATGGCACCGGCTTGCACAACATGGTCAAGGAGGTGGTGGACAACGCGATCGATGAGGCGATTGCAGGCTACTGCGACATGGTCGATGTAAGGATTGGCAAGGATGGATCTATCACGGTGCGCGACAATGGCCGCGGCATTCCAACGGGACGCATCGAGGAAGAAGACAATCTGCCCGCCGCCACCTTGGTAATGACGGTTCTCCATGCCGGCGGCAAGTTCGGCGGCGATGATGCCTACACCAAGACAGGCGGTCTGCACGGGGTTGGCGTGTCGGTTGTCAATGCCTTGTCCGAGCGTCTAAGCCTGACGGTCTACCGCGATGGATTGGTGCATCGTCAAGACTTCGCCGATGGCGAGCCGGCCAACGAGCTGACGGTCATTGGAGAAACTGGACAAACTGGTACCGAAGTCCGGTTCAAGCCGTCGGCCAAGGTGTTCAAAGACATTGAATTCAACTATGCGAAGCTGCATGAACGTCTCCGCGAGCTGGCATTCCTGACCCCGGGGCTGTTGATTGATCTGACCGATGAGAGAGGTGGCGCGGCCAAGCGCGACTCGATGAAGTATGACGGCGGAATCGGGGAATTTGTGCGCCATCGGACCGGATCAAGAAAGCCCTTGCACGATACGATTATCGAATTTGGCGGAACGGAAAGCACCGTCGATGTCGATGTAGCGATGCGCTGGAGCGATCAGTATCACGAAGACATGCGCTGCTACACCAACACCACCTTCCAGGTCGATGGCGGGACCCATGCAAGCGGATTTAAGTCATCGGTCACGCGAACCATCAAAGAGTATATGGATAGCACCGGCTATACCAAAAAGATGAAGGTGTCATCGATTACCGGAGAAGATGTCCGCGAAGGGTTGACAGCAATTATTTCGGTGAAGGTTGAAGATCCGAAGTTTTCCTCGCAGACCAAGGATAAGCTGGTGTCGTCTGAGGTCGAACGGCCGGTCAGTCAAATCGTCGCTGATGGTTTGAAAGCGTTTTTAGACGAAAATCCGCAGCAGGCAAAGCCGATCATCGAGAAGATCATCGATGCCGGCAAAGCCAGAGAAGCGGCGCGCAAAGCCAAGGAGATGGTGCAGCGCAAAGGGCTGCTCAGCCAGTCGGGCTTGCCGGGCAAGCTGGCCGACTGCCAGGAGACAGATCCGGCCAAGTGCGAGCTGTTCCTGGTGGAAGGGGAATCCGCAGGAGGCTCCGCTAAGCAGGCTCGCGATCGCGCCTATCAGGCTGTGCTTCCGCTGAAGGGCAAGATACTCAATGTCGAAAAGGCTCGCCGCGACCGGGTGCTGACATCCGAAGAAATTGTCGCGCTTTATGTTGCGCTGGGCGCGGGCGGTCTTGGAGATGAAGAATTCGACCACGAGAAGTTGCGCTACCACCGGATCATCATCATGACCGATGCCGATGTCGACGGATCCCATATTCGGACACTGCTGCTAACCTTCTTCTATCGGCTGATGCCCCAAATCGTCGAGCAAGGCTATCTGTATATTGCTCAGCCGCCGCTTTATAAAGTAACGGTTAATAAAAAAGCGCGCTACCTCGCTGACGAATCCGATTACCAGAAGTTTTTGCTTCAAAGCGCATCGGAAGACGCAACGTTCGTGCTCAGCAACGGCACCGGGTCGACCACCATGGAGGGCGAGATGCTAGCGGGGCTTTGCGAGAAGCACATCAAGGCGCAAAAAAGCGTCGAATCGCTATGCGCAACCTATGAGCGGGAGATCGTCGAGGCGATCGCGAGGTTGCGGCAGCTGAACGCGGAAGACTTCGGAAACGAACAGACGATGGCCCAGTACAAAGATCATCTTGCCGAGTTGCTGTCGACTGATTCGGTTAATGGAAAAACGCGTCGCATGAGCGTCATGCCGGCATCGTCAGGCAATGGCCGCAACATCTACTGCATCCGGATCGAAACCAACGATCTTGGCGTGATGCGCACGATGGAAATCGATCAGGCGTTCGTTGAGTTGCCCGCCTACCGCTCGCTGACGGCATTGAGCGATTACGAAATCGGCTATAAAAGCAATGGTTCAGCCGCTTTGCAGGCGACTAGAGGCGGCAAACTGTCTGAGCACCGCCGAATTACCGATGCGATCGAGTGGCTGTTTGCAGAGGCGCGTCGCCGAGTTACCATCCAGCGCTACAAAGGTCTAGGCGAAATGAATGCCGATCAGTTGCGCGAGACGACCATGGATATGGAAAAGCGCTTGTTGCGCAAAGTGACGATCGACGATGACTTTGCCACCGGGCAAGTGTTCGTGGATCTGATGGGCGAAGAGGTCGAGCCGCGTCGAGAATTTATCGAGCGCCACGCATTCGACGTTGCCAATCTCGATATCTGAGTGCTGGCCGCTCAGTGCAGGTAGGACTGGGCGGTGAGATGAAAGCGCGGTATTTCTGCCTCGAAGTTGTTGCCATCGTCGGCGATCATGTGGTAATGTCCTTCCATCGTGCCGACTGGAGATTCTAAAAATGTACCGCTGGTATAGCGAAACGCCTCGCCTGGGAGAAGATAGGGCTGTTCGCCGACGACACCATCGCCGCGCACTTCTTCTACACGCTCGTCGCCGTCTTTGATTAGCCAATAGCGCTTGAGCAGTGTTGCCGGAACATCGCCTTTATTGGAGATGGTGATGGTGTAGGAGAACACAAAGCGCTCGCCGTCTTCGAAGGATTTGCGCCCTAGGAAAGTGGTATCGACGGAGATCGCTATTTTGTACTTCTGGGTTTCATCTGCGGCACTCATGGATTAGCCACACCTCTCAAAATTGAATTCGAATTCTGGCGCATCGATTCTTGCCGCACATAGAGAGCGTCCCCAGCAGCATCCGGCATCCAGAGCGAGAACCCCGTTGCCGCTATGTACGCCGAGCAAGGACCAGTGCCCGAAAACTATTGTAGACGAAAGTTTGGTTCTTGTCGGGAAGTCGAACCATGGCACTAGGCAGACAGGCTGAGAGCCTGGTGCGCCAGCGTGATTGAAACTGAGTGATCCATCGACGTTCATGAAGCGAAGCCGGGTAAATATGTTCACCAGGCAGCGCAAGCGCTTGGTGCCGCGCAGTTGTTCGGACCAGCGTTTCGGCTTGTTGCCATAGAGCCGGGAAAGGAATTTTCGGTAGTTGTCACCCTGCAAACGTGTTTCGATTTCATTTGCATGGCGCATGCATTCGCCCAGTTTCCACGCGGGGTGAACTGCGGCATGCACCATCAGGATGCCGAGCGATTCATCATGCAGCGCGATTGGTTGATGCCGCAGCCAGTCAAGAAGGTCATTTCGGTCACGCGCGATAAGCACATCTTCGAAGGTGTCGCTTTGGCGCCGTACGGCCAAACCCTCAGATACGGCGAGCAGATGCAGATCGTGATTGCCTAATACGGTGCGAACGCTTGACTCGTGCTTCATCAGATAGCGCAGCACTTTGAGCGAGTCTTTGCCGCGATTGACCAGATCGCCGGTTATGAACAGCTGATCATTTGCCGGGTCGAATTCGATTCGGTCAAGCAGTCTTCGAAAGGGCTTGTAGCACCCTTGAATATCTCCGATTGCGTAGGCCGCCATGTGAATCAGAAATATTTTGGGCTTATGGGTTGCAAATCTGATTGAGGCGGTTTTGCCGGTAGCTTTCGCGAACGAAAATGTATGGATCGGGTTGCTGTTCAACGACATCCGTCAGCGGCAGCAGGCGTGCGCGATTGTTGACGATACCGGCAGTTTGGGTGCCGAGTTGCAAGTCGGAGCTGGAGATGCGCTTGGTGGTGTTGACGTAGACATGACGGACCAGGTTTCCGGTGCCGTCGCGGGCGTTAGTGGGTCCGAAAAAGGGCACCACGACGTAAGGTCCGTCGCCGATGCCCCAGTGCGCAAAGGCATCGCCAAAGGTGTGGTTGCGGTATTCAATGCCGGCGTGACCGGCGATGTCGACAGTGCCTGCGATGCCGAGCACGGCGTTGGTGGCGATTCGAAGCGTGACTTGCGCCGACTCTTGCAGTTTTCCTCTCATCAAGGTTGAAGCAAGATTGCGCGGTTCCTTGAGGAAATTGGTGAAATCGGTTACGCGGTTGCGCACGAGGATGGGTACGTTTTTCTGATAGGAGCGTGCGACCGGTTCTAGAATCGCCTTGTCGGCCGCTACGTTGAAGTCATACACCGAACGGTTGAACGGCTCCATCGGATCGTGGGTTTCGGTGTAGTCTTCGGGGTCGTCCAGCGCCGCGCATATGGCGGGCTGATGGTTGTCGGAGGCACATCCGGCGATGATCGCGACTGCTGTCGCCAAAGCTAGCGCAGTCAGGTGGGGCGAATGATTTCGATGCTTCATCGTGCGGCCCGACTAGCCGGCATCTGCCTGATTTAGGGTATAAGTCCCCTCGATATAGGCCGACTCAACGACATGGCCTTGAATCGCCTTGTAGACATCGCGCCCGGTAAAAACCCCCTCGACCGGAGTCTTCTCGCAAAGCAGGCCGAACACTTCGAATCGGTACCAATGAACTTTGGCATCATTCCAAGGCGGACACGGACCATCGTAGCCGAAATAGTTTCCAGCCATTTCCGGATCGCCCGCGAACCACTCGGTGTAGTCGTTCAGTCCATGCCGCATTGCGCCCGGCGCTTGCGGCCCGTCTTTGCCTCGCGGCATCACGCTGCTGCTATGCGAGCCTTGCTCGATAGAGCTGACCGATAATGGAATGTCTACCAGCACCCAGTGATAGAAGTCTGTCCGCTTGAGGTTGTGCGGCAATTCGCGGCCTTCCTTGTTGACATCGTCGCGAACCGCTGGCGCGTAGCGGTCGCGGCAGAGCAGAACGTATGATTTGACGTGCGGGCATGCTCCCCACCATTTGAGGTGAGGGTTCAGGTTGCTCGACAAAGTGACGCGCTGTGCGGGGTCGGGTTTGCAAAATGCGAATTCAGATGGAATCGAATGGTAGCATTTGAAGCTGTCGCTATCTAATTTAAAGTCGTATCCGAATACCAAGGTTTTGCTCCGTGCTGCGTTGCATCTATTGCTGGGGCTATTATAAGCGCAAGCGCCGAATCGGGTTTAGGCGGTCAATCGCCCAAAATTCGCATTAGAAATTTTTCGGTCGGATTTTTCGCTAAAATTCACGGTGCAAGGAAATCCGGCACTCGCTGCGGTACCAGGATCTCGCCGAATGCGGGTTCGTCAGTCCGGCCTCCGCAAGCGCAAGCAGGAGAAAGCGCTAAGCGGAGAGTCGTCATGGGCTGCCAGAGAGGGGTTTCTCTACGGCTGCGATGGGCGGTCGGCAGGGGCAATTCGGCTTGAAACGTGCACAAGGTTCGGATAGCATAGAAACATGGGCGAGCCAACCAGCCATGAACTGTCGGAGCGGATTGCCGTTCTGGAGGAGCGTATGAAAACATTGCAGTCTGACCTTCAGGGAACGCTTGAGCGCTTTCGAGCGGATACCGCCAACTTGAAAGCCGACATGGCCGATTGGAAGGCCGACATGGCCAAGCGGGATGTTGAGCGCGACGCGGAAGCCCACAGGCGGGACAAGGACAATCTGCGTTGGCAGATCGGGCTGTGGGTGGCCACGATTGTCATTCTCGGTTTCCTCATCCGGTTTTCAAGCGTCCCCGCTGGCACGAATTAGGGAAACTCTTTCTGCCGCCAGCTACATTGCAAGGCGGGCAGGGTCGCGCATCATGCCTGGAAGCCGGATCTTGAGGCTCCGCGATGTGCAGACGGTGCCTGAGCGAGGCGGTTGGCAGGGACAATTCGGCTTGAAACTTGCGCCGGGTTCGGATAGCATAGGAATATGAGCGAACCAGCCAGCCATGAACTGTCGGAGCGGATTGCCGTTCTGGAGGAGCGTATGAAAACATTGCAGTCTGACCTTCAGGGAACGCTTGAGCGCTTTCGAGCCGACATGGCCGATTGGAAGGCCGACATGGCCAAGCAAGATGTTGAGCGCGACGCGGAAGCCCACAGGCGGGACAAGGACAATCTGCGTTGGCAGATCGGGCTGTGGGTGGCCGCGGTTGTGATTCTCGGTTTCCTCATCCGGTTTTCAAGCGTCCCCGCTGGCACGAATTAGGTAAGTTCTTCCTGCCGCCGTCCGCTTCAAGGCAGTGATTTTGGGGTGGTTTTTCTCATTATTCCTCAAGAAGCTTCCACACTATCGCGTGAGCTGGTCTGCACTGGACTTACCAGATTCCGGAAAAGCTGGTATTGCTTATCGACAAAACATTCAGTCATTACTGCGGCTGCGCGGTCCAAATTGTTCGGATGCAACGATGCGGAACACCAATGTGCTCACTTTGTCACTTAGCCCGAGAGCCGCTTGGGCACCACACGCTGAGGCGCTAATTCATCGTACTCGGAAAGGGATGGCGGCCCGTTCCAATAGTGAGGTAATTATGGCGGACACTTTAGACAGTCTCGGAATCAGCTAATTTCACGCTCAGACCCGAAAGACTTTCGATTGCCTGGCTTCACGGCGAGCTTTGAAGAGACGCTTGCTAACTGGGAGCATCTTGGAATGTTGCACATACCGAGTTACAAAGAAGCTTGGAAACTTAAGCGCCAATGGTGCCGTGATAATAGTTATATTGATAAATTGATAACTTCGGAGGACGAAGCAGATGGAAGTTCGATGCTTCACAAATTGAGATTATTGCTCGAAAGCGCATACTTGACGAATGAGTAGTAGGTATTTGCCGCCTCGTAGTAGCGCATTTTCCAAACGGATGAACTTACTAGAGCATTCTTGCTTCTAGTCAATGATTTTCTTCCATAGCTCGGACTGCTGCCAATCTTTAACGTACGCCATGGAACAGGTCGCCTGATACATGCATACTAGGTTTCAACAATATGCTCTTGCCTGCGCACTTGCGCTAGTGCCTGCCGGCGCTTGCGCCGAATCGTTCGACATTGAAGGTGCAGCCGTTGCCTATTTCGAAGCGTTTTCCCGCATCCAAGCGCAGCATGAGCCGGTGTTGGTCGAGCCGAGCCAAGTGATCAATGTTCAAGACTATCTGGTCGCGCTGATGCGCCCGACCTGGGGTATGGATGTCGGTTATTTGGCCGATGCGGCGGCCGATGCAGAGATGCCGCCAACCGGCATTTTGCTCGAGAACATGTTCACCGGCACTCGCGCAGTTGTGACACGAGACTTCGGTATCGAGATGCTGGCGGCTGGAGAGCTGATGTTTCGAGTCGGTTCAGAAGACATCAATTCCGCAACAACGCGCGAGGATGCTCTGGCCGCCTTGCAAAGCGTCATACCTGCAGTGCGAATGTCGGATCAGCTGCTTGCAGCGGATGCGCGCCGCAACCCCGAGCAGCATATGGCGGCAAATTTGCAGATCAGGATGTATGTACTTGGAAACGAAGTTGAACTTGCTGACGATGTCGACTGGGTCGAGCGCTTGCCGAAGGTCGGCATTACGCTGCTTGATCAGGACAAGCAGCAGCTTGCGGCTTCCAGCTTGGACCCGGGCCGCACCCATCCGATCGATGCGGTGCTGCGGATGCGCGATGCGCTCAATTCACGCGGGATTGCGCTTAAATCTGATGATGTTCTCGGCATCGGTGCATGGACTGAAGGCTATCCGGTGGCGGATCTAAGTCGATTGGCCGCAGTGTTCGACGGCGTGGTGCCGAACCAGCCGATGCAAGTCTATATGGGATTCAAATAGTCGTTGGCCGTGGAACTGCCGCCGCTCACCGATGGGCGTATTCTCGATCGCTATAAGCGCTTTTTTGCCGATGTCGACGTGCCGAAACTCGGCGTGGTAACAGCACACTGCCCGAATACCGGTTCGATGAAAACCTGCTGGCGTCCGAATGCGCCGGCGCAGATATCCAAAAGCGACAACCCGAAGCGCAAACTAAAGTGGACGCTGGAGCGGGTCGACATGGGCAGCGGCTGGATTGGCGTGAACACCGCCCGCGTCAATGCCGTCATCGCCGATGGCGTCCGAGCCGGCACGATCGATGCGCTTGCAGGCTACCGGACGCTTAAGCGCGAACCTGCTTGCGATGTCGCGAATTTCCCTAAATCGCGATTCGACTTTCGCCTGTGCGATGGTGTCAAGCCGAGTGCGTGGGTCGAAGTCAAAAACGTCACTTTGTTGCAAGACGGCATGGTCAGGTTTCCAGATGCCGTGACGACGCGAGGCCGCAAGCACCTCGAGTTGCTGTCTTCCTTGGCTCAGGCCGGCGAGCGGGCAGTGCTGATTTTCGCGATCAATCGACCCGAGGGCAAGGCGTTCGAGCCGGCTGCGGATATTGATCCCGCCTATGCCAGGAGTTTGCAGAGCGCTCTTGCAAGCGGCGTGGAGGTGCTGCTTGTGCGTCTGCGCCATGGCTTAAATTCCATTGATGTTGCTGATGCAACCCCATATGCTTAGCGCAAGATGACGGCACAGGATTCGGCAGTTTCGATTCGCGGCTTGTGCAAGTCGTATGAGGAAGGCGGCACTAGGCGCATGGTGCTGGATCAGGTCGAAGCCGATTTTCAAGCTGGTGCCATGCATGCCGTCATGGGGCGCAGCGGGTCCGGCAAGACAACGCTGCTGAATCTGATTGCTGGGCTCGACACGGCCGATGCCGGCACAATCGACATTGGCGGCGTCGCAATGACGGGGCTCGACGAGCGGCAGCGAACTTTGCTTCGCCGGCGCCATATTGGAATCGTGTTTCAGTTCTTCAATCTGATTCCTTCGCTGACTGTGGCGGAAAATGTCATGCTGCCTTTGGAGCTCAACAAGCTTGATGACCGAGTGCGCCGTGTCCAGCAAGCTTTGCGCAGTGTCGAGCTCGAGGCGCGGCGCAACAGCTATCCGGCTGCATTGTCCGGCGGGGAGCAGCAGCGCGTTGCGATCGCTCGCGCGCTCGTGCATCGGCCTCGGCTCATTGTTGCCGACGAGCCGACCGGCAATCTCGACGAGCGTTCGGCCCGCAAGGTGATCGAAACGCTCTCGCAGGCGCGCGGTCAGTTTACTGTAGTCATCGTGACGCACAGCATGGAAATGGCCCGGCACTGCGACCATAAATGGCAACTTAAGCTTGGTGCGCTCGAGACGTTGTGAAACGGTCAAAGGCGCGATGAAGACGCCCTCAGCAACGCGTTGAAATTGTTTTGAAGATCATCTTGCTCGCTTGGATGCGCGACATTGCGCGCGCTCCGATGCAATTTCTGCTCTCCGTTGTCGGGGTGGCGCTTGGCGTCGCCGCTGTGGTGGCTGTGGATCTTGCCAACCACAGCGCTAAGGAGAGCTTTCTTGCCGCAAGCGATGCGATCTCGGCAGCATCAACGCATGCCATTCAAGGGGAAATCGACGATGGGCTCTACCGAAGCATTCGCTTAAGCACGCCGCATCCGGTGCAGCCGCTGGTGCAAGGCAGGGTTCGCATAGTCGGTTCCGCGCGACGGTCCGCGACGGTCTACGGAGTCGATCCGATTGCGTCATTCGAGTTTGAAGAGCATTTGGGGTCATCCGCGTCGGTTGCCATCTCCCGTTTGATAGCAGAGCCCCTGAGCGCGCTTGCAAGTGGCGAAACGCTGCGTCAACTTGGTGTGCGCGTGGGCGACAGCATCTCCATCGAATACGCCGGCGCTGTGCACGAAGTGGTCATTATCGGCGCACTTGAGCCAAAGGATATCGTCCAGCGGCAGTCGCTCCAATCGCTTTTGCTGATGGATATTGCATCGGCGCAATCGGTGCTAGGCATGCGCGGCAAGCTTTCCTCCATTCAACTGAGCCTGCCGTCCACGGATGAATCGATCGAAGCGCTTGAACAGCTGCTGCCGCAAGGCGCTTGGCTGCAAAGCACAGAGCTTCGAAGGCAGGCGCTAGCTTCGATCATCCAGTCGTTTCAGACCAATTTGACCGCTATGAGTCTGCTTGCAATTCTAGTGGCTGCCTTGTTGATCTACAACACCATGACGTTTCTGGCGATGCGTCGAAAGTCGCGTATCATCACGTTGCGCGCGCTTGGCGCAACCCGCCGTGCCATTGCAGGATGCTTTGCGCTTGAGGCGCTGTGCATCGGCATATTTGCGACTTTGATCGGGTTTGCATTCGGCACATTGCTGTCTGAGCGGCTGCTGTATCTGGTTGAACGCTCGATTAGCGCTTTGTATGCACCGATCAGCACATCATCTTTAGCCATATCCGCGCAGGCGACAGTGGTGGCGCTCGCGCTTGGACTTGGGGCGACGTTGCTTTCGGCATTGCCGGCCTTGCTGCAGGTCTATGGCATCAAATCTTCCATCGGCGGTTCACGGCAATCGGGCATGAAGCGACTGAGTCGCGGGCGATCGCCATTTATGCTGTGCGCGTTGCTGGCAGCATCGGGCATGGTGGTGATGCAGCTTGACTCGCGCAGCCTGATGTCCGGATTTGCTAGCATCTACTTGGTGGTCGCAGGCTATCTGTGCCTGGTGCCGATGCTTTGCGCCAATTTGAGCAAATTGCTCCGCGGTGTTTCCTTTGCTCTTTTTGGCGTAAGAGGGATTTTGGCAAGCAGGGCTTTCGCCATGACGGGCGGGCGCACATCGGCGGCGGTCTGCGCATTGTGCATGGCGATTTCAGCAACCATCGGTGTCGGCGTGATGATTAGCAGCTTTCGGACAGCGGTTGATGCTTGGCTGGTTGATCGGCTTACTGCCGATCTATACGTTACGACACAAAGCGAATACGGCGGGCATCTTGATGAGGCGCAGGTTGAGCGATTGCGATTGTTGCCAGGGGTCGATTCGATCGGTGTCGCCAATTGGACTTGGCTCAACGGACCTGAGGGGCGATCAAGAGTTGTCGCGCTTGATTACGGCGAGAGCAATTTTGGCGGCTATCGTTTCGTCGAGCGCATGCCGGGCCTGCTCTGGAACCGGTTCCAGACCGAAGGCGTCATCATATCGCAGCCGTTTGCCTGGAGGCATGACATTGGTGTTGGCGACAGCATGACGTTCTATGCCGGACAGACGGTTGTGGAGATGCCGGTGCTGGGCGTTTTCTACGACTACAGTTCTGATCAAGGCATCGTATCGATGCATCTTGATGTCTTTAGAGCCAACTTCAACGATGGCGCGATAACGGCGGTTGCGATCTTCGCCGCCGATGGAGTCGATGTGAAAGAGCTGTCGAATGCGGTTGCAGAGGCGGTGAACTCGCCTTGGGTGAGCGTGTTCAGCGCGGGCGCTTTGCGCGAAGCGTCGCTTAAAGTGTTCGATCAGACTTTTGCGATCACTGCGGTGCTTAGAAGTTTGGCCATCGTGGTGGCATTCATCGCAGTGGTGTCGGTTCTTGCGATGATACAGATTGATCGCGAGCATGAACTGCGCATCCAGAATGCGATTGGATTTACCCGCCGCCAGATCTGGGCATCAGCTAGTGCTGAGACGGCCATGATGGGCTTTTTTGCAGGAATTCTGTCCATACCGCTGGCTTGATGCTGTCGTGGATGCTAATCCGGGTCGTCAATCAGCGGTCTTTCGGCTGGACCATGCAGATGCTGGTTGATGGCGTTGTGATATTCGAGGCGGTAGCGCTAGCGGTGATTGCCGCTTGTTTGGCAGGCACGGTATCGGCTTGGCGGCTGGCAAATCGCGTATCGCTTCGGCTGGTTCAGTTCGAGTAGCCGATGATGCGGTGCTGGCATTACCTATTCGCTTTGTCACTGGCGGCGCTCGCCGGCGCCGGTGCGGTTGCCGAAAGTGAACCGCCCGATCGCGAAACGATCCGGTCGATGCCTTTTGACGGCATGCTTGCTGGCAGCGACCAGAGAGGCTTCGAGAAAGCGCTGGAAGTGCGCCAGTTCAAGTTTCCAAAGGATCACGGGCCTCATCTTGGCTTCCAGACCGAGTGGTGGTACTTCACCGGCAATCTGCAAACCGCCGACCAGCGCCGATTCGGCTATCAGTTCACTATTTTTCGGCGCGCCATGGCACCGGAAAAGCCAGATCTTGATTCCGATTGGGCGAGCAATCAGGTGTACTTGGCCCACATCGGGATTACCGATGTCGGCGGTCAGCAATACCTGATCGGCGAGCGCTACAGCAGAGGCGCCTTGGGATTGGCGGGGGCGACGGCGCTGCCATTTGCAGTATGGGTTGAAGATATAGAGGTGCGAGGGACAGTCGGGCACTGCAACGGTTGTCTGAATCTGTCAATGAAAGGGCGAGCAAAGGAGTTCTCGATCGATTTGACGCTGAATAGCGTCAAGCCTGCGGTGGCTCAGGGTGACAACGGGCTCAGCCGCAAGGGCGAGCAGCGCGGCAATGCGTCATACTACTACTCGCTGACACGCATGAAGACATTTGGCACATTGAAGGTGCGCGGGCAGAGTTTTGAAGTTGATGGCGAAAGCTGGATGGACCACGAATGGTTTTCTTCGGTGCTGGCGCAAGGCGATGCGGGATGGGACTGGTTTTCGCTGCAGCTTGACGATGGCAGGGAAATAATGGCCTTTCAAATACGTCGGACAGACCCTGAATCTGTGCCGTTCAAGTATGGTGTAATGATCGACAGGCAAGGCGGCGCTGTCTTGCTGCCTGCCGAAGGGCTGCACTTTGAGCCCAGGCGAACCTGGAAAAGTGGCGATTCTGGATCGAAGTATCCGGTTGAGTGGCGAATTGAGCTTCCGACGCACGGCATGAAGCTTGATGTTGTGGCGCTCATCGACGCGCAGGAACGCAATGATTCCTTTCGGTACTGGGAAGGCGCGATTGCTGTCAGTGGAAGCGAGCACGGCAGCGCGGCGAACGGAGTCGGGTATCTCGAAATGACAGGATATTGAAGCGTGTTCAGCCAGCAAAGACGAACTCGACAAAGAGCGCTGATTTGCGGATTTGGCGCTTGGGCATCGGCTTGCCATCCAGCGGGTCATCCAATTGCGAGGCAACGTTTCGGCTTAACCCCGGCAGTCATGTTCACCGTGAACTGGCTCAAGTCGTTGGGCATTGATCGCCAAGCGGTTGCCGCGACAACAGCTGGAGTTGCAGGATTTCAGCAAGTGCTTGGCGATGGAAGCGCGCTTGAGGTGGGCATGTCCTATATTTTGATGGATGACGATGGAGGTTTGGCGCAGGCGCTGACTACAGGTGCAGAGCTGATGTCGCAATCGTCGGTTGTAATCGCGGCGGCCGGCATGTGCGCGGCTTCGCAAGACTTTGGGTCGCGGCTTATGAGATTGGCGGGCGACAGGTTTGGACTGGTCCTGTTCGGCCCAGAGGTCGACGGCGAGGCGGCGCTGTGTTCAGGCATCGTTGTCGCAGACCGTTCGGTGTATTCAAGGGCGCGAACGGTCCAGGAGGAGTTCGGTCGTGGTGCAGGGCTCGCGCATATTGCGGCCGCCTACAAACAGCAAGAAGCGATCAGCATGGCTGCGCTTCAGGAGGGCGAGTGCTTCATGCTGGGTTTGGCCGAACCGAAACAGATAGAAATGCTTGATGAGCTCTGGGTCAAAGCGGATTGGCAGGCGCGGCAAGTGGCTGAGCTTTGAGGGGGCAAGGATAGGTTTAACTTATTGGAGCGCACGAACGGATCTGTGTGAAAGGTGAGTGGCAAGGCTTTTCCGCTATCGCGGCAATTTCCAATCTGCAAGCTGGACTAATCGTGAAGAATGACTCGGCATGAAATTGCGCAGGATGGCTGTTGCAGAGCGGTCTGCGCATGGAATGAAACGCAGAAACCAAAGGGGGCTGCCAAAATCCACGTCTTCGGTGTCGTGCATCGCAATGCTGAGATCGGATGCTTGCTTGGTTGCAGTTTGTGCGCGACAGGCGATTTGTCCGTAAAGCGGGGCTGCTGTCCGGCGACTTAGGCGCAGCACAGCGTCACATATCACTGTGCCGCAGAATGCCGGATTTTCAGACACTTTGGCGACCCGACACCAGTAAATATCTTGCAGTATGCCCGCACTGGCGCCAGCTTCACAAAGCGCGTCAACCCCCTTGGCCGTGTCTAGCTTTTTTGCCTGAATCGACCGCGTCCGAACAAATCGAAACGCTTGACGGACACGGCAAGTGGTCGCGTCTTGAGAGGCTCTTGCGCTGGGAAAGCAATTGACTCTGTCGTTTCCGATGCCGGCGGACCGGTGTTCAGCATCCGAGAGGCTTGATGCGCAGACTATCAGCAGAGTATCTCGATGCCGTCAAGCACGAGTTCCGCGATCAGCTCGAACTGATAGCGGGAATGCTCATTAAGCAGCGCGGCATCTGCGCCGGTTGCGATCAGCGACCCGTCGCTCCCAGTAATTTGCCGATAGCGACCAACCAATTCGTCTACGCCCGCGATAGTCGCGATCAGCGTTCCGCCGCGCACCGCCTCAGCCGTTGATCGGCCGGGGATGCTAGCACGCCCATCCATTGAGCTATTGATGTTGCTTGAATTTTGAATTAAGGCGATTGTGGACATTGCAAACCCCGGCATGATGGAGCCGCCGACAAACTCGCCGCATTCTTTGACAGCGTCAACCGTAATCGCCGTGCCGCAGTCGACTGCAACTGTCGCTTGCCGGGTGTGATGCCAGGCCGCGACAATTGCCGCCCAGCGGTCCGCTCCGAGTTGGCCGGGGTCGGCGTAGCCGTTGCTGACGCCTGCGGCATGTTGACTCGACGCGATAAATCGTGTGGCTGCACCCCAGTGACTAAAGGCAAATTCAGCGATCGCTGATTCGACTTCGGGACCTGCGACATTGGCCGCGCAAATTTCATCGACAGCGCGCAGGCAACCCCAGTGCGACTCAAGATTGTGTCGAAGTTCCCTCGGGCTTGAAAGGAATCGGCCGCGCTGTTCGCCGAAGCGCCATTTGATGTATTGATTGCCGCAGTCGGCTAGCAGTTTCATGTCGATCAGGTGATGGCGCTGAGAATCACCGACAGTGTTGCAACCGAAATGACGGTGGAGATCAGAATGCTCGCAGAGCTGCGTCCGGTGTAGATTCCAAACTGTTGCGACAAGACATATACCGTTACGGCAACAGGCATTGCGGCGGCAATGACTGCGCTTTGCGCCCAGGTCGTGCTGACCGGGAACAGCTGATACATGGCAAGCCATGCCAGTATTGGATGCACGACCAGCTTCAAGAAGCTAATCACAGCGGTTTGCGACTTGTACGCGCTGAAGCTGTCTTCTACAAGACTTGATCCAAGCGCGAAAAGTGCGCATGGCGCCGCTGCTGAACCAAGCAGCTCTACAAATCGCTCTGCAGTATCCGGCAGCGCTAAGCCGGAAAGCGAGAAAGCGGCTCCAAGCGCTACCGCGACGATTAGCGGGTTGCTGACAATTGACTTGAGAGCGTCTCGAGCTAAGCGTAGGGCGGAAGGACTCGATTCATGCCGGCTTCGCTCGAGAAGCAGGGAGGCAAGCGGAAGCATGACGGCAAGATCAACCGTCGTGCACACGACGATCGGGATGCCTGCGACATCGCCGAACGCGATGATCACGAACGGCAGGCCGAGGTAGCCGGTGTTGCCATAGATTGCTGCGGTTGAAAAGACCACGCTGCTCGGGAAATTCAATCGCAGCAGGCTTTTTGCCAGAACGAGCGAAGCGCCGAACAGGGCAAGCGAGGCGCAAGTCCAGGCGACGACGAACAGCCATTGGAACTCGCCGCGAAGGTCCGCTTGCGCCATCAGCGAGAAGATCAGCACCGGCAAAGCGAAGTAGTAGACGAATTGATTCAGCCCGCTTCGCGCAGATGGATTGACAATGCCCCGCTTCGATGCGAAATAGCCGCAAGCGATAACTGCAAAAAACGGCGCGATGATCAATAGCGTGGTCAAGATTTATGGCGCGGCGCGCTTCGAATTGGCTTCAGGTTGCGGATATACTTTTGTGCATAGCGAATTATCGCGGAAATTCACTGGTCCGCTTGCAAAATTCCATACGTATGTCTGCTCGACCCATAAACATCAATTATTGCACTCAATGCGGGCAAAGGGTGGGAATTTCTGTGCCCGATGGCGACAACAGGCCTCGCTACATATGCACCAGCGAGAGTTGCGGATTCATTCATTATCAAAATCCCAAGGTTGTCGCGGGCTGCATTGTCGATTATCGTGGCGACGTTCTTTTGTGCAAGCGGGCGATTGATCCTCGGCGAGGCTTGTGGACTTTTCCAGCGGGTTTTCTTGAAAATGGCGAAACAGTCGATGAAGGCGCAATGCGCGAGACGCTTGAAGAGGCGTGCGCCGCAGTCGATGCTTGCGACCTGTTCGGGGTGTACAACATCGCGCACGTCAATCAGGTCTACATCGTGTTTCGCGCCTCTTTGGCGGAGCCTCAATTCGCGCCTGGCGAGGAAAGCTTGGAAACAGAGCTGTTTTCAGAAGCGGATGTGCCGTGGCCGCAAATTGCATTCAAAGTTGTCAGCATGGCATTGGAGCGGTATTTCAGACAGCGAAGAAGCGGTGACTTTCGTCCCTTCATCGACGATGTTTCGCCGATGCAGTCGAGCCGCTAGACCGCTTAGAGGAAGTTTGAAGCGATCTGGCGCATCAGATTTTCGGCTTGTCTCAGGTACGACTCGCCGAATAGATTCAAATGGTTCAGCATGTGATATAGATTGTATAGGTCAAAGCGGTTTTGATGATTGGGTGCGAGCGGCCATGACTGCGCATAAGCGCGATAGAATTCTGGCGGGTAGCCGCCGAAAAGCCGTGTCATTGCAAGTTCGGCTTCGCGGTCTCCGAAGTAAATTGCGGGGTCATAGATCACCGGCTGGCCATGCTCGTCAAAACCGCAATTGCCGCTCCACAAGTCTCCGTGTAGTAGCGAGGGTTTTGGCGCATGTTCGCCTAGGATGTCTTGCAGAGCTGAAGCGATCCTTTCGCCGAGCGATTGGATCGTGCCGAGGTGGCCGTTTAGCCGGGCTAGTCGAAGCTGATGCCTCAGCCGCTGCTCGCGAAAGAACTCCGGCCAGCTGTCGAGCCAGCCATTCGGCTGCTTGGTTGCGCCGATGAAGTTGTCGCGATGCCAGCCATGTGATTCGGCGGTGACTTGGTGAAGTTCCGAAAGCAATCGTCCAAGCCGCTCAAACGACCCTTGGCGCGGGCCCGACAAGTCGATGTATTCGGTGATCAGATACGAACCGGTATCGGCTTGGCCGACCGCGATAGCCTTGGGAATGCGCACCGTTTCGGTTTCAGCAAGGCTTCTAAGCCCGTCAAATTCGGCATTGAGACGCGCAGTGCATGCACCCATCTTGACAAAGAAGCGCTCATCCGCTGCGAAAGCGATGAAGCTGTCTTCGAAGGAGCTTCCCGACAGATTGGCGACTCGCGCGATGCGCAAGCCGAGCAAATCGGAAACATCTGCCCGAATGGTGTCGTGCATGTTGGCATTCATTGCTTGAAGGTCGGGAATTTGCCAGTGCCGCGCATAAGACGGAGTACTATGAACAACAATCAAGCATGTCATTTTAGCGGCAAAGGGACTTAGGTGATGGCGCTTGCCCGCGTTGTTCTTCCGATGTCGAAACGAAGATCGTTTGACTACACGGTTGGGAGCGATCAAGCGGCCGAGATCGGCTCGCGCGTGGTGATTCCGTTCGGACATGCCACAAGAGTCGGCATCGTCGTCGACCATCCGGCGAAGTCCCCCATCCAGGCGAGCAAGCTTCGCCCGATCGAGTCGGTTCTAGATGATGGACCGGTCGTCGACCAAGAATTGATGGCGGCTCTAAAATGGGTGGCGCGCTACTATCATCAGCCGCTTGCTGAAGTGATTTGGACGGCTTTGCCTGATGCGGTTTGCACCGGCAGATCCATCAAGCCCAAGCTTCCTTTAGGCTGCCGGCTGACAGCTGAGGGGCGGTTGTTGTCGCCGACGGATTTTGTGCGGGCAAAGGTGCAGCGAAAAATTTTCGAGCTGCTCGCGGCGCAGACCGGCCCTGTTCCCATTGACGCATTCGAGCCCGCCGGCGCAAGCTGGCGTTCAGCATTGAAGGCAATGCGCGAGAAAGGTTGGGTAGCCGTAGAAGATCTGATTGAAAACCTGCCGCCGGCGGCAGGTGCCGCCGGCTTGATCGAAAGCCTTACCGAAGAGCAGCGACAAGCGGCTGACGAGATTATTGGCGCACTTGGCGGCTACAAAAGCTTTCTGCTTTACGGCGTGACCGGAAGCGGGAAAACCGAAGTATATCTGCACGCCGCCTGCAAGGTGATCGAGCGCGGCGCACAAGTGCTCTTGCTGGTCCCGGAAATCAACCTCACCCCGCAAGTGCTCGACCGGGTTGGAAAAGCGCTCAAGGCGCGTGCCTATGCCTATCATTCCGGCATGCCTAAGACGCTGCGGCATCGCACCTGGTGGATGGCGCGAACAGGCCATGCGCAGATTGTGGTGGGAACTCGATCGGCGTCGCTTTTGTCGTTTAAGAACCTCGGCTTGGTTGTGCTCGATGAAGAGCACGACGGCTCGTTCAAGCAGCAAGAGGGCGTACGCTACCATGCGCGAAAGGTCGCAGTGCGACGGGCGATGGCGTTGCGCATTCCGATTGTTCTCGGCTCGGCGACACCGTCGCTCGAAGCCATCCATGCTGCAAGAGAAGGTCGCGTGAGCGCTTTAGAACTGACTAAGCGGGCAACCAAGGTTGCGATGCCGGCAGTGCGGATCATCGACTTGAACAACGTGCAGGTCGTCGACGGTCTTTCCGTGCCGCTGATCAAGGCGATTGAGCGCAGATTGGAACAGCAAGAGCAGGCCTTGGTCTTCATCAACCGGCGAGGGTTTGCGCCGGTAGTGTTTTGTTGGGAGTGCAAATGGTTCGCTACGTGCGACCATTGCGATGTCAAGTTGATCTACCATCATACTGAAGGCCGGCTGAGGTGCCATCAATGCGGCGCAAGCGGCGGTCAAATTCCAGCCGTTTGTCCAAGCTGCGACAGTCCAAGCGTGGAGTTGCTTGGCGAAGGCACTCAGAAGATAGAAGGAGCATTGAAGCGCAGATTTGCCGGCGCTCGGGTGTTGCGCATCGATAGCGATTCGACTAAAGGCTATGCGAAAATCCAAGCCGCGCTAGATCGCGCTCAGCGCGGCGAGGCAGATATTCTGGTCGGTACCCAGATGCTTGCGAAAGGGCACAACTTTCCGAATGTCACCTTGGTCGGTGTGCTCAATGCAGATCGCGGCTTTTACAGCATCGATTTTCGCGCGATGGAATACTTGGTTCAGCAGGTGCTGCAAGTTGCAGGTCGGGCTGGCCGGATCAAGCGGTCGGGGCAGGTTTTAATTCAGTCGCTATACCCGGAAAGCGAAGTGTTCGGATCGGTCCGCGCGCATGACTACATGGATTTTGCACGACATGAACTGGTCCGTCGCGCTGAGGCGCAGCAGCCGCCCTATTTGCACCATGCCCTGTTCAGGGCCAGCTCGAAAAAAGAGGGAGATCCGACACAGTTTCTTGTAGCTGCCAGAGGCTATTTGCTCGGCTTGCTGGACAGCGGGCGTTTCGACGGGGTGCGCGTTCTGGACGCTGTACCTTCGCCTATTGGGCGGATATCCGACCGATATCGGGTCCAGTTGCTGACTGTCGGGGCGGATGCTGTAACATTCAGCCGGTTCTTGGAGGAATCCGTGGACCATTTGGAAGCTATGCGTAAAAAGTCGGGTCTGCGATGGTCGATCGATGTCGATCCGACCGACTTTCTGTAGTCGGGAAAGCGCGCGCCGTAATTTTTGCCACGCTCTCCAAAGAGGACGATAGATCGCAGTCGTGCTTCACAGAGTTTCGATTTCGTATTGGCAAATAATTGAATCGAGAGGGTAAGCACGAAATACAGTCGATCAAAATACAGTACAAGCGGTAATAATGCGCGGTCGTCACAAGGCATGCGAACGACGTTTGTCATGACATCGAAATAGGCACTAAACGAAAAATCAATAAAGCCCGGCTCGCTCAAAAAATAAACATCTTTGGCGCGAACAACTTAGTTCGATGACCTATATTCGGACATTTCAGTGTCGAGCCCCCTTCAAAAAAAGCTGCATCATTGTTTATTTTCGAATTTTGTTGAGAGCAGTCCACTTGTTGTCGTGTGGGCGCTTTACGTGCCACAGCGTCCACCCGTTGAGGCTTGTTTTTCTACCGTCTTTAGTGCGGGCCACACCGCTTGCGGCGGCTGATGGTGATTTGTAGCTATTTCCCCCTACCTCCCATAAGCCATCACGAATTGTTCCACGATATTGATTGCCTAAATACTCCATGCGCACTTCGGTTTTCGCGGGCAACTCGACACCTTTACCAAACCAAGGACAGCCGCTGTCAATCTGTTCTGGGTCTGCGCCTACGCCTACATATGGTTTTTCGATTCCAAGCAGACGCCTCAATGCATCGTTCTCAGATTCGTCGAAGTTTTTTTCTCTCGAGCGTGATGATTTGAAACACGTCAAAGTCAATTTCGATCGTTTTCATATTTCGCCTTGTCATAGTTCTCTTCTCCAAGTTTTCCGACTCAATATCTTTCGGCATACACTATCTCAGCGATTTTGTTTGACGGTAAACTGTTATGAGTTCACCGTCAACAATTACTAATGCTACTCCAGCTAATCGACCAATCTGCGATATGCGTCGCTTCAGGTTTTGGTGCTTTCTTGATGCCTCGTTTGGTTCAAAGATTCTTGCAAGCTGGACCATCTCACGATTAAGTTTTTCGATTTCTCGTGCTGCTTGTCGCTTTGTTAGCATCAGCTTGTCCCAACGGACTTTTTTGCCTATAGCCAAAATCAATAATAAGTCTTTTGTCCCGATTGCTCTTTGCGACATTCGTTCTTGAGCATGCTTGGTTATTGTTGGCTTAAACATGGGTTCCATCCTCCAAATTGGTTTCGGAGCAATTGTCATTATTGAAATCCAAGCTCTCCAACAACCGCTTGAATGCTTCATCGATACGCTTGCAATCATCCGAAAGCCAAGCTCGATATTCTCGGTCGCTTCTACTGTTCTTGACTAATAAACACTCTTCCAAGTCAATTAAGCCGCTATGCAGGTAGGAGATGATCGTTTGGTCTTCTCCACCGTCCGAATCTAATCCAGTAATTTCTCGCAATGTATCGGTCGCTATTTCGTAGTTGCTGATCATGATGCCGTCACTAGATTCGATAGAGCACAACGCTTCATCCTGGAAGTTTTGGATTTGTTCTCTGATGAACTGTATAAACGGTCCTTCGCGCGGTTCTTGGCGGGTAAATTCATGCCCTAGCAAGTCGTTTTTTTCCAGAGAATCGAGTTCATCGTCCAATTGATCCTCCGCATCTATAGTCGGGCGAATGAAGACTTTATCAAGATGCGCACAATTGAACTTCAATTCATCGTTCATCTTGTCGATTGATTCATAAATCTCGTTGATTTTTCGATTGCGTCGCTGCAAATTTAATTCTGCAACAATAAGAAACATAAGAGGCGCAAGGTTGATTACATCCTTGATACTCACCCCATAGCGATGTGCAACGAGCAGTCCTGCGTTATTGGTGCTTGAATCAATACCGATCTTGACTTTTTTTTCAAGTGAAGGCTTATTCCTCTCCTTATCAGGAGGCTGAGCAAGCGTTTCCCACTTGACTCGAAGCACCTTGCACAAAGCACGCCGGTAAGCCATTCTCACATTTTTTATTTTGCCTCGTTCCCATCGGCTAACCGTATCTTTTGTGCAGCCCTTTGCGTGACGTTTGATTTCGTCAGCGAGTTGCTGCTGCGTCATATGGCGCCGCCGCCTTTCCATTTTGAGAGCGCGCGGGTTAATTTCATCATGTTCCTTATTCATGAGCATATTCTCCATTTAGCAAATTAAAAGTTGAAAGCATTATACTACAAAAAACAAAAATAAGTAGACATCATATAGATATATATTCGTTATTTACTATCAAATTTAGATATTAATAGACAAAATTGTAAAAATATATCTATATATGATTATTTATATGATATTTAAAAATTTTGGCTCGATAGCTCATCTCAAAAAGTTTGACGCGTCTAAAGTGTTGCGGAAAGGTCCGCCTCGAGTTCAAAGTAATCGTTGGCATGTTCGCTGGAGTTGCGAGTTGGTTTGCCAGTTTTTTGGTTCAGAGGAGAATCTGTTGATTTTGCTTCGAGTCGTATCCTTGCTCCCATAACAGCGTTTTCGGCCTTTCGTTGATATCAAGCTGGTTTACTCTTCTTAGTGTCTGATTCTAAGTCTAGATCAAAACCATCCCGCTACCCTAATGCCCTTCAGTCCGAAGCGCAAGTCGATTCAGGTCGAACTTTTGGTATGGCTTATCGCTGATGGTGCGCGGCATGTCGCGCGTTTCTCTCTTGGTGTTTTCGATGCCTGCCGGTGCGGTCTTTTTAGTGTATGAGTGGCGACTTCGCTACAAGTTTACATGAACTAATATTTGGAGTCTGCCGGCGACTGCCATGTACGATGAAATTCGACACCTTGTGATTGGGCATCGGTCAAGCGAACTGCGATTGATTATGCGGGTGCCTCTATAGTGTGCAAGGTCAGCGGTAAGCAATGCATGTGGAGTTGCAGCGACAGCATCAGCCGCACAACACGATTTCCGATATGCTGTAGAATTTCACTAAGCCACATGCCGAAAACTTCTGGAAGCAAACTAATGAACCGCTTCATCCACGCAATCTGCCAGCAGGTTTAAAATCGATGAGACACCGAATACGCGAATTTGTCGAGCAGGCGATTGACGCTCTAGTGGAGTCTGGCGAATTGCCGCTAGAGAGCAAGCCGAAAACGATCGCTGTGGAGCGTTCGCGGCGAGAAGGGCACGGCGACTTCGCCTGCGCCGCGCCGCTTGCTATGGCCCGCACCGCGAAAATCAATCCGCGCCGGCTTGCTGAAATGCTGCAAGCTCATCTGCCGCCCTCCGCAATCGTCGAGAAGACTGAAATCGCGGGTGCCGGCTTTATCAACTTCTTTCTGGCCGACCACGCCTACAGCGGGCTGGTGTCTGAGATCATCGAGTCGGACGCTGGATTGGACGCGACTGCGGGTTGCGAGCCGCAGCGCGTGCTGATCGAGTTCGTCTCCGCCAACCCGACCGGTCCGCTCCATGTCGGTCATGGGCGAGGCGCAGCCTATGGCGATGCACTGGCCCGGATCATGCGAGCCGCGGGCCATCAGGTCGAGACCGAGTACTACGTCAACGACATCGGTCGGCAGATGAACATATTGGCACTGAGCGTCTGGATTCGATACCTTCAAGGTCGCGGCATTGATCCCGGCTTCCCCGCTCAGGCCTATGTTGGTGACTACGTCAAGGATATGGCGAAGCAGGCGCAATCACGATTTTCTGATAGCCTAGTGCGTGATGCCGGCGAATTGCTTGACGGGCTTGCGAGCGATGAAGCGGCACTGGACGAGCTGATTAAGCGGTGCCGCCAGTCGCTCGGCGAAGACGAATTCGAATCGCTTAGAAAGTGGGTGCTGCAGCAGATGGTGGCTGAGATGCGCGATGAGCTAAAGGATTTCGGCATCGTGTTCGATCGGTGGTTTCCAGAAAGCGCAGTTGTCGAAAGCGGCGAGCTTGAGCGCACGATCAAGCAGTTGCGCGACGCAGGCCAGCTCTACATTGACGAAGGCGCGACTTGGCTTCGGTCGTCGGACTTTTCCGATGAGAAAGACCGCGTAGTCATTCGCTCAAACGGAGCCCTGACCTACTTTGCGACAGATATCGCCTACCATCTGAACAAGTTCGAGCGCGGGTATAATCTGATGATCAACATTTGGGGCGCTGACCACCACGGCTACATCGCCCGCATAAAAGCGGCGCTTGAGGCTGCCGGTGAAGATGCAAGCCGGCTTGAAATTCAGCTCGTACAGTTCGCATCGTTGCTTAGAAAGGGTGTAAAGATAAAAATGTCTACCCGCGCAGGAGAGTTTGTGACATTGCGCGAGCTGACCGAGGAGGTCGGTCGGGACGCGGCCCGGTTCTACTATGTCAGCAGAAAATCCGACCAGCATCTTGAGTTTGATCTCGAGGTGGCAAAATCGGCCAGCAATGAAAACCCGGTCTACTACATCCAGTACGCGCATGCGCGAATTTGCAGCGTCTTCAGGCAAATGAATGAACGCGGCCTCAAACGCTCGCCCCAGGCAGACCACTCCGCATTGGTGCAAGAGTCCGAGGTTGAATTGCTAAAGCATCTGTCTCGATATCCCGAGGTCGTCGAAAGTGCGGCGAATGCTCATGAACCGCATCAGCTTGCCTACTATTTGCGCGAGTTGGCCGGTGCGTTTCATTCGCTCTACAACAAAGAGCGCATACTGGAATGCGAGCCGTCCTTGCGTGATGCTCGGCTTGATCTTCTTGCGGCAACCCAAAAGGTGCTTGCGGGCGGGCTTGGGCTGATCGGGGTGTCGGCCCCTCAATCAATGTAGCCGCTAAAGCAATCGAATCGCTGAAGCAGACCGAGTATGGCCAAAGCACCTGCCAAGCGCCCGCAGCGCAAAGGAAAAAACACGCCCAAGCGCTCTTCGGGATTCGGCCCGTTTGTGCTCGGCTTGATGGTTGGCGCGGCTGGCATGTTTCTTTATGTCGGCGTGATACAAGATCGTCCTACTGAGGTAGGCTCGGGAATTCAAAGCCTGCTTGATGCCGCAAGCAGATCATCTGATAAGGCGCAGCCGGCGAAAGACGAGCAGCCGACCGTCCAAACGATAGGGTCCAGCGACGGATTCGAATTCAACTTCTATGATGTTCTGCTTGATGACGAGTACGTGCTCCAGTCCACTCAGCCTGCCGAAACTCCTGCACAGCCTGCCGCTGAGCCTCAGCCTGCGACGCAGGCTGAGGCGCAAACCGCGAAGGCTTCGGATGCTTTCATATTGCAAGCCGGTTCGTTCAAAAGCTTCGAAGATGCCGACAAGCTAAAGGCGCAAATCGCTTTGCTTGGCGAAAAGTCCTTTATTCAGAAAGTTTCGATTGAAGGCCGGGGAGATTTCTACCGAGTGCGCCTCGGACCGTTCGACGAATTGAAAAGAATGAAGGCGACCGATTCGAAGCTCGCCGACCAGGGCATCAAGACCGTCGCCTTCAAATTCAGAAGGGAAGCCTGACAAGCCGACGCAGATTCAACTGCGTTGCTCAATCCATCGGGCAATCCGTACAGGAATGTCCTTGCCAGCCTTGCTGCTGACGTAGATTCCGATATGGCCAGTGTCGTAGGCCGCTTCGGTGTAGTCGGTTGATCCGATGATGGCGCGCAAAGCTTGCGATGCGCTTGGCGGAACCAGATGGTCCTGTTTGGCATATATGTTCAGGACGGGCTGGCTGAGCGATGCCAGATCGACCGCACGGCCTGAGATTTCAAGCTCGCCCTTGACCAGCTTGTTGGCGTGAAAGAATTCCTTGATGAAGGTTCGGAACATCGCGCCAGCCTGATCCGGGCTGTCGAATATCCATTTTTCCATCCGCATAAAGTTTTCGACTTTTTCGGGCTGATCGATAATCTTCGCAAAGTCGATGTATTTTTCCAAGCCAAGCTTAAACGGCTTTAGCGACAGAAACATGCTGTTGAGCATGATGCCTGGCACATTGCCGACCGTATCGACGACAAGGTCGATATCGATTTCCTTGAACCACTGCGACAATAGATTGTCTGGCGTTGCGAAATCCACAGGCGTCACCATCGTAACGATGTTCCGCACCTTGTCCGGATTAAGCGCTGCATAGCAAAGGCTCATGGTGCCGCCTTGGCAGATGCCGAGCGTGTTGACGTGCTTTGCGCCTGAATCCTCTCGCGCTTTTTCGACGCACTGGTCGATGTAGCCGATGTAGTCAGGCAGGTCTAAATAGCGGTCTTGGGCTTGCGGATATCCCCAGTCGATGAGATATACGCTCATGCCCTGATCAAGCAGCCCTTTGACCAGCGAGCGGCTTTCATGCAAGTCGGCGATATATGGGCGATTGACTAGCGCATAGATGATCAGTATCGGCGAGGCATCGCTTTGCGCATTGTTCGCAGAGGGCCGATAGCGGAACAGCTCGAGTCTGTCCTGCCTGAAAATCGACTCTTTGGCCGTTTGCCCGACTTTGACATCGCTATAGGCAATCGATGTTCCCGAAGCTTTCACCAGACGGGCGTACAAATCCATTGATTCTGCGTAGAATGGATTTTCGGGTGTCATGAGGATCGTTCGCTGCGTTTTGGCTTTTGCGCTTCATTCGCCTTTGACGCGCGTTTCGGGCGAACGGCAGGCATGAGAGCGGCGACTTTTTGTTCGAGATCGCTGATGCGCTCAAGCAGCCGCGCTTCGCGGTCCTTCGCTTTGGCAAGACTCTCGTGCAACGAGTCGAGCTCGCTTCGTGTCGGCTGGTTTTGCAAGCGTGCGGTCTGGTCGGCAATTTTCTCTGCGTGCCGGCGAAGCCGCATTGACGCGTTGAGCATGGCGGCATAGGCCGACGAGTAGTTTTTCGAGCTTGCAACAAGTTGATATTCGTCTTCGCAGCAATCGATCCAGATCCGGCAAAGCTTGTCGAAAGTCAGTTTTTCCAGCTGCAGGCCGGACAGCTCAGCGCTGACGCGTTGACCGACATTGACCGAAAAGTTCGAAAAAAGCTTCATGAACCGATTGCGGCATTCGGCATCTTCTTGTTGCAGCTTGATTAAGGCGGCAAAATCCTCATGCCACTGCCTTGCAATGCCGAGAGCGGGCAGGCTCTCGGCTGACTGACTGGCTGGAGTTCCGCTTAGAAAAGGCGGCTGAGAAATTGGCGCTGGCCAAACGAACGGACTCGCCGCCGCTTGCGGAGCAAGCGGATTGAAATTCAATCCTTTCATCATATTGTCGAAAGACTCGGTGCCGATCGGGTTGGCGCCCTGCTTTTGAAACGCGTCGTAAAACGCGGCGAGCTGTTCGACGAACTGCGGGTTCGGGCTGAAGTTCGGCAAAACGGGTATCGCCGGCGCGCTTGGGGCATTTGGCAAGCCGGTTGTCCACAGCTTCATCATCTCTGCGTAGGGGTTCGACGGGTCAGGCTGAGGGGCGGAGAAATTAGGATTGAAGAAATTGAACATGGCTTGCGGCCATTACATGTTAGTATGCGGGTCTGCGTTCAGATATTTGCGGTGTTGCGTTCGGTTGGGCATAGGCCAATCGCGACGGTTTCGGCGTGTTGCCGTTGTGGCCGGTCATTCGTGCGTGTTATTGGTGCATGATCTAAGCCGTTGCGTGTAGAATAAACCAATCTGCCGGCGCGCGATCTAGAAATATGCTTAGCGGAGGTGAGTCATGTCATCGCATGTAGCAATAGTAACAGGCGGCACCCGAGGAATCGGGGAGGCGATCTCGATTGCCCTTAAAGACTCCGGGGCAAAAGTTGCAGCCAACTACGGCGGCAATCATGAGCGCGCCGAGGGTTTTTCCAAGCGAACCGGAATACCGGTCTATCCCTTTGATGTGGGCGACTACCAGCAGTGCGAAGCGGGCGTCAAGCAGATCGCGGCGGATCTTGGCAGCGTGGATATTGTCGTCAACAATGCCGGAATCACCCGAGACGGCACGCTGCACAAGATGTCTCCCGAACACTGGAACGAAGTAATTCAGACCAACTTGACTTCTTGCTTCAACATGAGCCGATGCGTGATTGACGGGATGCGCAGCGGCGGTTTTGGCCGCATCGTGAATATCGGTTCGATAAACGGCCGGGCGGGCCAGTTCGGCCAGGTCAACTATTCGGCGGCCAAGTCCGGCATGCACGGCTTTACTAAGGCGCTTGCCAAAGAAGGCGCGCGAAGCGGCATTACGGTTAATGCCATCGCGCCCGGCTACGTGGACACCGACATGGTAAGAGCGGTGCCGGAAGATGTCTTGCAGAAGATTATTAGCACGATACCGGTCGGCAGGCTTGGCACCCCGCAGGATATCGCGCGAACGGTCCTGTTCCTTGTCAGCGACGATGCGTCGTTTATCACCGGCGCGACATTCGACATTAATGGCGGACAGCACATGTTCTAGTGCAACAAGTCCATGAGCGAAGAGCGAATCATCAAAAAGTATGCGAATCGCCGCCTTTACGATACGCAGCAAAGCGTCTATGTGACTTTGTCGGATATTCGCGAGCTGGTCAAGCAGGGCATTGAGATCACGATTCATGACGAGACGACGGGCGAGGACATCACGCGCCAGATTCTGCTGCAGGTGATTTCAGAACAGGAAAACGGCGGTCACCCCATGTTTACCAAGGAGGTTCTTGCGAACATGATACGGTTCTATGGCGGAGCGTATCAGAGCATGTTCACCGACTACATGAATCGGACAGTTCAGATGTTTTCCGATCAGCAAAGCACCTACCAGCGCCAATTCAGCGATCTTATGGATGCGGCGGGGTTTTCTGCTGCTGGCGAAATCGCGAAACAGAATCTGGAAATGTGGACCGAGATGCAAAACAGCATGCTCAAGATGTACGGCCTGCGGCCCGACAAGGATGGCAAGTAGACCGGATTGCGACCGTATCGGCTATGGAGTACAAAGTCTACATGTGTGTTGTCTGCGGGTTTCTCTATGAGGAAGAGCACGGACTGCCGGAAGAAGGCATCGCGCCAGGGACGCGCTGGGAGGATGTTCCCGACACCTGGGTGTGCCCCGATTGCGCAGCGGTCAAGGAAGATTTTGAAATGATCGAGGTATGATTGCATCGGCTAGGCAGATTTAATCTGACCGTGTTCAGGCGCATATTTCCAGGGCCGGCGGCCTGTTTGCTTTGGCTAACGAAAAATAAAGAATCAGACGATCTCGAAGAACAAAAACAGCCTGTTCAACATGTTCTTCATTGTTGATGTTGAAGCGGGCCCTAAAATTCGCGTTAGAGATTTTTATGGTTGGATTTTTTGCTGAAATTCACGGGGCGGAGAAATCTCGGCACTTGCTGCAACGATGCTGAGCGGCTCTTTCGGCGAGCCGAAGCCAAAAAACGCGGGTAAGCGGAATTGGAGCAAAAGATCAACGACAATCCCGGACGCGCCGAGGCGCAAGAACTTTTTTTACCTTAAAACCTCGCGCGGCTTTGAGGTAAAACGTCTATCTGGAAAGCCTGCCGCGAGCATGGTGTCTGTCCGGGTTCAGATACATGCGGGACCGCCCGCCCTGAAGGACGCAGTCCGAAGGGAAGGGGCGGGCGCACGAAAGTATTTTCAGTTAGCATGGCGCTTGATGCAAATCCAACAGCCGAAAGGCGGGAGAATGCGCCATGCAAACCGAATATCCGCACTGCAGATTCTGTCGTCTCGATCCGACCCGCGCCGTGCTGGCCCGGTGAGAGCACTTCTGCAACGCCTACTGGCCGCATCAGGCGCTCGGGCAAATGACACCCATGCAGGCGTATCATCACAACTGCGACCCAAACGCGCTTGCCGCCTGACAGTCTCACATATGTTGAACCCGTACAGCCACAGGTTGATGAGGTCTGCCCGGGTCCCGGAAATTCAACTTGAAAACTCGTGCAATGATGGGATAGGATAGGAGCATGGCTGAACCCACTAATCACAAGCTATCGGAACGGATCGCCGTTCTGGAGGAACGCATGAAGACACTGCAATCCGACCTGCAGGGAACGCTCGAGCGTTTCCGGGCCGACATGGCCGACTGGAGGACCGACATGGCCGACTGGAAGACCGACATGGCCAGGCGCGACAAGGACAACCAGCGGTGGACGGTCGGATTCGGAATCGCCCAGATCGCGATAACGATAGCCATCCTGGGCGCGGGCTTTGCGTTCCTGGCCCTGGTCGGAATACCCACAAAATAAACTCCTGCTACCGCCGCCGGCAGGCGGCGCAACCGATCCTGCATGGGTCTGCGTCTATTTCAAGGTAAATTTCAGGAACCGACGATTTGGCGGTATCAGAGTCATCGTTGTGGCTGCTTTTGACGTAGCGCCGAAGCGCTGCAAGCTGGTTGCGCCTCTAATCGTACAGTGCATGCCGCCGCGCTACGAGGAGGTAAGAGCAATGACCAGCATAACAATCCGAAACCTCGGCAACGACGTGAAGGCGTGTCTTCAAGCGCGCGCCGCAGCCGGGCATCGCCGCTCTATGGAGGAGGTGGTGCGTACGATCCTGCGCGAAGCCGTCAATGGCGAGCAATCAGCCCCCCCCCGAGACCTGGCGAGGTTTACCCGTGAGTGTTTCGCGCCCTTTGGCGGCGTGGCGCTCGAACTTTCTCCGCGTAGCCCGATGCGCGAGCCCTCGGATTTCTCCTGATCGGTCTCGGCATGTACGTCGTAGACACGAACGTTGTTTCTGAACTTATGCGCCCTGATCCTGCGTCTAGTGCGGCGGCTTGGTTTTCCGGGCAATGCATTGCAGATGCATCTCACAGCTGTCAACGAAGCCGAGTTGCGCTATGGTGTCGCTATTTTGCCGGTTGGAAGGCGGCGAGCTGCGCTCGAAGCAGCCATGATTCGTTGGCTTGACCAAGGTTTCGGAGGGCGAATGCTCCCGTTCGACAGCTACGCAACCCGGGCCTACGCGGAAATCGCGGGCGAACGCCGCCAATCGGGCCAGCCAATCGGCGAGGCAGATTGCCAAATTGCGGCAATCTGCCGGTCGCACGGGCTTGCTTTGCTGACACGCAACGTGCGGCATTTCACGGGCGCGGGAGTCCGCGTTATTGATCCGTGGACGGTTTCATGGAATTGACGGCGTTTTTTGTTTGATATGTCGCGTCCTAAGAAAAGTTCAACTGAATCCGCCGGGCTGCGCAATGGCGCTGTGCGTCGACGAGAAAAGTCAGCCCAAGCCCTGCGCGCCTAGCCGGCAAACGCATCTGGTGATCGGCAACCATGCCGCCTGCCACTATCCGAAAGTGTGCGCCTGGCTGGCCCGGCTCACTTTGGAGCGTAAGCAGCTTGTTGACAAGATCTCGCAATTCGCCGAGCATCACAATGCCGCCGCTTTGTTCATCCTGAACGTTTGGCAGGTAGGCGCATTCTATCCGCAGAATTGTTCTGAGTAGGCGATCAGATCAGCTTTGCTCGCCAGCAGCACCACCGACTCGCCTGCCCGCGTCGTCAGCCAGAAGAACGGTATCTCAGGATAGCGGGCTTCGAGGGCGCCGGACGACTCGCCCGCTTCCAGCACCAAATGACCCTCTTCGGTCAAGTGGGTAGCCGCTTGCGACAGAATTTTCTCGATGATTGCAGTGCCGCCATTGCAAGCTTCAAGCGCCAGCCGTGGCTCGTGTCGATACTCTTCGGGCAGAAGATCGAGTGATCGGCTGTCGACATAGGGTGGATTGCATAGAATCAGATCGTAGGCGCGGCCGGCAAGATTGGAAAACAGGTCGCTCTGCATCACATGCACCCGATCGCCGACACGGTGTCGCCCAACATTGATTTTGGCGACTTCAAGCGCCGACTCGTCGATGTCTGCGGCATCAACCTGCGCAGTCGGATATGCAAGCGCCGCGGCGACTGCGATGCAGCCGCTGCCAGTGCACAGATCAAGCACTGCACCAATGCAGTCCTCGCGAACCAGTGGCCCGAAGCCGTCTTGCAGCAGATCTCCGATGTGCGACCGCGGCACGATGGCGCGCTCGTCAATATGGAAAGACGTGCCGGCAAACCATGCCTCGCCTAGCAGGTAGGCGAGCGGCTTGCGCGTCGACACCCTCGCATCGATCAGCCGCTCAACCTGCTTGAACTGGCCCTTTGTGACGGGACGATTGCAGACATCTGCATAATCGCATTCCATCAGTCCCGCCACATGCAAGATTGCCCAGATCGCTTCATCATGGGCGGTTTGGCAGCCATGCCCAAAGTGCAGAGGGTGGCGCTCAAGCCTTTGGCGTGCCGCGTCCACGCAATCGCGGACAGTGACCGGCGCGTTGGTCATGTGCAAGCCGGCTCGCTGCCAGCGAAAAAACGCTGCAGCAATTGACAGTCGCTGGCGGCGAGCAGGCTCAGTTCGATAATGCGAATCGGGCCGGTCCGGGCATTAGGCTCTCAGGCCGTATTTCTCCTTGAATCGTCCGACGCGACCTGCGGTGTCGATAATCTTTTGCTTGCCGGTATAGAACGGATGGCACACCGAGCAGATTTCAATCGAGAGGTCTTCTGTGAGCGTCGAGTGCGTCGTGAACGAATTGCCGCAAGCACACCTGAAAGTGATTTGCGTAAGTTTTGGATGTATGCCCTGTTTCATGACTGCGACACCATGTCGATGATAGAAAAACGCGCCTGATCCCAAGTGCGCGGAGCGCGAATGATACCGCAGCATCCAATGCGCGTCAACCGCCTGATGCGGCTAGCTTGGGCGACGCGTCGCGGCATCGGCCAATCACGCAGGCATCAAGTTCTGGACTATGGCGTCAAGCCGCTCTTGGTCCGCCCAATCCACGGTTGCAGTCTGGTTTTCGAGCAGCGGCGCATAGTGGTGCCAGTCGTTGTCCGAAAGTCCATGGCACACGAACTCGTTGATGAAGCGAAACAGGGCCGCCGAGTTCGTTCGGACCGGCAAGTACCACCGCTTCGAAGGATAGAGGATGCCAAGCCTGATCATGATCATGATCCGATTCAGGCCGACCCTGTCATCAATTCGACTCCCGATCACCCGGTTGAAGTCCATCCAGGAGACGGTGGGCAAGTTGGCTGCATAATACGCAAGCGAAGCGATATCGCGCACAGTCGGATTCTTGTGGTGGGGTATTTTCGGCACGGGCAGATGGAAAGATGACCCCTTGGCTTCAATCATTTCGGCCCAGCGCAATTGTTCGGCGCCGGAGCAAGGCCAGCTTGAAGGGTCTGCCACGCTGAGTAGCGAAGCGAAGATATCGCCAGGCAGGTTTTGTTCGCCCCATTTGCACCACGCATACTCCAGCCGGGGTGTCCAAAGCGGGTAGGTGAAGCGCGCGTCGGAAAGCTTCGAATAGACGTAGTAGGATACTTGCCGCTTGGTAAACAAAAAATCAAGCTTGTCCACATCGGCAGGCTGTTCGCGCGTCAGCGCAGACCCCATCACGCCAGGTGCCATGCGAACGTAGTAAGGCCGGTCAGACAAAAGCGCAAAAACGCTGTTTTTCGACCAATTCGGATACCGTCTTTCGAATTCGTCTCGAATGTCCAGCAGCGGCGACGGCCCCATTTCCTGTACCAGCGACATCAGCGCCATCTGCAATTCGCTTTTTCCCACAGAGGCGAACAGCTCCTCAGGTTTCAAGCTGCTGACCGCAGGCTGCCGTTTTAGCGAGGAGTGCTTGTTCATTACCCAGTAACCGGCATCGGTAAGGTTGACGAAAAGGTGGCGGAACTCGCTTAGCACGATCCGAATGTTGCGGTCTAGGCACTGATCTTCGGGGTGAGCTCGCAGGTAGTTTGTGTAAAGCTGCTCGAGTGAAATGCTTGCCCCGCCAAAACGGCTGATCGCAATGTGCAGCAGGTTGATTGCGCGTTTGATTCGAGGACTAAGCTTTCCGCGATACAAACAGCTTCGATGAATGCCGAACTTGCTGTTCAAGACGGTGTAGATCTTGAGCGCATCGGTGGTTGCACCGATTGTCGTCGCAAGATCTTCCAGCGTCTTCGGCAGCTTGGTTGCGCCGATAGCCGCGTCGATCATATCGATCTCGCTGGCCAGTTGTTGGGCCGCAATATCGAGACAGTAGTAGATGCCGGAAAACGTTTTGAAATGCGCGTTGGCATAGTTGATCAGTTCACCGCCGTGGCAGCAATCGATAGCCAGTCTAGTCATGCCGTCCAGACCTGCTTGGCGTGTTTGCATTTCGTTCAAAGCGGCGCATTGATGCGGTCCAAGAAGCTGTTCTTCGGTTGTCTTTTTGCAGGCGTACAGATACAGCCTGAAGTCCGCCCGTATCAGCGGCTGCATCAATTGTTCTAGCGCATGGTTTTCGATTTGCCGGACGCGCTCGCGCGTGATGCCGAACTGATGAGCGATGTGCTGAAGCGTCTTGGGCGAGCCGTCGGTAATGCCGTACCGCTGGTCGATGATATCGCTCTCGCGCAAGGTCAATCTGCTAAGCAGGGAACGCAGAATGTGTTTCGGATCAAGGGTGACAGTGATTTCTTGCCGCTGGAAGATGTATTCATCCAGCACCGCAAGCAGCGTTTGAAACGAGGTGCGGATCTCAGTTGGTGCCAGATCTGTGCTTATCTGCTCCCACGCCTGATCAAATGATTTGCCGTAAAAGGCTCGAATTTGCAATTTTGACAGAGAGTCGGGCCAATATCGGCCGAGCTGAAAGGCGGCAGGCTTGACGTATTGTTCGCCTTGGGGGTCGAGCCGCTCGAGTTCCTCAATTCGGGTGGTCCACTGTGCTTGCAGCGTTTCTTGCTGATAGTCGCTTGATGCCCAGCTGACCGGCGTGAGCAAGTTTGCAAGTTCGTCTTCGGCTGAAGCGCGGCGCTGAATTTCCGCATTCAGAAGCGCTTCGAGTTCGAGCAAAAGCGCGGTGCCGACGCTTGGGATGCTGCGATAGGCATCGATAGCGTTGCGTCCTGCCTGGGCAAAATCGTGCAGGCTTGAATGCGGGATAAGGTTGCTTTGCGCGGCGGTGGAAATTGCATTTTTTAGACGGATCGAGCAAGGCGTTTTCGCCACGATATCCTCAATTGGATCTTTGAATGCCCTAGCTGTTGACGAACCGCTCGACATCGCTTCCGGATGGGTCGAGTAGGCATCGAACAGCAACACCATCAGCTCTGAAAATATGTCATCCTCCATCCCCGGCAGCTCGATAAACTCGATCACCCGCCGCGTGCGGTTGGCGAAGAAGTCGTGTAGCGACAGACTCGGCAGCGCATTGGCTTGGTCGGCGCTTTGAACGAATTCAAGCAAGCGCTGAGAAGGGTTTGCTGAGCGGATGATATCGACTAGCGATGTCGCGTCATGTTCAGATGTGCTTGACTGTTTGGCAGTTTGGGGGGTGGTGCTGGCTAAAGGGTTGGTCGGCATGGCGGCAAAGAGGCCTCTTGTTTACGCTACGAAAGGCGTTTCATTGAATCAAAAAACTCCTTGTTGTTGCTTGTGGCGCGCAGTCGTTCCGATAGCAGCTCGATCGCTTCGAGCTCGTCATATGAATGAAGCAGCTTGCGCAGCGCCCAGATCATCTTCAACTCAGTCGGGTCGGTCAGCAATTCCTCGCGACGGGTGCCCGAGCGGTTGATGACGATAGACGGGTAGACGCGCTTTTCTGCAACTCTCCGGTCCAGGTGAATTTCCAGATTGCCGGTACCCTTGAATTCTTCGTAGATCACTTCGTCCATTTTGGATCCGGTCTCGATCAGAGCGGTTGCAAGAATGGTTATGCTGCCGCCCTCTTCGACATTTCGCGCCGCGCCGAAGAAGCGCTTCGGCTTTTGCAGGGCGTTTGAGTCGACGCCGCCTGTGAGGACCTTGCCGGAAGCCGGTGCAACCGTGTTGTAGGCGCGCGCGAGTCTGGTGATCGAGTCGAGCAGGATCACCACATCGCGCTTGTTTTCGACCATGCGCTTGGCTCTTTCGATGACCATCTCTGCAACCTGAGTATGGCGCGAAGCGGGTTCATCGAATGTAGATGAGACCACCTCGCCTCGAACCGACCGCTGCATCTCGGTCACTTCCTCGGGGCGCTCATCAATCAGTAGAACGATCAGTTCGCATTCCGGGTTGTTGGCTGTGATCGAGTGCGCGATCTGTTGCAGCATTACGGTCTTGCCGGTCTTGGGCGACGAGACGATCAGGCCGCGCTGGCCTTTGCCGATCGGAGCGACTAGATCGATAATTCTCGCGGTCAGGTCTTCGGAGGTGCCGTTGCCGCGCTCTAAGCGCATGCGCTCGTCTGGATGAAGCGGTGTGAGATTTTCGAACAGTATCTTGCTTTTGACGCTGTCGGCAGGATGGTTGTTGATATTTTCAACTTTCAACAGGGCGAAGTAGCGCTCGGAGTCCTTTGGCGGGCGCACGAGGCCTTTGACCGTGTCGCCAGTCCTCAGGTTGAAGCGGCGAATCTGGCTGGGCGACACATAGATATCGTCAGGACCTGCCAGATAGGAACTCTCTGGCGAGCGTAGAAAGCCGAAGCCATCCTGCAGGATTTCCACCACCCCTTCACCGGTGATGTGCCCCCCGCTTTTGGCCTCCGCTTTCAGGATCGCGAAAATTTGATCCTGCTTGCGCATGCGCGCGATGCCGTTTATGCGTGCGGCACGGGCGATATCCGCAAGCTCTGTCGGTGATTTTGCTTTAAGCTCAGTTAGGCTGATTCCCATAGATCGTGCCTCGATTACCTCGAAAAGTGTTGACCGGCACTAAGTGCCGATTAATGGTTGTTTGATGCTAAACAGTTAAGGGGTGTTGTCTGGCAGATGTAGTTTCACCAGGCATTGGTTGGATCAGAACGATCAAAGTCTAAATATGTTCGTCTATGAATGCGGTCAACTGGGATTTGGATACGGCGCCAACCTTGGTCGCCTCGACGTTTCCGTTTTTGAAGATCATGAGCGTCGGGATGCCGCGAATGCTGTACTTCGGAGGCGTCATCGGGTTGTCGTCGACATTCAGCTTTGCCACCTTGATTCTGCCTTCGTATTCTTCGGCGACTTCCTGAAGAATCGGGGCGATCATTTTGCACGGGCCGCACCATTCGGCCCAGTAGTCGACGATAACCGGTGCGGAGGAATTAAGCACATCCTCTTCAAAGGTTTCGTCGCTGACGTGTGTAATTGTATCTTGCATAGATTAGGGCGAGAGATCCCGTGTCGGGCGGTTTGAACTAAAGGGTGTGAACTGCTCGCTTGCAGAAAAAGCTATACATACTTTCAAATTGGTGTTTCAGTCAAGCACTATTTTCACAATCGAGGTTTTGCGATTCATGATGTTGCACTAGCGGCAGTGCCAATATGCGCGGTCGGCGCAGGCAAAATTCCGGCATCTAGCAATCGGAAACGCCGGCCGGCATGGCATCCGCGCGGGCCATTGCGGTTGCTGAACCCCTTGTGCAATGGCAGCAGGCAATAGCTTAGCATACACGATTGGATGAGCGGTCTTTGGTGAATTTCAAGCATGCCGCAACAGTGATGGCCCCAAAAAAGTCGCCTTGTGATGAAGTTGTCGTGCGCGAGATGCCGATTCACGCCGGCATGAAGCGGAGAGCCTTCAAACTTTAGCGCCTTGAGGTTCTATCGCCGCAGACTGAGGCCGCGCACGAAAGTGAATATTTGCCGATCAAATCCGGGCCATGTCAGCGAAGATCGGGTATATTTCCCACTTGTAGATGCACTTCGCGCAAGTTGTGTCGCTGAAAGCCAGCAACTGTTATTAGCGGGACAGCGGCGGGCAAGCCCCCATTTTTCAACTGCTTTCGACATAAGTCGAGCAAAGTTTCGATAGTAGATATGAACATAGGTCGCCGAGTACAGGAAATTTTGCACACCGAAGCAAAGGCGATCCAGTCGATCGCCGTGTCCGCTTCATTTGAGCAGGCTCTTGGGCTGATGCGCGATTGCAGCGGCAAAATCATCACCACCGGAATGGGCAAGGCGGGATCTGTCGCCAGTCGCTTCAGCGCCACGCTTTCGTCTACCGGCACGCCCTCGGTCTATGTTCACCCTGGCGAAGCGGCGCATGGCGATCTAGGCGTGATCGCCGCCGGCGATTGCTTGATCGCTTTTTCCACCAGCGGCAAGACGCGTGAAGTTGTCGAGATGCTGGAGCTAGGCGCGAATTTGAACCTCAGCTCGACCATCGGCATCACGTCGCATCCGGATTCGACGATTCGGCTCTACTGCGATATCATTTTGGAGATGGGCGTGATTCGCGAACCATGCCCGCTAGGCTTGACGCCTTCGGCAAGCATCGCCGCCATGGGCGCGATAGCCGATGCGCTAGCACTAGTGCTGATGGAAATGAAGGGCGTGACCAGGCGCGACTACGGTTTGCGCCATCACGGCGGCTATCTTGGCAGAAAGGCGAGATTGGATAACGAATAGCGCGGCAAGCCTCTATCGCTGCGTATTGGCGTGAAGTTGATTCCAGACATGCATCGGCGTTGCGGGTTGAGAAAAGGCAACGAATGAGCGCGCGCTGAGCAAGTCGGATAGCGCATTGAACAGAGCGCCGGGCGCGCCGAGGCAGGCAACTTCGCCAGCACCCTTAGCGCCGAGCGCATTGACTTTGCACATGGTCTCGACTCGATCCAAAGTGAACGAAGGCATGTCGTCGGCGCGCGGCAGCGCATAGTCCATGAACGAGGCATTCATCGGCTGTCCTTGTGCGTCATCGTCGTACCGGGCCGACTCCATCAGCGCCGCGCCGATCGATTGAGCCCAAGCCCCATGCAGTTGCCCGTCAACCATATCCGGGAAAAGCACCCGCCCAAGATCATCGACTCCGACCAGGGCGACAATGCTGATTGATCCGGTCAGCGGGTCGCATTCGAGCTCGGCTACATATGCTCCGCTTGGGTGAGTGGTGTTGAGGCCCTCGAACTGAGCCTGTCCGACGCAGCTGCCGCGCGACGGGTGTTCGTCGCAATGGCGCGCGATGGCGGCAAGCGAGATTCCCACATCGGTGCCGGATACGCGAAACTCGCCGCGCGAGTATTCCAGATCGGCTGCGGACACTTCCAGAATTTCGCCAGCCGCTTTGCGGGCGCCGTCAAGCGCGCGCCTGGCAGCCTTTGTCACCGTAGCGCCGGCGATGGCTATCAGTGACGAGCCGCCAGTTCCGCTGCCGTGACCGAAGGCATCGGTATCGCCCTGAACCACCTGAACGCAAGATTCGTCCACTTCCAAATGGGCGCTGACCAGCGCAGCCAGAGCCGATTCATGGCCTTGACCGCCGGCCTGCGTTCCGGTTAGCACCCGTACGGTTCCGTTCGGCGAAATGGCCACCTCGCTTAACTCGCTCGTCGAGCCGCCGGTAGAGTGCATATACATGCCAAGGCCGATTCCGCGTCGCATTCCGGCTAGCTCAGCCGCCTTGCGACGCTCGGGAAAGCGTTCCCAATCCGACAGTTCCAGTGCGCGATTAAGCAGCGCTGGAAAGTCGCCGCTGTCGATGACCTGGCCGTTGGGCATCGAGTAGGGCAGCTCGCCGGCTCTGATCAGATTGATGCGTCGAAGCTCGATGCGATCAATGCCGATCTGATGGGCCGCCTTGTCGATCAACTGCTCGATGGTCGAAGTCGTTTCCGGCTTTCCGGCGCCGCGATAGGCATCGCTTGGAGGGGTGTTGGTGAACACGCCTTGCGCATGAAAGTGCATGTGCGCAATTTTGTAGGTGTGGCCGACAACCGTAGCGGCATAGACCGACGGCACCAATGCGCCGGCTCGTGAAGCGTAGGCGCCCAGGTCGCCTAGGGCGCGGTATTCGAGCGCAAGCATTCGGCCGTTCGCATCGAAGGCCATGCGCGCGGTGTCGATGCGCGCGCGTCCGTGGGTGTCGCTGACAAACGATTCGGTTCGACTTGCGACCCATTTGACTGGCCGGCCAACCATGCGCGCGGCGATCAGGACGAGGGCGTATTCAGGGTAGGTGAAGATCTTCATGCCGAAGCTTCCGCCGACATCCGAAGTTTTCACCTGGAGCTGCCTGCGGTCGATTTTCAGCACGGAATCGGCAAGCGTATCGCGCACGCTGTGCACGCCTTGGGTTTGCGCATGCAGGGTGTAAACATTGATCTGGCTGTCATAGATGCCGACTGCTGCCCGCGGCTCCAGCGGGCAGATTGCCATGCGCGGATTTGCCACTTCGATTTCGACGCAATGGCTAGCCTTTGCGAACTCGGCCGCGACGGCCTCCGCATCGCCGAGCTGCCAGTCAAAGCAATGATTTGCCGGATCGCCGTTCCAGATGACAGGATCGCCGGCGGCGGCCTGCTTCAAGTCCGAAGTTGCGGGCAGTTCGCGATAGTCGATGTCAATGAGCTCAGCGGCATCGGCGGCGATAGCGGCTGAGTCGGCGACGATGAACGCCACCGGTTCACCGACATGGCGAACCCGTTCGACTGCAAGCACTGGGCGCGATGGCGCAAAGATGTCGGAGCCATCGGCATTGTTCATGCCGGACGAGCCCGGGATGGCGCCGATATTTTGGGCGACGAGATCGTGTGCGGTCAGGACTGCATGCACGCCATGCAGCTGACAGGCGTCTTCGATGCGGATATCGCGAATTTCAGCGTGCGGGTAGTCGGAGCGTACCGCAAGACCTATGCAACTCGCCTCCAAAGCGATGTCGCCAACGAATCTGCCTTTGCCTGTGAGCAGGCGAAGATCTTCTCTGCGGTGGCGAGGTGCGGCGATTTTTTCCATCACGATTGTCGCATCATGTATTGGCGGGAGCTGGAGGCTTGGAGTTCATGTCTGGTGGCAAGCTATTATAACGGCGCATTCGGGCCATCTTTTTTGCAGCAACTGCAAAATCGACAGCTTCCTTTCCGGCTTGAAGGTGCCGGCATTGCGATGGCCGACATGCGATGATGCTCATCTTGGCGGAGCCGCCCGATCGAATGCGGCCATTTTGCGCAAAAGCCGCTTCGCTATAATAGTTGTCATGCAAAATAGCGAAACCTTAAGAGGAAATTGAGCATGGAAACCACGGAAGCAATGCAGGCTGGCGCACAACCGGGCGGCGTGACAGTTCGCCGAGTGGAGGAGCTTTTCGAGCTGCCGTTCAATGAACTGCTCTATCTGGCGCACACGGTTCACCGCGAGAACTTCGCGCCGAATCAGGTTCAACGCAGTCGACTCGCCAACATCAAGACCGGCGGTTGCCCCGAAGACTGCAAGTATTGCAGCCAGTCCGTGCGCTACCGCACCGATGTCGAGCGTGGCCGCCTGATGAGTGTCGACGAGGTGAGGTCGGACGCTTTGGCGGCGAAGGCGCAAGGCGCGACACGCTACTGCATGGGCGCGGCATGGCGCGGGCCCAAGTGGCGCGACATGGACCAGCTGTGCGGCATGGTCCGCGAGGTCAAGGCGCTTGGACTGGAAACCTGCATGACTCTTGGATTGCTGGATCAGCGGGCCGCCGAGCAGCTCGCACAGGCAGGACTCGACTACTACAACCACAATATCGACACATCGCCAGAGTTTTACGGCGAGATTATCACCACGCGGCTGTTTCAAGACCGTCTCGATACGATCCAGCACGTTCGCGATGCCGGCATGAAGGTGTGTTGCGGCGGAATACTCGGAATGGGCGAGACGCGCCGGGACCGCACAAGCATGCTGCATGTGCTGGCAAATCTCGACCCGCCCCCAGAAAGCGTGCCGGTCAACATGCTGGTGCCCATCGAGGGTACGCCGCTTGGTGGTGCCGAGCCGGTCGGGGCGCTTGAATTCGTGCGCGTGATCGCAGTGGCGAGAATTCTGATGCCGGTATCAGATCTGCGGCTTTCTGCCGGACGAAAATCCATGAGCGACGAGATGCAGGCCCTTTGCTATTTTGCTGGGGCCAATTCAATTTTTGTCGGTGACCGGTTGCTGACCACCGACAATGCCGAAATAGCTAGCGACGATGCGCTGTTCGATCAGCTCGGCATCGAGCCGATGCCGAGCCGGGCGAGAACCGCCGAACTTCAGGGCGCGACACGATGAACGCCCAAATTTCCAAGCTGAACGAGAGTTTCGCAGCTGCCAACGCCAGCTTCGTCAAGCCGGCGCAGTCGCTCATGACGGCTTTATGCGAAAATCCGCGCACTGCGTGGCCATTGCTCAACACGCTCTCATACATGGAGCACCTCGGCAGCTATCGGATCATGGCGACCCAATGGGGCGCAAGCGCCGACTATCAGACGCTCAAGCATGTGCAGGAAGAGGCTGGGCATGCGGTCCTGTTCAAGCGCCATGCGGAACGTTTGAGCGGCGAGAAGACCGATTATGGCGACGAAAACCTTTTGGCGCCTGCGTCGGCAAGAATGTACTTTGCGCGCTTGGAGGCTGCCATGGTGCGGATGTTTCGCGAAACCGGCCATCCGTCAACCGTGTATCTGTACATGTCCCTGATCATCGAATTCAGAGCTGTTTGGGCTTACCCGCTACTTCAAAACGCCTTGGATAAAGCCGACTTGTCAGTTTCTCTCGAACGATTGCTTGCCGAGGAGCAGGGTCATCTTTACAGCATGGCGCGGCGCCTCGAAGCAGATGGCCAATTGCGGAGCGATACGATTGCGACGCTATGCGAATATGAACGAAACGGATTTGTGAGACTGTTAAAGGCGCTTGAGCATTATCGCCCTAGCAGGCTTGCAGCCGCTTGACGAGATCATGCCGCAAGCTTGTTCGTTGCGCTGATGATAGTCTCGTAGATTTGGTCTAAGTCCTGGCGCGTTACGCAATATGGCGGCAGCACGTAGATTGTGTTGCCTAGCGGACGAAGCAGGATGCCGCTTGCCTGAAATTCAAGATAAAGGCGGGTGCCGATATCAGCCAGATAGCCGCTGTCGGCAGTCTGAATGTCCATGGCAACGATCGTGCCCTTGCGACGGACATTGGAAAAAAGCCCGCAAGTTTCAAGCTCGCTCATACTTTCTGACTGCAATTTGCAAAGCGAGCGCAATTGGTCGCCAACCTCGTCCGTCTGCCACATTTGAAGGTTGGCGGCCGCAGCGGCGCAGGCGATTGGATTGGCGGTGTAGGAGCTCGAATGAAAGAACGTTTTGGCACGATCTGTTGAATAGTGGGCATCAAATATCGATGCGTTGCACAGGGTTACTGCAAGTGGCAAAAATCCGCCCGTAATGCCTTTGGAGTAGCAGGCGATATCGGGCACGATGCCGGCTTGCTCGCAAGCGAATGCCGAGCCGGTGCGGCCCCAGGCGGTCATAACTTCGTCGGCGATGAATAGTACCTCGTGCTGCTCGCAGATTCGCTTCATCTGGCCAAGCACTTCAGCGCTGTAGAACAGCATGCCGCCCGCGCCAAGCACGAGCGGCTCTGCAATCAGCGCTGCGACATCGCCGCTGCGACAAGCCGATTCCAGCGCATCAAGCGTCGCTCGCTCGGAGCCTGAATGCGGAAAGGGAAGCGTTTCGACTTGAAACAGCAGCGGATTGTACGGCTGATTGAACACGCCGCGCTCGCCGACCGACATGGTGCCAATGGTGTCGCCATGATAGCCGTGTTCCAGCACTAGCACTCGATGCCTATGGATTCCGAGGTGATACCAGTAGCCTAGCGCCATTTTCAAGGCGACTTCAACGCAGGTTGATCCGGAATCCGAAAAGAACGCATAGTCCAGACCATCGGGAGTCATATCGATCAGAAGTTCGGCGACCCGCTCGGCCGGCTGATGGGTATAGCCGGCAAAAATCACTTGATCGAGCTTGGCGATTTGCCGTTTGACAGCTTCTTGGATGCGCGGATGGCAGTGGCCGAAAGTGATCACCCACCACGATGCGATCGCGTCGATGATCTGCCTGCCGTCTTCGGTGTACAGATATGCTCCTTCGGCGCGGTCGATCTTGACGAATTCAGGAAACACCGCATGTTGAGTGAACGGATGCCAAACCGGCGATGATTTGATGCGTTTGTCCGGCATGAAGTTTTGCGAAAAATGAGGTTCAAATTGAGATTGCAGGTCCTATTATCGGCGTTGCAGACAATCAATTGCTTAGCAATCGCTAGATGAAGTCCTGCCTGCAAAATTCGCGGTCGAAGGTTTTTTGCAGCGAAGCGGCATCGAGCCTTTCCAGTTGCGGTATTCGTCCTAGTCGGCGCACGCCGGAGAAGTTGCATATTGCAAGCTCGCTTGAAGGCGCCGATTCGCCGATAAAGATGATTCCGTGAACCGCAATGCCGCGCTCGTTCAATGCGTTTATGGAAAGCAGGCTGTGGTTGATTGTTCCAAGCGCAGTGCGGGCGCAGACAATCACCGGATGCCCCCATCGTTTGAATACGTCGATGAACAATGCTGTGTGGTTGACCGGAACCATCAAGCCGCCCGCCCCTTCTACGATCAAGGTGTTGCTGCGTTGCGGTAGCTTGAGCGCATCAGCATCAATCTCGATGCCGTCGATATCTGCGGCATGATGAGGTGAGGCCGGCGTATTGAGCCGATGCAGTTCTGGGACGATTCGGCTATCGTCGAGGTTGCACAATCTTTTGATCGTCTGGGTGTCGGTTTGTTGATCGAGGCCAGCCTGGACCGGCTTGAAGTAGTCAGCTTGCAAGGCTTGAACGAGCATCGCGCAGGCGACGGTCTTGCCGATGTCGGTATCGGTCCCGCTGACAATGTAGACTGGTTTCATGGTTCTTCCCGTTCGAGAATCGATTGGAGGCATTGAAACATTTGTTCAATGTCGGATTGTTCGACGTGCAGCGTAATGGACAGCCGCAGGCGGGCGGTTCCGGCCGGCACGGTTGGTGGGCGAATCGCGCGAACATCGAACCCGTTGTCGCGCAGTGCGCCGGAAACGCGAAGCGCCGTGTCGTTATCGCCAAGCACTATTGGAATGATCTGGGATCCGCTGCCTTGAGTGTTTGGCAGGCTGTCTGCCAAAGCGTTGGCTGCGCTGATCAGGCAGTGCAATTTTTTGCGTTGCCGGTTGCTATCTTTGAGCAGTTTCAGCGCGGTGCTGACGGCAACTGCAAGCAATGGCGATGGCGCGGTCGAATAGATGAACGGAGCCGCTTTTGCAATGAGCAAGTCGATTATTTCACGTGATGCGCACACCAGGCCGCCCGAGACGCCAAGTGCTTTGCCGCAGGTGTGCAAGGCAACAAGGTTTGCCCGGCGTTTGTGCGCTGCGGTGAAGCCGCGACCGCATTCGCCCCATACGCCGGTTGCGTGCGCTTCATCGACGATCAGCATGGCGTCGAATCGGTCGGCGACATCGAATAGCTCTTCCAGCGGGGCGCTGTCGCCGTCCATGCTGTAAAGGCTTTCGACATAGATCCATGGCGTTGCCGATGGATTGCGGGTGCGCCAGCGGCGAAGGATGTCTTCGAGCGAATCGGCATCATTATGCGCAAACTTTACGCCTTTGGCATGAGATGCGTGTATGGCGTGTCTGGCGCTTGCGTGCGCGAGCGCGTCGAATGCAATCAGATCGCCGCGCACCGGCAACGTTGTCAGCAAGGCATGATTTGCGATGTAGCCGCTAGCAAAATTGAGGGCTTTTTCGGCACCGAAAAATTCACTAGCCTGTGTTTCAAGCTGCTGGTGCTCCTCGAAGTTCCCGCGCAGCAGTCTGGAGGCTCCAGCTCCGACCGGCACGCCATCTTCGATCGCGCTCCTAACGGCTTCAAGGACCGCATTGTCGCCGCTTAAGGCAAGAAAGTCGTTGGAGGTGAAATCAATGCCGTTGCGCGGCTCAAGCTGGCGCCGAAGGCCTTCAATTGCAAGGCTCTCGATTTGTTGCCGGCAGCGATCAATTGCTGTTGGTGCTTTCACTTTGCTTGCACTGGTCCGCTGAAATGATCAGCTTTTGCGGCAGATTCATCGCGAGCAATACCTTGTCGCCTATTGCTTCGGCATGCCGAAAGTAATTGCCAAACTCTTCCTGCAAGCTCATAGTTCTGCCATATCGCGGGTGTTCTATGACAAGTTGAGGCGGAGTGCTGAGTGGTCTGTTGATATCGGTCGCGGCATGGCGCGCTCCATTTTCTGGCTTGCGCCATTTCTCGGCCGGCTCTACGCCAAGGCAGGTTTTCTATCCTGCCGCGGTCGCATGAAAATTTTTCGCCGCATTAATGAAGGCGCAATCCGGATGCATCACCAAAAGCGTTCTACTTGATTTTCCCATCATATAATACCCTTAACCGAAAAATGTTGGCTAAAGTTGCGCCGAACCTTAGCTGGGACGGCGATCGGGAATTAAATCGTACGAATGACCGGCTCTATTGGGGAACGTTTCTTGCATGATGGCGCAGCCGCCGAAGGCGGGTTTGCGAGCCCCGATTCAAGGGCGGAAAGAGCGAAGCCTGAAAGTGCGAGGGGCTTGGCATCTTATGCGTATCAGCATATTGATTTTGATTTGCAGCATGCCGGCATGCGGTTAGGCTCCTGTTGCGCTTGCTCGAATTCTCAGACTCAACCGAGGCCTGATGTTGTTGTGACTGTCGGTTGGCCACCTCATCAATTACGCCGCGCCGCGGTGCTTGGCTGTTGTTCGATTTTCTTGACTGAACCCGCCTTCGCCTATCTTGATCCGGGATCCGTTAGTCTTGCGCTGCAAGCCATCGTTGCCGGAATCGCTGGCGCACTGCTCACATGGAAGTATTGGTGGCATAGGCTCATGAAGCTGCTCGGGCTGGCGAGAGCGAGCGAGAGTGAAAAGCCGGAATCGGCTGAAGGCAAAAACGGTGCAGATGCCAACTCCGGGGAATAGAAGCGGCGGTTCATTTCGCGACCCGGAAGGGCATGTCTATTGCGCGGCAAACCGAATATTCAGAGGCATCGCGCGTACGGCCGAAGACCGTATTCGATCTTTTCTTCGCTCGGACTTTTTTTTACAGCGCGCAGGCAAGCAGATTGTCAATTGCCGCGAGATTGACGCCGACGAGGTGATCGACGCGGGCATCGCCCCTTCGGAAGCTCGCAGCTGGCGCTTGTGGGTCGAGCACGACAGGGTGCCTTTGGTGACATACCCCTATGAGTGGCCGTTCGATAGCTTGCGATGCGCAGCAAGCTTCACGCTTTCCGTTTTACGCGATGCGCTGGACGCAGGCTATATGCTCAAGGACGCGTCCGCGTTCAATGTTCAGTTTATCGACGGCCGGCCGATCTTCATCGACCTGCTCTCTTTTGTCGAATATGAAAACGATTCGCCTTTCATAGGATACAAGCAGTTTTGCGAGCATTTTTTTGCGCCGCTTTGCTTGACCGCATTTCTTGGCATTCCGCACAATCATTGGTTCAAGGGCCGGCTTGATGGCCTCGACCTGGTCGAGGTTTCCAGGGGGCTGCCGCTTTCGACGCGCCTAAGGCCGCAGGTTCTGATGCATATTCACGCTCAGGCGTGGGCGCTTCGCAGACTCGATTCAGGCTGCGCGGAAAAGCAAAGCGTCCGTCTTGGGCGACGCATTCCGAAACGCAATCTGATGGCGCTATGCGGCAGTTTGCACGGCTTCATCTCGAGAATGCGAATCAAAGGCAAATTCGGGACGTATTGGCAGAACTATGCTGGCAAGGGCATGCTCGAAACCGCATACGGAAGGCATAAGCTGGATGTCGCGCAGGAGTTCATCCAGCGCACATCGACACAAAGCTTGCTGGACTTGGGATGCAATACCGGCGAGTTCTCAAAAGCGGCGCTGGATGCCGGATGCCGCCTGGTTGTCGGGGTGGATTCCGATGCAGGGGCTTTGAATTTGGCAGCCGAACGTGCTAGAAATCAAGGCTGGCCGGCATATTTTCTGTATTTCGACCTGGCAAACCCGTCTCCCGACACAGGATGGCTGCACCAGGAGCGCGTTCGCCTCGAACAGCGCATCGGCCGAATCGATGCCGTGTTTTGCTTCGCGCTGATTCACCATTTGGCAATCGGTCGCAATCTGCCGGTAGCCGAATGCATTGGCTGGCTTTGCTCGCTTGCGCCCCGAGGTCTCATCGAATTTATTCCCAAATCCGACCCGATGGTTCAGGGACTGCTAAAAGAACGTGAAGATGTATTCGATCAGTACGGCGAGGCATCGTTCGTCCGCTCGCTGGAACTGCATGCTGCAATCGTCAGGTCGACCAAGTTGGCGAGCTCTGAAAGAACGGTCTACGAATATGCGACAAATGCTGGTGAAGAGCATGTGCAGGCCTAATCCTTTCGGGCGTTTGTTCGTGGTCCGCGCACCGCTTTGCCGCAATGGGAAAGAGGTGGTTTTGCGCGGGGTCCGGCCCATGCGTTCCGCCGACCGTCGGAGTTGCATTCGTCGGCGCATCGCATCCTGTTTTCGAGCAGTGCATATGATGGCGCGAACGCTATTCGCCGAGAGCATTTCAGCGACTGCAAGCGGCAGCTTCGGTGCCGAAAAGTGAATTGAGCAATGCGGCAGCCTTGCAACTCCGCAGCAGGGAAGATCTGGAATATCTGGAATGCAGCCTGCCTTTTCGTTGCGTTGCAGGTCTATTTCGCAAGCAACACGCTGTCGTTCGGACTTTGGAAATCTAGCGAGCGTGTATTCGAGTACATGCTGATCTACTACGGTTTTTGGCTATCTTTGCTTACTGTTTTGGCGTGCCTGGTGTTGATGTTGTGCCGGCGCTTGAATAGGCCGCGTCTCGCACTAGCCGCCCTGATTTTGCTTAGCTTGCCTTTTTCCTGGCAGCTTTGGGTGAGGTCGCTCGAGTTCGACAGCCTCGCGACGCGGTATTTGATGTGCCTGGTGATGCTTCCGGTCATGCATGCCTACTTTCGCATTGGCCTGGCGCGGGTCCGGGAGGTTGCGGGAGTTGCAATTGCGCTTTGCGCAATCTCGCTTGCGAGCCACGCAGGCATCGAATACCGGGGCGGGCCTAGCCCGTTGTCGGACGATGGCCACCTAGAGTTTGCAGCATTGGAACTCGACAACAGGCCGAATGTGCATGTTGTAATGCTTGATGCATTGGCGAGCTCATCGTTCACCGAGGAGTTCATGGGCTTTCGCAACCCGGCGGCGGACCGCCTTGCCTCGCTTGATGATGCGCTCTATGCAGGCGCAATGGGCTTTTCGGAGCAAGACGCAACGAAAGAGGCTTGGGGTGCTTTGTTCAATTTGGGGCAAGATGGAACTTCAAGGTCGTTCTCCGGAGTGTCGCCGAGCCGTCTGTCCGCTTTGCTCAGGGCGAATGGGTACAGGATTCATACGGGCTACTCGGGTGATTATTTCGGATGGACTAAAGGGCCCTGGGTCGACGAATACCATAGGGGCGCAAGAGTCGATCTGGAAGGCGACCTGTCTTGCGTTACAAAAAAGGGGGGATTGAAGATTTGCTCGCAAACCTCCAGAAATCTATTCGCAAAACTGTTCCTGGAATCCGCCGATCGGCAAGGCGCTGAAGGTGGCTGGGCAGACAAGATTGTCGATCTTATCGATCAGGCAGAAGGGGGGGGGGCGCGATGGTGAGACGAACCGCGTGTTCTCCGCCTATCACATCTACCTTCCCGGGCACACTCCTCACGGCTATGATCACGCCCGCATTCAAATGGCGACGGAATTCCGGCGTTTCTATAGGGAACAGCTGGCGGCAGCGGAGGCTCTGATCGAACGAATTGGTCAATTGGCTCGAAAGCATCCGAATTCGGTTTTCATCATTGCGGGCGACCACGGGCCATGGCTCACGCGCGGAAAACCAAGGGAAAATCGGCGGTTCACCATTCTTGATCGGCATGGCATTGCACTGGGGCTGGTGAACTTTTCAAATTTGTGCCCAAGGTCGCAAGCCTGGGTGCGGCAGCAGAAGTACCTGACGCCCAGCCGAATGCTGGCGGCGACTCTGGCTTGCGAAGGGGACAGCCGAAAGTTGCTGAATCGCTTCTCCGACAAGGAGGAGTTTGTGCAATTTGGCAGATATGTAGCGGATGGCTAGCCGGCATAATCAGTGTCGGGCTAGCCGGAGAGTCTTCGCTCCACCAACCCTGTTAGCGCCGCGTCACATATGTTCTGCCGGCTTAGGGGGCATAGCTTGCGCCCGCTGAGGCTGAAACTTGCCCCGGCGAGACCGGATTGTCAAGCACCATCACCGCATGTTGCAATGGTTCAGTTGGATTTGCGTTTTCGCCGAAGTATCAGTCAAGCGCGATGTGCCTTCGAAGCAGCTGCAGTGCTCGAGAGGCCGGGTTGGCGACCGGCTCGAGCAACTAGGGAACCGCGACTGGTTCGTAATCAGATGCAACAGGCCGATGCGGTCGCGCACCGCTCCGTCCCGGTCGCAATCTGCCATAAACGATGCGCTTGCGAATGTTCAGTCCTGGTAGCAAATAGATTTACAATCAAAAAAAGTAATAGATGAACAAAAATTCGTCCTGGGCCGTAACCAGCTACTTGCATCCGCCTGCTTCATCAATTCGAGAAAAGGCAACCTCGCATTCGATACCTGGCAACCATCCTTGAGAAAGGTTGTCAAATAACTCACGGCAGCTGCTGCGGCACAAGCACGTCTATAGACGCGGACCGCCTAGGATCGTCGGGGGGAGGCGGAACGGGCCGAACATATGCATCGTCTCCTGCGGTGCACAACTCATGCCCATTTTCTCGGTACACATAATTCGTCGTTTCCACGGTGATCGTGTAGTTTTCGCCAATTAAGCTGTAGGGCGGCCTATTCGTATAGACGATAAGCGGGCCAGTTTCCGAACTCAAGCATGGAATCACGCCGTACGACCGCTGATCAGCGACACCGGGGCAGGGGTTTCCAGATTCTTGCAAAGTGCATTTTATCCGGTTGTGGATAACCCAATCTCCTTCCCTCATCTCGGTGTCGTTTTCCATACGAAATTTGAAGTTGCCCCAATAGCCTTGATTTATGGCTGGCCAACCTAGCCGATCCCAAAGATTCTCGACCATGATGACATCCTGTGCCAATGCGTCCCTTTGCCCCCCCCCAAATCCTATTGTGAAGACTAATGTCAGAGTGGCTAGTATTGCTCGTTTCATCTGTTATTTGATCCTTAGTTGATACTATCGTCAAGTTGATAATGTTATCATTATACCGCCAATATTTCGCTAGTTGGAGAATGTGTGCGGGTTCAATACATATGAGCCTTCGAACCCCGCGCCGCGGGGCCGCCAACCTCGTAGAAGCGGAGATTTTGCAAGTCTTGTAAATTCAATTGCTTATGAATTTAGTTTCTGCAAAGACTTTTCAGGCGGCAAGCGCGCTTTGGTTGAAGTTTTCATTATACGCCTGCATGGGGTGCGTTGTCCGAGCGCCTGATGCGGCCGGTAGGCGTTGTAGAACTGAAGCGCTCGAATTCGGCCAGCTCGACGTTGAGCGCGCCGACGCTCAGCTCGCCGGCGCAGGACTGGTGGAACTCGTAGCGGCCTGCGGCGAAAGCTCGTCGCGGATCGCGTCGAGGCGATAAAATTTGCGGTGTGGACATTCGGTTTGCATGATGCTTTCTCCCGCCTTTCGGCTGTTGGATTTGTATCAAGCACTATGTTGCCTCAAAAATTTTCGCGCACCCGCACTGTATCTGTATCTGAACCCGGACAAATGGAAGCAGTTATTCAAGCTGACGACTTGAAGCCGCACTCCCGCCTGTACGCGTTTCAATATCGATGCTAGACAGTGGACGGCGTTGCCAAACGCATCGGGACAAGCACTAACTCCCAAAGGACAGCCCGGTGTCTGAGGATCAGCGCCTTCCCCGCCCGATCAAGGCGCACAATTGCCTGTACGAGGCGCCGAACAAGCATTTCGCGACCGAATTCACGAAAGTGCGCAATGAATCGTGCACATGTCACGTTGCGCTACTATGGCTTTGCCGGCATAAGCAATGCTTAGCTTGGCACGCTGGGGGCATTACGACCCGAGCATTGAATCCGGACGACCGCGTTCGGCGAGCGATTGCCGTGTCGCCGCCGCCATCTTCGAGCCGCCCAAGCCGCCGCCGGTCGCGTGGTTCCAGGCGATATTTATGCTGACGCAGGCTAAAAGGGGATTTCCGCGATGCGGCCGCATTGCTAGAGGCAAGATACCGTTCGTGGTCGCGGTGCAGGCCTCCGAGGAAGGCTATTCGCGGTGCGTCAAGCTCATCGCGACCGAGGGCTTTCGCAAATCGGGAATCAAAAGCGGGCGGGACAGCATCTGATCGCAGAGCGCATCTATTTTCATGGTTTCTCGGGACAGTTGTTAGCGGTAGCCGCGCTTTTTCATCCACCGCGCAGCAGGGCCAGAACTCGAATATCGGCTTCGACCGCTTCGATTTCGGCTGTATCATTAGTGCTTAATAAATAGTTGTGCCCCATATTCAGTGCAACGGGAGAGCAAAATGAGCAAGTTAATTCGGTTCGCAAGATTGTCGGTTTACGCGACCTTGGCAGCGATGGTGCTGATGTCGTCGCAGGCGTATGCCGATGAAGCCGTGTATCAGGAGCGAAAGGAGTTCATGGAAGGACTGGGCAAATCGATGAGAGCATTCAGCAACTACCTCAAGCGCGGTGACGGAGAGCCGCTAGAGCTTGGCGCCATGGCTAGCGAAATTGCGCAAAATGCGGCGATGATCCCTTCGCTGTTCCCGCCTGGCACCGGCATGGCCCAGAACGAGGAGAGCGAGGCGAAGCCGGCAATCTGGGAAAGCTGGGATGATTTTGTCGCCGCTGCCGACGCGCTTGCTCCGCCGGCGCAGAAACTGGAGGCGGCATTTGAAGCGGGCGATAAAGGCGAGATCGGTGCCGCCGTCAAGGCATTGGGCAGACAAGGCTGTGGCGGCTGTCACAAGAAGTTTCGCGAAAAGAAAGAATAGCTCAGTTTCTGGGCATGCGCGGCCGCCCGCCAAGCTGATACGGTCAAGCGTGTTGAGTGCATCGTCGGTGAGAAGGTTGACGCGGCCGTCAGCGCACGGCCAGCTCCGGCTTGAAAATCGTTGGCGGTATCGATTAGCGCCATCCATCGCGCGGTTGGGCCTCGTCTTGCCGCCGGCGACTCTGTTGCCGCCAGCCCGTTCGATTTGCCCGCGCCTATGCGACCCCATGCCGGCGGCTTGATTCGGCATGGAAGCGGTCAAGGCGGTGACGCTACTTAGCCGTAGATAAGATAGCCTGCGGCGGCGGCAGCCATTGCTGCAAACAGGATTGAGAGACTTTTCCAGGTTGCGGCATGCGAGGGTTCATCGACCGCGACACTCTGCGGCACCTCGCGAAAGCCTTTGATCATGGGCAGGATCAGGTTGTCCTTTTTGTAGAACAGATAGAACGCGTTGGCCAAGACATGGGCAATGATCAGGGCTAGTAGCCAGCGTTCGCTATCAAGGTGCACCTCTGAGGCGAATCGGCTGAGCTCATAGCTTACATAGAAGGCATACGGCCCCTCGATCAGACCATCGATATCTACAGCCACCAGTCCTGTGACGACCTGGATCAGCAGCGCGGCAAGCATCGCGGCCACCGCGAGCGACCCGATCGGACTGTGCGCGACACTGTAGCCAGGCTCGCGTCGAGCGATCGTTGTCAGATAGCTTGCATACGCGCCCGGCCTAAACGCAAGTGCGGAAAATCTCAAGTTGGAGCTTCCAAAAAACCCCCATGCAATCCGCGCAAGAACGAGCCCGACGATGGCCTGCCCTGCAACGATGTGAATGTCGAAACGATCGAAGTTGGCACTCAAGTACATGACGCATACGAGAGCCGCTAGCAGCCAGTGAAACAGCCGTACCGGCAAGTCCCATACGCGCACTCGCTTCAGGTTGGCGGTTTCGTGTTTCATCGCGGCTTGTGTTGCGTTTCGGGTTGCCTTGTCACTTGTCAATTGTATGCGGTATCGCATCGCGATCAAGATCGAGGATGCTTGCCGCGGGCTCAATGCTTGAGCCTGTATTTATGCCAAAGGACTTGTTTTCACCAAATAAGCAACGATGTACTGCGATATAATTGATCTTTTCAGCGAACCTTGCAGCCCGTTTGCCCCCTGGCATGCGCGCGCCGCAACCAACCGAGGTAGCCATGGCCCGAATCACTGTTGAAGATTGCCTTGAGAAAGTCAGCAACCGTTTTCAATTGGTCTTGATCGCAACGAAACGCGCGCGCCAGCTCGACAACGGCCGTGCCCCTCTTGTGGAACCTGATAACGACAAGTCCACCGTTATCGCTCTGCGCGAAATCGCCGAGGGCTTGATTGACGAGTCGATACTCGATCAGTCCGATGACTTGGTCGGGACAGCCGAGCTCGATTTTAGCCAGGCGCTCGGAGACGGCCAACCGGTACAGGTGAACGCTGATGACATGGATACGCAGGACGATTCTGATCAACAAGACGATCAAGGCCAGCCCGATTCGCTGAGCGAAGATGCCAAAAACGAAGACGCTGATCAAGCCCAAAACATCGAATAGCAAGCCATTTACCCGTTTCTACCGCTTCGTAAGGCATCCTGAGGAAAAGCGCCAGCTACTAGAGCTCTACGAGTCCTTGAGCGGCTATCTGGACGATGCGGCTATTGCGGAAGTCGGCCATGCATACGAAGTCGGCGCTGCAGCGCATGAAGGCCAGCATCGCATCGCTGGTGAAAAATACATCAACCACCCCCTTGCCGTCGCGCGTTTGCTAGCCGAGCTGGAGTTGGCGAGCAGCATCATTGTCGCCGCCATACTGCATGACACCCTTGAAGACACGCAATTGTCGAAGCTCGACTTGGCTGATCAGTTCGGCAGCGAGGTCGCCAATTTAGTCGAGGGCGTCAGCAAAGTCGACAATGTCGAAACAATGACGCGCCAGCAAGCGGAAGTGGAAAACATACGCCGCATGATTTTGGCGATGTCGAGCGATGGGCGGGTCATACTTATCAAGCTGGCCGACAGGCTGCACAACATGCGAACGCTGGAAGCGCTGCGGAGCGACAAGCAAAGGCGCATCGCGCGCCAGACGATGGATATATACGTGCCGATTGCGGATCTGGTCGGCATGTTCAACTGGCGCCGCGAGCTTGAAGATCTTTGCTTCAAGTACCTCTACCCCAATCGCTACCGCGTCATTCGAAGGGCGGTCAAGCAGGGATTAGGAAGCAGCAACGACTTGATCACCCGGCAAATCAAGTCGATGCGGAAGCTGTTCAAAGCCTGGGACATAGAGGCCAGCGTGTTCGGGCGCGAGAAGAACTTGTATGCTCTGTACCGGAAGATGAAGCGCAAGAATAACCGATTGGCGCTAGTGCAAGACGTTTTCGGGTTTCGCGTTATCGTCTCATCGCTTGCAGACTGCTACAAGGCTCTTGGTGCCATACACAGCCGCTATAAGCCGATTTCAAGCGAATTTACCGATTACATCGCAATTCCCAAGATGAATGGCTATCAGTCTTTGCACACCACCGTCTACGGCGAGTTCGGCCGAACCTTGGAAATCCAGATTCGAACCGAACAGATGAATGATGCTGCAGAAACAGGCATTGCTTCGCACATGCAATATAAGGATGCAGAGCGGATATCGACTAAGCGAAGCAACAAGATTCCAGGCTCCGAGTGGCTGGTCGACTTGCTCAAGATGCTTGATGCCGACGACAGTCCAAGCGAAGCGCTCGACAAGATCAAGTTGAGCCTGTATCCAGACGAAGTCTATGTCTTTACGCCGGACAGCGAGATCAAGCGCTTGCCAAAGGGCTCGACAGTCATCGATTTCGCCTATGCGGTGCACTCCAAGGTCGGCGATGATGCAAATTCGGCACTCATCAACGGCGAGCCTGTGCCGCTTCATGCTCTGCTCAGCAATGGTGATTGCGTCGAAATTATCCGCCGCAAGAAAATGAACTCGATACCGGATGCCGCCTGGCTGGACTTTGCTGTCACCGGCAAGGCCCGCACATCGATTCGCGACAGTATCAAAAAGACATCGCGAATGCAGCGCGAAAAAGTCGGTGACAAGTTGCTGAAGCTAGCGCTCAAAGCGCTGAAGTTCAAATTTCGCGATATCAGCCAGACCATGAAAGACGAGCTGATGCGCGAGTTCGGCTCGGTTTCATGGGAAGACGTGCTCGACGACATCGGCTCCGGCCGGCGCAATGCATCGATGGTTGCGCGCCAGCTCATCAGCGCTGAACATCATTCGCAGAATCTGGAGGTGCCGTCGTTGGCGGTATATGGCACAGAGGGCTTGGCGATCACCTATGCGAAATGCTGCAATCCGATTCCGAATGAGGCGATTGTAGGCCTTTTCACTAGAGGTCGCGGCATCGTGATTCATGCAGAGGAATGCATCAATGTTGCGCGATCGAATTATGCTCCGAGTCTTTGGAGCAAGGTGCACTGGGCTGATTCGCCACAAGGCGTGTTCTCAGTTCCGCTGCGGCTAGACACGGATGACCGAAAAGGCATGCTCGCGAAAGTATCGTCCATCATTGCGACCCAGGAGGCGAATATTTCCGACTGCAAGATGACCCCGCGGGGCAAGGATATCGTAACGATGGACTTTACTATCGAGGTGCTGCATGGCGCGCATCTGGCGCGGATCATGAAGCAGCTCAAGCGCGAGGCCGCTGTGCATCGGGTTTCGCGCCCGCGAACCATCTGACATTTTTTACAACTACCCGCTTTTGGTGACCCAGCATGCCGCGAGCAACGATTTCGACTGATAATGCGCCGCAAGCAATCGGCTCCTATTCCCAGGCCGCCCGAGCGGGCGATGCCGTCTATATTTCCGGGCAGATTCCGCTTAGCCCTGAAACGCAGCAATTAGCAGAAGGAGGGTTTCGCGCGCAAGTGGGGCAGGTGTTTGACAACATTCGGGCCATCGCTGAGTCGGCAGGCGGCGGGCTTGATGACATTGTCAAGTTGACGGTGTATCTGGTCGATCTGGGGAATTTTGCAACCGTCAACGAGGTGATGGATGAGTATTTCAGCGCTCCGTTTCCGGCACGCGCCGCAGTCGGCGTCGCTTGCTTGCCTAAGGATGCGGCGGTCGAAGTCGAGGCGGTGATGCACTTGGCGGACTGATCGTGTCATGCCGCAAGCCGAGGCAATAGAGGATCAGCCGGTCACCTCGCTGTATCGGGTTGGCGGGTCACTGGCGGCCAAGCTCCAGCGGCTTGGCATCCATTCCATCAAAGATCTGCTGCTGCATCTGCCGTATCGCTACGAGGATCGCACCAAGTTTTTGCCGCTCAAATCGGTGGCAAGCGGTCAAGCGGCGCTAGTGGCCGGTCGCATCATGGATGTGGACTTGAAGTTCGGCGGCCGCCGAAGCCTGATGGTTCGCATCAGCGACGGCACCGGCGAACTGTCGATGCGCTTGTTCCACTTTTCGAAACCGCAGCGCCAGCAGCTTGAAAACGGCCGGTGGCTGCGATGCTATGGGGAGGTTCGGCGCCGGGGAAAATCGCTGGAAATGGTGCATCCGGAGTACTCGATCTTGCAATACGAGCCTGGTCCGAACAAAAATGCCGCGCTGACGCCGATCTATCCGCTGACCGAGGGGCTCACGCAGGCAAATCTTAGGAGCATCATCAAAACGGCAATGGAGCGCGCTCACGAGCGCTTGCCCGAACTGATTCCTGCATCGGAACTGGGTCGGCTGGATTATCCGGGGCTTGAGCAGGCGCTGCTGGCGGTTCATGCGCCGCCGGCGGAGCAATTCAATGCGGTTGAGGAAATATGGACTGCGCCTGCGATGCGCAGGCTGGCATTCGAGGAGCTGCTTTCAAATCAGCTTGCGCGCCGCTGGCAGAAGCTGCGCCGCGAAAAGCTTTCTGCTCCGGCGATGATCCCCCGGGGCGATTTGTCGCGCCGGTTGCACGATTCGCTCAGTTTTGCTCCGACCAATTCTCAGAGGCAGTGCATCAGGCAGATCATCAGCGACTTGAGAAACGCGGTGCCAATGATGCGGCTGGTGCAAGGCGATGTAGGCTCCGGCAAGACGCTTGTGGCTGCCGCCGCTGCCGCCTGGACTGTCGACTCCGGCTATCAGTTTGCGATCATGGCGCCAACCGAACTGCTCGCTGAGCAGCACTTCAAGTCGTTTGCGCAATGGTTCGCGCCGCTCGGCATCGAGGTATTGCTGCTCAGCGGAGGGTTGTCGGCTAAGCAGCGCCGCCTCACGCAGCAGGCGATTGAAGTTGGCAACGCGGACATTGTCGTTGGCACCCATGCGCTGTTTCAAGAGAACGTAGCGTTCTGCAAGCTTGGTCTTGCCGTCATTGACGAGCAGCATCGCTTCGGTGTGGGGCAGCGCTATGCGTTGCGGGAAAAGGGCGTTGTGGAAGGCCAAGTGCCGCATCAGCTGATCATGACGGCAACGCCAATTCCAAGATCGCTGGCGATGACTTTCTATGCGGATCTTGATGTTTCAAGCATCACCGAGCTCCCGCCGGGCAGGAAGCCGGCGATTACGCGATTGATGTCATCGGATCTCAGACAGCGGGTTATTGATCAGGTGCGGCAGTTTTGCAGTTCGGGCGGGCAAGCGTATTGGGTTTGCCCATTTATCGACAAGTCGGAGCACTCTGGCATCGAGGCGGCGACCGACATGGAAGGCATGATCAGCCAGGCGTTGCCGGAATTCAATGTGGGGCTGGTGCACGGGCGCCTCAAGGGGGTTGAGCGCGATGCGGTCATGAGCAAGTTTCGAGCTGGCGAGGTCCAGGTTCTGGTGGCTACGACGGTGATTGAAGTCGGGGTTGATGTGCCGAACGCAGGTTTGATGGTGATTGAGAATGCTGAGCGGCTGGGACTGGCGCAGCTGCATCAGCTGCGTGGTCGCGTCGGTCGCGGGGCCTCGCAAGGTCGATGTGTGCTGATGCACAGCAATCGCCTTTCCAGCATGGCCAAAGAGCGTCTTTCGGTGATGCTTGAGACCAGCGACGGGTTCAAGATTGCGGAGACCGATATGAGGCTTCGCGGAGTCGGCGAGCTGCTTGGAACGCGTCAGACTGGCGTGAGAATGTTTCGTGTGGCGGATTTGCCGCGCGATCTCGATTTGATTCCGCAAGTCGGGCGAACCGCCAGCGTTATTCTAGCTCACCATCCGAAAATGATGCGCCAGCTGATTCAGCGCTGGATGCCGAACGAGGGTCACTATGGCGATGTCTGATCGGCTTGTCGCCTACGGGCGCCTGATGCGGCTTGACAAGCCGACCGGGAGCTTGCTGCTTTTGTGGCCTACGCTTTGGGCATTATGGATTGCAGGCAGAGGTTATCCGGATCCGTTCATTGCGCTTGTTTTTGTAATGGGCGTGTTTTTGATGCGTTCGGCCGGTTGCGTGATCAATGATGTTGCCGACCGCAAGTTTGACCTTGAGGTGGAAAGAACCAAGCATCGGCCGTTGGCCTCAGGAGAGGTATCGGTTGCTGGCGCATTGGCATTGTTTGCGGCGCTTTGCCTGCTGTCGCTGTCGCTGGTTCTGACGCTGAACTTCGAAACGGTCGTGATGGCCTGCATCGGCGCAGCGCTCGCCGCGACATATCCGTTTTTGAAGCGGTTTACCAATTTGCCGCAGCTTTATTTGGGGATTGCGTTTGGCTGGGGCATTCCGATGGCCTATACCGCTCACCTCGAGACGGTGCCCATTACCGGCTGGCTGATATTGGCAGCCAATGTTTTCTGGGCGGGAGCTTATGACACCTTCTATGCGATGGCGGACCGCGAAGACGATATCAAAATCGGCATCAAGTCGCTTGCCGTGCTTGCGGGCCGCAACGACAGGCTAGTGATTTGCGGGTTTCAGGCTGCGACGTTGATCACGCTGATGTTTGTCGGTTTCATCGAGCTCATGAATTTTTACTACTACGCCGGTCTGAGCGCTGCCGCGTTGATTGCCGCTTGGCATCAGTACTATTGCCGGATTGATGATTGCGAGCGGTTTTTAAGGGCGTTTGCGGGCAATAGCTGGTTCGGAGCTGCGGTTTTCGGCGGGATCGTGCTTGCCTATCTTTGAGTCGGCAACTCACTATTTGCACAATGAGCTTGGTTGCGCAATGCCGTGAAAGCCATTTGCGACAGGCCTTGCGCTGTTCGGTCGGTTTCTATCGCATGGCGGCTTCGCCAAATGCATTCGGCGGTTATGGCTTTGAAAGCGAGATGCTTTATGGCCTTCGGTCGACTTAGGATTTTTTGGCTGGCGCGCATTTGTATTTTTATGTTGCTTGGCACTATACTTGAATCAACCACAGGGAACAGGTTTGCAAATTGTGATGAGTTGGCTGGATGATGAAGGAACGACAGAAAAAACAGTCTGAAGACATGCGCGTTGCGCTGAGGGAGTTTGCCAGGGGGCCGAGCGACAAGAACTATCCGCCCTATTTCGCCGGGCGCCGCGAGCTGGTTTCGAGTATAGAGGATGCGGTTGAGACGAGCTGGTCCATGCACGAGTCGGGCCGGGCGCAGAACAGATCCTCGGTTCGGGTGATCTACGGCGCTCCGGGAGCCGGTAAAAGTTCGATGCTGATGCATCTGGAAAGTTGCTGGGCCGAAGGTTCTTATCTCAGTGCGGGCGCGGACGGCGGGTTGCGGCGCGGGCCGGTCCCGCTGATGCTGTACATGCAGAGCACTCAGATTGTCGAGCCTCGAAACGCGCTGCGTTCGCTGGTCCAGGCGCTGTCGCCTGACGGCGAGGCGAGGCTGGCGGTCTCGAGGCAGGAATCCAGGCGGGTCGAGGGCGGCTTGAGTATCGGCCTCGGCAAGGCGGGCGCGAGCGGCGAGCGTGTCGAAGGCTATGCGGTGGCGGAAGGGCTTCGCGGGCTGGCCGAAGCCTTTCCGCCGGAGCGCTGGAGTCGGCCGGTTGTGCTGGGGGTCGACGAGGCGCAGAACACGTGCGGGGGCCGCGATTCGCCGGCAGGGCTGTTCTTGCGGGATTTGCATGCGAACGATCCGGGGCTGCCGCTTACGGTGGTGCTGGGCGGGCTTTCTGATACCGTCGGCCAGCTCGGCGAGCTTGGCCTGTCGAGGCTGTCAAGGTCGTGCATTCACTCGCTCGGCTGCTTGGGCGGCGACGAGGTCGAGGAGCTCAAGCACGGCTTTTGCAGCCATTTCGGCATCGGCCTGAAGGGCCGCGAGGCGGAGCTGGACCGGGTTCTGATGATTGCGGACCGCTGGCCCTCGCACATTACCCATGCGCTGGGCGCGTTTGCGGAGGCGTACCTTGAGCAGGGCTGCGATATCGGCAAGGTCGACTTCGCGGAGGTCGGGCGGGAGAGCCTGCGAAGGCGCAAGTGGCACTACAATGACCGGGTCAGTGACCAAATGGATGACTCGGCGGTGCTGCTTTCAGCGGTGATGGAACGGATAGACGGTTCTCATAAGCGATTTGAGGTTATCGAAATCATCGAGCGCGAGGCGTCGGCGAAGCGGGGTCGCAAGAGGCTTGCCGAACGGCTTCCCGAGGAGATGACCGCGAAGGAGTATTTTGCGCATCTGATTCATCGGGGCGCCTTGCAGGTCATGGACGACGACCTTGTGGTCTGCCCGATTCCGAGCTTTCGGCGGTATCTGATCGAGCGCGGCGCGGGCGGAGAGACCGGATTGCGCAGCCGCGGCATGCCTTTCGGCATTGCCGATGATGCCGAACGAGTTTGGCGCGCGCATTGACTCTGATTGGTTCCGATGTCGCAAAGTCGAAAAGAGGTTGCTCAAAGATGGAAGGTAGACAGTCTGAAGACATGCGCATTGCGCTTAGGTGGTTTGTTGATGGTCCGAGCGACAAGAACTATCCGCCCTATTTCGCGGGGCGGCGCGAGCTGGTTTCGAGCATCGAGGATGCGGTCGAGACGAGCTGGCGCCTGCACGAGTCGGGCCGAGTGCAGAATGATTCTGCGGTTCGGGTGGTCTACGGCGCTCCTGGAGCCGGCAAAAGCTCGATGCTGAAGCATCTGCAGCGCTGCTGGGCCGAAGGGTCTTATCTCAGCGCGGGCGCGGACGGCGGGTCGCGGCGCGGGCCGGTCCCGCTGATGCTGTACATGCAGAGTACTCAGATTGTCGAGCCTCGAAACGCGCTGCGCTCGCTGGTCCAGGCGCTGTCGCCTGACGGCGATGCGAGGCTGGCGGTCTCGAGGCAGGAATCCAGGCGGGTCGAGGGCGGACTTGAGTATCGGCATCGGCAAGGCGAATGCCGGTAGCGAGCGGGTGGAAAGCTATGCGGTGGCGGAGGGGCTTCGCGGGCTGGCCGAAGCCTTTCCGCCGGAGCGCTGGAGTCGGCCGGTTGTGCTGGGGGTCGACGAGGCGCAGAACACGTGCGGGGGCCGCGCTTCGCCGGCAGGGCGGTTCTTGCAGGATCTGCATGCGAACGATCCGGGGCTGCCGCTTACGGTGGTGCTGGGCGGGCTGTCGGACACGATCGGCCAGCTCGGCGAGCTTGGCCTGTCAAGGCTGTCGGACGAGTGCACCCACTCGCTCGGCTGCTTCGACGATGACGAGGTCGAGGAGCTCAAGCATGGCTTTTGCGGTCATTTCGGCATCGGCCTTAAGGGCCGCGAGACGGAGCTGGACCGGGTTCTGAGGATTGCGGATCGCTGGCCGTCGCACATCACCAATGCGTTGCGCTCTTTTGGCAGGGTGTATCTTGAACGCGACTGCGACATCGGCAAAGTCGACTTTGACGAGGTCGGGCGTAGAAGCCTTCAAAGGCGGACCCGCTACTACAATGACCGGAGGAGCTTCGAGATGTGCTGCTCGAAGGCGCTGCTGTCGAGGGTGATGGCCCGGGTCGACGGCTCGCAGGACCAATCTGATGTCATTGAAATCATCGAATGCGAGGCATCGGCGAAGCAGGGCCGCAAGAGGCTTGCCGAACGGCTTCCCGAGGAGATGACCGCGAAGGAGTATTTTGCGCATCTGATCCATCGGGGCGCCTTGCAGGTCATGGACGACGATCTTGTGGTCTGCCCGATTCCGAGCTTTCGGCAGTATCTGATCGAGCGCGGCGCGGGCGGAGAGACCGGATTGCGCAGCCGCGGCATGCCTTTCGGCATTGCCGGCACCGATGCCGAACGAGTTTGGCGGGCGCATTAGCCTATCTGGCGTCGACCATCAACAAACAGTCTTGTTCGATAGCAATTTACCTATCGTTTGAATGTCTGCATGCACACCTGACCAAAACGGCGAGAGAGATGGGGCAGGCTCGCCGTACTGAAAAAATTCTGGCAAGTGTTCAGCAACAAAGTGTTGCAAAGTTTCTTGGTCGGTTGCCGCGGGAACGGTTGTGTTTTGCATTGGAAATGCACGAGCTACACGTGCGCACGGATGAATTGAAGCGCTATCGGTAAAACGCGCGATAGGCGCTGTCAGCAGACTTCCTGTAGAAAGCGGCATTCATTACAACTGATGCGCGTTTAGCAGAATACGGCCAGAGAGAAGATTTTATTGACCGGGCCTATGATATTCGCAGTTTTGGCGCGGAAAAGATCATCTCGAATTTCACTTCCGTCGGCATTTCCAGCGGCGTTCTTGCTCATTTTATCGAGTTTCCGCCATTCGGCGGTTCCGCTTCTGATCGGTGCGGGCAACCACGAGCATGCGCCAAGATTTATTTTAGAAAAATATCAATATGTATAATAAAATATAACGACTTTTAGCTGCATCTGCCGTGTCGTGCTCGGTCTTGTCATAAAAATTTTCGGAAGATGGTGATTCCAGCTTATGATTGTTTACATTTATTTTATAAATTAGAATAAATGTAAAATAAAGATCATTGCAATCATTTGTCGATGGTGAAGCGATGGTGATCAAAGTGGAGCGATTCCAATATCAATCGGGCGTTCACCGGTATGTGCGCGAGTATCGCTATTTTCTGCCCGCATTGGTCAATCAGAGTTGGAGTTGGGAAGATCCCCAGCTCAACCGATTGGTAGAAAAGGCGGCAATTCGGCTGGGCGAGCTGAATGCGATGGCGAGGATGCTCCCGGATGCTGAACATCTGTTCCGATTGCACGTTGCCTGTGAAGCGATACAGTCCTGCAAGATGGCGGGTTGCGGCATTGCAATCGATGATGCCTTGATGCCGAAAGAAAGCGTTGATCCTGACCAAGCCGACAATTGGCAGGCGAATCGAAACTGCATCGATGCCATTGATGGCGCAATGAAGGATATGAAGCAGGTGCCGTTGCCGCTGGCATCCGAATGGCTTAGGGGATCGCATAGACGCTTGCTACGCGGAGTCGCCGGAAATGATGTGTCGCGAGGCGAGTTTCGAAGCAGCCAGGGCTGGATTGGGGGCGATAGCATGGCTGATGCGTCCTTTGTTCCGCCAGCCGGCGAGCATGTGGCTGAATTGATGGACGATCTGGGCCGGTTCCTGCTCAATCCTGATATTGAACTGCCGGCACTTATCCGCATTGCGATTGCGCACTACCAATTTGAAACCATTCATCCGTTCCAAGATGGCAACGGGAGGATTGGGCGGCTGATGATTCCTTGCCTGTTGCTGAGCGACGGAGTAGCCGGTCAACCGTTTATTGGCGTTTCAGCTCATTTTGCGAGAGACTGCCAGCAGTACTGCGACTTTCTCGGCGGTGTCCGCGAGCATCGCGGGATGCTGAAGTGGCTGAAGTACTTTGTGCGCGGAGTGGAACGGTCTGCGGAGGATGCATTAGAACGACTTTATCTCAGCGTTCAACTCAAGGAAGAGCTGGAACGGCGAATTAATCGCTCCTTTGCAAGTCGCAGCTGCAAGGCGACTAGACTGTTGCGGCATTTTTTTGCACGTCCGATCATCAGCATGACTGAGGCCGCATCGGTGTGCGAGGTGACTTTTCGAACAGCCAGCAGCTTGATCGAGTCGATGCGCGAACACGGAATGCTTTTCGAAGTCACCGGACAGAGGCGCAACCGACTATTTCGGTTTGATCCGTATTTGGAAATTTTTCGCAACTGATAATGCTGCGCCGAAATGGCGACGGTTGATCCGGCGGTCCGGTGCAGCGTCTGAATGCTGGCAAAGGCCGAGTGCGGAATTGCGACTTTTCCGTCAGGCGCTTGACCCGTTGCGACTTATCGCTGTCACATGCGGGCCTATTTGCAAATGACCGCGGCCCAGGCGGGCGCGTCCTTCCTGCAGGTAAAATGAAGAGGCGCAATTGCACGCCGGTCAACGTTCGTGAGCATCCTTGAAGTAATCAGCAGTCACATTGAAGCCGCAATGATAGGGTCTGGCCCGCTGGGAGCCTTGCTGATTGCATTGGCTCCCTTCTTGCTGATCATCGGCTTTAGAAACTGCTTTTTTCTTCGACGAGATCGTTCATGGGTCGTGCTGCTATGGCGTCTATGCTTCGGGGCTGTTCCTGTTCTCGGCAGTATCGTTCTGGCATTGGTCATCCTGGATTCGGTGCGGCAGCAGCATTTGCAAGTCTTCGCCATCTCTACCACCGTGCTGGCTATTGCAGGATTCGCTTCGGGAGCGATTGCCGCCGCAATCATCGGCAGACGGATTGAGCCGCTGGTCTCAAACTACTTGCACCGCAAGATGATCCGTTCCGGACGTTCCGATGCCCATACCGACATACGGGAGGTCGGCGCGCAACTGCCATCGTTCGGGCGCATCGATCATGAGCGGCGATTTTCAGCGGCCAAAGCGGCAGATTCGATCTACTTGGGGGAAGACTCGAGTCGGGAGCCGGTTCATGTAGCGCGTTCCATTTGGAAAAAAAGCCATGTTCAAGTCATGGGGCCTCCTGGCACCGGCAAGGGAGTGCAGGCAGGCGTTACGCTGACTCAGGCGCTTGGCTATGGCGATGCGGTCTATGTATTCGACCCCAAGTCGGACGAGTGGGCCCCGTCCGTCTACAGCGATGCATGCCGCAAGGCGGGCGTACCGTTTCGCTATGTCGACCTTCGCGATGGTGCGCCGCAAGTCAATCCGGTCCAGGATGCCTCCGCCAGCGAGGTTGCCGAGATGTTCTACGCCGGTCTTCGGCTTGGGCAGCGTGGCGACCCGTCGGATTTCTACAGGCTTGATGATCGCGAGGCGGCAAGGCAAGTCGCCAAGCTGGCATCAGACGGAATGCAAAGCTTGGAGGAGCTTCGGACCCGGGCGCTTGCCAGCATCGCGCCGGATCTGATCGGGTCGGCCAAGGGCTTCTTTTCGGCATTTCGAGAAGTGGCAGAGCTGGCCTGCATCCAGACTCGGCAAGGAGTTGATCTGAAGCGGCCGCTGACTGATGGCGGCTGCATCTACTTTGTCGGCTCTTTGCGGGACGAGCCGATCGTCATCTTGCAAAAGATGCTCTTCGTCCGACTGATTCAGCTGATCGAGCGCAAAGGCGGCGCCCGGCATTGCTCCATTTTTCTCGACGAGTTCAAGTATTTGCTGAGCCAGCAGACTGTCAATGCGCTTGGCACAATCAGGGACAAGGGCTGCAATATTTTGCTGGCGCATCAGTCGCTCGGCGATTTTGCGGATTGCGGGTCGGACCTTTCCGAGTCTTCGGTTAGAACGACTGTACTCGACACCACGCCGCTCAAGTGGCTGTACCGTCCGACCAATCAAGAGACTGCGCAGTGGATTTCGGATCAGACTGGCCAGATACGCATTGATGTCGAGCGGCATAGGATGTCGGCAAATCCGGAGCTTGCCGAATTGAAATCGACCGAACGTTCGGCATCTGAAGGGGTGCGCAACCTGATCGATGTCAACATGGTGCTGAGCTTGCCGGACCGGTGCGCGGTCTGCATCGGCGCCGGCACGCCGGTGCTCGCCAATTCAGCGCCGGTTCAAGTCGCCAAGGTCGAAATGTTTGCTGAGGCGGCGCAAAGGGCCGAGCAGTCCAGAATCGATCTATTGACGCGTGTGCCGGAATCGGAGTGGCCGCGACGAGGCATTCTTGATGAGAGCGGCGATGCCGGGGCATCTGACGAAGAGGCCAGCATTCGCTTGCTGCGATTCATCTACGACGAGACCTGGACGCATCGGGATATAGTCCGCGATTTGCTGAGCGACACATCCTCGGAGGAGGTTGACCGGCTGCTGGCAGGCATGGAGTCGGAGAAGCTGATTCGTCAAGCTCCGGTCGAGGCGAGCTATTTGCCATCGACGTCGATTTGGGGAATAACCGCTTCAGGATGCAAGGCGGCGAAGCAATTTGCCGGCACTGAGTTGGAGCGGCCTTCATTTCGCAAGACCATGGTGAACGCGATGACGCTGAATCATCATTTGGACTTGCAGCGTCTGCGGCTGCGGGCGCGGGAATCCGGCTGGCGCAATTGGATGATCGGGGACCGGGGCCAAGTCTTTGGCAAGGGAGTCAAGTATCCGGATGCGATTGCGACCCGGCCTGACGGCGTTGTTGTGGCAATCGAGCTTGAGCGGACCATCAAGAACCTGGACCGGTATCCGCCCGCGCTGATTGCGCATTTGGATGGGAGGCGCAAGGGGCTTTGGGACGAGATCTACTATTTGTGTCCAAGCGAGCGGGAGGTGGACCGGCTCAAGAGGATATTTTCGGAGGTTGCCGTTGCGACGTTTCGGGGCGAGGACGTTGCCATCGGCGAGGCGCACCGGGCGCCGTTCAGGTTCTACAGCTATTCGGATGACTGGACGGATGCTGGTTCGTGAGGGAAGGACTAGCTCAAGCTCCGGTGATTAGTCCGCGGAACCATGGTTACATGGACTAAATTTGTATGCTTGACAATACGTGTGCGATGGCATTAAATCGAAAGTGAGCTTTGTTGGAGAATGCCGCGCCTCAATGACTCGACCGCGCAGTGATTGCCGAGCATTCCGATTGAGTCAAGACGGAAAGCCGGTCTCACGGACATTCAATCATGAGGAACAAGTTATGCGAGATATAAGAGAGCTTTACAGGACGCAATCAGAAAACTTTTGGAGTGCAATGAATGGCCCTTCAGGGACCACCGGCTATCGGATACCTGAATATCAGCGCGCCTACTCCTGGGGAGCGGACAAGATCCGATCGCTTATCCGGAATGCTGCCAACGGTCTTCATGGTCTGACGGCACAAGACGAGTCGTTCACGTTCATTGGAACAATCATACTGGTTTCGGAAGCGCGGAAGGAGTCGATTTTCGACGGCAACGCTTTTGACATAGTTGACGGTCAACAGCGTCTAACGACTTTGACTCTCACTAGTTGCGCGATTGTCGAGTTGCTGGATCAGAATATGCATTTGAGCAATTTGTTGCCGCAACCGCTAAAACAGTGGATAGAATCGGAAGTTGAGTACCAGATTAATGGCCTTTTCGGTTGTGCGGTCGGGACATTTTCGTGTGCGACCAGATCATATCCATACCCTCGTCTTGTGCGAGCGGAAGATGATCGCGCCCGCAAAAATGCGGATGCTCAGTATCGGTCAGTTGTTGCCAAAGTGCTCGAAAGGTTTGCTGAACACTATGGCCAACAGCAGTGCGATATCTTTGAATTCCCAGAATTCCCGAATGATCAGAAATTTGAAGCGGAACAGTTTGAAGAGAGATTTGAAGTTGTCAGAGAGGAAGTTAGTTCTATCGCGACATCTGGCAAGTTCGAGAACGGGTCGCCAGCCAAAGTGATTCAGCCTGCTGATTTTGAACGCTCAGGGATAAAGCAGTTGTTCAAGAAGCTGGACCGGCTTGGAGAAAATGCGGAAAGACAGCAAAACTGGCTTTCGCTGCTTGCCAAGGGAACTGACGCAGACGCACTTGTCCGGCTCGTTTTATTCGCCGCCTATCTTATGAATTGCGTGGTGCTGGCACGAATTGAAACCAGAAGCGAAAATCATGCTTTCGACATTTTTGATGCCGCGAATTCCATATGCGATTCGCTCGTGACTGCTGAAGCGATAAGGCCCAGAGTTGTTCAATTCGGCAAGTTCAATGAAAGGCAGCTGGCTTTGCTCAGTGATGCCATTCGAGGGAGCGGCGATGGATACACGATTGAATCCCACCGCAGAAACCACGCAGTCGCGTGCGCGACTGCGCGTGCGGATTTACTTGATTTGGTGGATTGCGGATTCCTCTATCAAGGCGCAGTGAAAGCGAAGGCAACATGGTTCTATCCAGTAGAAGAGTTGCAAGAAAAGATCAAATACTTCTCTCCGCATTCAACCCGATAACGCGGTCATCATCGTTTTCTATAATGTGTGCAAGAATGGATGCTTGCACGAAAAAAATCAAAAATGGCCAGCATGTGCCCAAACAAGATAACCGCAAGCGCAAAGATGAATCGACGAAGCCGTATCGGCATTGCTCTACTTTGGCATTATCAAGTCAAGGATGGTTATTTTGATCGAATCGGGAGAAGAACTGGTTGAATAGGCATTCAACCGTCTTTTCGCCAACGATGATTGCTCTGCAAGAATAGACCGTATGCCTAAGCGCGATACACCATCGATCGGAGCGTATGCGCATCGGGAGATACTGGAACTCTTTGGCAAAATTCGAACACACAGAAGAGGTGACCAACGAGCGCCACACAAGCCTTTGCTGGTTCTATTGGCGTTGCAACGCATTTTGCGCGGGGAAAACGGGCCTATCGCATACAGTGATGTAGCGAAACAATTGCCCGAACTTCTGAAAATATTTGGCGGTCCGCACAAGAGCGTCAGGCCGCATTATCCTTTTTGGCGCTTGCAGGCAGATGGAATATGGGAAGTTCTGAATCGGGAGCGAATTAGAGAAACGTCAAAAGGAGACCCGCTGGTTAATGACTTAAATGAGGCCAATGCTCAGGGGCAGTTTACGCCTGAGCTAAGAGAGGCTTTTGCCAAAAATAAAGAACTCTCCCTTCAAGTTGCATATAGGATTCTTGATGACCACTTCCCTCCCAGTCTCCATAATCAGATTTTGGCATCATTTGAGATTGACGAATCGGTTTTTGATGACCAACTCGATTTGGTTCGAGATCAACAGAATGAGCTCGATTACGAGATATATCGACGACTTACTAGAAATCCAGCATTTTCGAAGAAAGTTCGAGAGGCGTATGGGAACAAGTGTTCCGTTTGCAAATTCGCCATCGCAATACGTTCCAAGCCTATCGCGCTTGAAGCGGCGCACATCAAGTGGCATTCGCATAACGGCCCGGACTTGATCTGCAACGGGATTGCTTTATGCAGCTTGCATCACTTGTTGTTCGACAGAGGCGCGTTCACGCTATCCGACGCACTCAAAGTGGAGGTGAGCGAGCACGCTAACGGCGAAGGCAGGCAAGAATGGCTTGAGAAATTCGATAGAAAAGAAATTTGCTTGCCCGCGAGAAGCGCAAACAGGCCCGCAGACCGGTTTATTGAGTGGCACCGGGAGCAGGTCTACGACAAGTGATGAGAATCAAAAATCGCGTTAGAGATTTTTGCCAAAATTCGTTGCCTGAGGAGATTCCGACACTCGCTTCAGCGATGCCAGCCAACTCTTGCATCTTGTCCTTTCAGTCTTCAACGGCGGCCTCTGGCCGACCAAAAGCACTTGCATGACTTGACGGATTATCGTCCTTGTGAATTGGAAGACTAGTCCTCGAAAGTTGCCTGCTATCCAACTTCCCCCATCCATGCAGCCGTCTGTTCTTTGGAGTCGAGACATGCTCCACTCCCCAGTTCATACGACTTGCGTTCAGAACGGCCGGAGACATCGAATATCGAAAAATTTCCGGCTTCGTTGGGCTCGAATAGCTCAGGTTTCGCCTAACCGGATGCGACCGCGCCCCTTTCGCCGGCAAACCTTGAGAACAAAGTCACTTGCCAAATAACTTTCTGATATTTGTTATGGGCTAAATCTTTTCAGGCAGCAACGCAATGGGGTGGCAGATTGTCCGCCTGCAAGGCTGTACCGCGACAATTGAAGTCGTCGCGCCGCGTCGCCCACGCCAATATGCCGTCAGGACAGACGTGGACAAGCCCGCCTGGCGGCCACGCTGACACGGAAGGAACTACAGCGCAAAATTCAAGTTGAGTACGGAAGAAGACTTCAAAGGTCTTGTGCGAAATTCTAGCAGAATTCAGTTAGGTCAAGTAGCGGTCCATTAACCTTAAAACCACGATAGAGACATTGTAGGAAGGAATCAAGCCTTGTGCAAACCGGGGTTCTGATCAAAACAGCTTTTCACCCGTTGGGTGAACCCGGTCGTGGCCAGGCTTTATGGATTTGTAATCGTACGGAATTTCCGCCGCCAAGGATAAACTGGCTTCGCGAGGCTACTGTGCGACGATGTCTCGGGCCGCCGGTTTCGGTATTCGAGCAAGTCCGCCGTACGTTCCATGCGACTGAAGTTGGTTAATTGTCGCTCGGCCTCGCCGCGGGGAGTTCTGGAATTTTTCCAGGCAACGAATTTTAGCGAAAATCCGCCAGTAAAAGTTTCTAACGCAGATTTTGGGATTAGATATTGACGATTTATGCGGTCAAGCAAAGGCCAGTTTAGCATGCCACACGCGAACTCCTTGCTTATAACTCTATAAGGAAAACAAACTCGGAGGAAGTGTATTAGGACGACGCTCATCATCAGGGAAACGATTAATGTAGGACCGTTTCAGACTTTTGAGTTCCAGCTCATTCAAATTCTCGCCGAGATAATAGGCGATAAATCGACCAGCAAAGATTGTTGCTTGTTTCCCAGTGACCACTCTAGAACCGTTCATCAAAATGTTTTGCCATATTGGCTCGCCATTATTCCACTTTACACCGTTGATCCGGTGGACGATCTCGTCCCAAGAGAATTTTGAACCATCGTTTTTTTGATATGTTTGAGTCTTACTACAGCGATCATTAACGCCAATTGGGCAACCGGTTTCCCCAAGAGGAATTCTTTTCTGATTTCTTTTCGCCTGGCATCACCCGTCTCAGCTGAATCCAAGAGTGCTGAATTATATAAATCCACACCTTGAATCAAATGTTCCCAATATGTTCTGACGATGTTTTCGTACACGCGCCTTACTGCGGTATCGGGAAGTTCAGTAGTACTGATCTTTCCGAACTCTTTTTCAAGCAAATGCTTTGTCGCCTCGTAGATGGTTGAAAGCGTGGTGAAGTACGGCATCGAGTTTGATAGTGTATTACTTTGGTAGTTAACCAATCTCCCACCGATCAATTCGTTAGCCACAATCTCTCTGGAGATAATCGCGATTACATCATCATCAGCAGTGATCAGATTCTCTGCTTTTGAAGTTGCTTTTGCATATCGGTTGACTTTGTTAAATATTTTTCGCCCTTTTATTGGGTGATTCCTTACTAGAATCAACAATATGTCGTCGGTTGCCAGACTTGGATCAACCACTATTTCAGGAATTGGTTTTTGTTTTTCATCTTTTCCAGATAACGCGAATTGAATGGCTGCAAGTCTGTGTTGGCCGTCCAATGGGACTAACATTTCACCCCCGTTGAACGTCAGAAATCCGAAGGATTTAGTAGCTGATTGATAAAGTTTAGGGGTCTTGCCAGGAACGTTGTCTAGATTTTCGAACTCCATATCTTCTGAATTGATCGCAGTGACGATCAGTGCGCCAAAGAATCTGTCTGGGTCGTGCGCGAGGTAGGGCGCAATGAATTTTTTTACCCCAGTGTAATTGATTTGCCGTTGGTAGATGTCCTCTAACCCCAGCTGCCCCCAATCCGGCATTTCCTTCGGAATGGTCAATCTCCTAGCGACATCACTCGCTTTCATCGTCAAAATGAAGAATTCTGTAGAGCCAAATTTGCCTCTCATTGCAGGATGTACGCTAGCCATATGCTCAAGTCCATAGGTTGGGTGTGGTTGATACTTTGGGCACTTCAATTTGTTTGCTATTGGCTGTAGGTGGCGAATGAGAGACCGCTCTAGATTGTCAATAGCCAAATCGTTGCAATTTATGCATGTGAAGCGTAGGTCTCCACAAAATGCCTTAATCCAAAGCAACAGATCTTCACTATGTGACTGTCAATATTGGTTAAGCACCCTCTCATTGTTCCACAGCCGGTCCGGTAGTAGAATTATGCCATCATTGTCGGCATATACAGATTGGAATGTGACATTTTGAGCGCCGGCATGGTCGAGGAGATCATCGAGCAGGCGGCCCAGTCGGTTGCTACGCGGGACAAGCTGGTGTGGTGCTTGTGAAGCTGTCGGAGAAGGCCGGCTTCGAGTTGCAATGCCATGATCTGGGCTGGGCGCAATGGCACCCCCCTGAAACCACTCGACCGTGTTCGGTGAAAAATGCCTGATGCCAATCTACACGCCGTATAGTCTGGCATGAATCAGATAGCAGGTTAAGTGTGGATTGTTGATAGGCTGGAAAGGGGAGGGTCGCGAGGCGCACGGCCTCGCTTACCACTTGCGACGCGGGCGATGAAGCATCGAATGTCGCTTAGCCTGCGGCTCTGAACCTTTCGCCCAAATTCGGAATGTCCGCCGCTGCAAGCACGGTGATGTCTTCGTCGGCCTGATAGGTGCGGCGCGTCGGACAAACAACGAACAAGTGGCCGAGCTCGAGCAGCTTCGCTGATTTGCGCAGCAATTTGCCTATTTTTGGCGCCTCGCTGTATTTGACCTCGAATCCGTACAGCCGGCCGCCGCGCTGAATCAGCAAGTCGATTTCCCCGCCTGCATGCGCCGCCCAGAACCAGGCTTGAGGCTGTCCAAGAGCGCGAAGAATTTGCTCGATGACAAACCCCTCCCATGACGCGCCGACCTTCGGATGGCTGATCAGGTCTCGTTCGCTGTCGATTCCGAGCAATGAATGCAGCAGCCCCGAATCTTGAAAGTAGACCTTTGGAGCCTTGACCTGCCGCTTGCCGAGATTCGAAAACCATGGCTGAACTTGACGAACCATGAACGTGCCGGTGAGAAGGTCCAGGTAATGGCGCACTGTCTTGTTGGTTGCGTCCATCGAGCGGCCGAGCTCCGAAGCATTCCAGGTTTGTCCGTGCCAGTGGGCTAGCATGGTCCAGAAGCGCCGAATCGCGCGCGACGGTATTCGGATTCCAAGTCGCGGCATGTCCCGCTCAAGAAAGGTGCGAATGAACCCCTCGCGCCACACGAGGCTGTCCTCGTCGGAAGATGCTAGGTAAGAGCGCGGGAAACCGCCTCGCAGCCAAAGCTGTCTAAGGTTTTCGCAACCAATCTCCCCTAGATGAAATCCTGCCATATCGATAAACTCGACTCGACCTGCCAAGGTCTCAGAGGCGCCTTTCACAAGCTCTGGCGAAGCGCTTCCCAAAATCAGGAAACGCGTATCGATATCGGTTCTGTCCGCAAGCACTCGCAACGCCTTGAATAGTGCAGGCATCAGCTGCACTTCGTCAATGACGACGATTCCTGGCAGCGACCCGAGCGCAAGCTCTGCATTGGCAAGGGCGCTGAAATCTTGTTCGGACTCCAAATCGAAAAATGTACAGCCGCGTTCAGTCCCAAACTGTCGAGCGAGGGTCGTCTTGCCTACTTGACGAGCACCCAGCAAGACAGTGATAGGGGAACGCGCAACAGCAACCCCCAAGCGTTTGAAGTATTCAGTCCTGTCGATCATAATGCGAATAATATGAAAAATGGGAGCATAAATCCCGTAATTCGAATAATGTTGCTTCTTTAGGCATATCCCACCCGCTGCTTTCTGGTCCAAATTATTCGGCAATGCTTGGATGGTTTAGTATGACGAAACGAAAGACTTAAGTGTATGTACGCTGTACGTTCAATATGCGCTACCGTATCGGCCGCCGCCAAGCCGGCTCGCAAAGTGAATTTCTTGCTGGTGTCTCGGATCGGATACATGCGAGCGCACGAACAATTTTCAGGTAGCCGGGCACTCAGCGACAAGTATTGCTCGACCCGCTCCGGCGACTTTTTGCTCTGCCTCGACGTGCGTACACGATATAACCGCTTCTTGACCTGCCGCGACAGATGGCGCTGCTGGCATCAGCCGTCGAAGTCGATGCCGTCGGCCAACTTGGCCGCCGTGCGGACCGTGCAGCGCATCGCGTCCCACAGCAGATTCACGTTGGCCGGATGGTGCACGTCGGTCTCCACGCAGAACGAGTCGACCCGCCAGTGCAAAGGCTCGCCGGGCTTTTTTCTGGCTACCTCGTGCCCCGGCCAGCCGGTCTTGGACAGAAGCTCCGGGCTCAGAAGCGAGACGTTGTCGATCACGGTCTGCTGTTCGCAGGCATGCCCGAGTGCCGGTTAGCGGCCTGGCATCCGGCGCACCGTGCAATGCTAGCTGGCCGGCTCGGTCAGCTGGTCGAGTCGCAGCCCAGCCCCTGCTCGGGCACCGCCAGCACCAGGGTCCGCCAAAGATCCATGCCCGGCCGCCCGGCATTCTTGCGCACCGCCGGATGCACCACGGCCTCGAGCAGGTCGAACACCTTGCGTCGCAAGGCCTTGCGCACGTAGAGGTGCTGCAAGCCGATCAGGATGGCCGGAATGTCGTCGTGCGACTTGGTGCTGATTTAGATGTTCTCGATCGGCACGGTGCCGATCTCGAGCTGGGCGGAGAGGGCCAAGCGCACCGTTTTTCCTCGAAGATTCCGGCGAAACCGGCCAAAACGGGGCGTTTCTTTCCGCTCCGGCGGGAAATCTGCGCAATGCGTGAACTCTTCGCCGCCGGTCGATCGCCTTCATATGCTTGTTTTCATTGAAGGATGATATCGCATTTCGGTTTTTGGCAGATGCCATATAGTATCAATACATTTATGAATGTAGTTTCTGCAAATCCAGCGGTGCGCGGACGCGATTGAAGACCGGCGCATCTTCCGACCGGCACCGGCAAGACGAGCCGCCAGACACTTGGCGCGGGCGCGACGCTCCGGCAGCTGCCGCGATGCGGCTTCGGGCGGGCTTGCGAAAAGTTCAGCGCCTGCGGAAGGAATTTCGTATCATGTGGGCATGGCGAATATGACGTTTGACACTTTAACCGCATCGAAGAGCTTGCACAAGGCCGGCTTCGGCACGGCGCAGGCCGAAGCCATCGCCTTGGTGATCAAGGACAGCCAGGGCGAACTTGCGACCAAGTCCGATGTCGATCTGGTCCGAGCCGATGTCGATCGGGTCCGAGCCGAACTCGATCTGGTCCGAACTGAACTCGGTCTGGTCCGAACCGAACTCGGTGCCGATATCGAGAGTCTGCAGGCCAAGCTGACCACCGACAACGAGAGTCTGCAGGCCAAGCTGACCGCCGACAACGAGAGTCTGCAGGCCAAGCTGACCGCCGACAACGAGAAGCTGCAGGCCAAGCTGACCACCGACAACGAGAGTCTGCAGGCCAAGCTGACCGCCGACAACGAGAAGCTGCGCACCGAGCTCGAGGCCCGGATAAGCGGTGTAGAGAGCGGCCTGACCTGGCTCAAGTGGGTGGTCGGGGTGCAGATGGCGGTCATGATCGGCGGATTCGGCATCATGGTCGGCGGATTCGGCATGCTCTTCTCCCGGCTGCCGATGCCATGATTTCCAATTTGGCGGGCATTGCCGGTCCGATGCCGGCCAGCCTGCGATGTTGCGTTCTGCAAGCGCGGCTAGTCAGCGGCTGAAGGCCGCGCCAAAGCCGGCCGGCTTGCCCGGCATCTAAGTTTCAAAGCGCGATTCAATTCGCAGCGGACAAGTCTTTCCGGATGTCCGGCCCCGACCGAACACATTGTTCAACACCTCTCTGAGGCCCAATTCGCGATGCGGGTCTTTTCGCGAAGAATTTTGGCGATAGCCGGTCTCGCTGATCGTTGAACTGCTGAAAGCTGAACGGTAGACCGGCGCGGCCGCGCACGGCTAGGACGGTCGCCCGAACCATGATGGCCGGCATTCCGCGCCCTTGCGAACCTTCGAATCCAGCCGCAGAAGCCACACAGTCGCATATGCTGCCGTGCTTGCGGATTTGCTTGGTTTGGTTGATTGCGGGTTTCTCTACCAAGGCGCATTGAAAGTAAAGGCAATGCTCGCTTTATCCAGTTGGGGGGCTGCAAGAGAAGATCAAAAAGCTTCTCACCGAATTGAATGCGATGACACTGCCAATATTGCTTCCTATAGTGCATGCGAGCGCGGATGCTTGCGTGTGCAGCGGCATGAATGACCAAACTTTATCCGAACAAGATAACTGCCGAGGGCAAAGATGAATCACGGCAGAATCGACGAAGCCGTATTGGTGCCGCTCCACCTTGGCATTTTCGATGGATTTCTTTTCGGTGGCGGTCGTGCTTGAAAAGCATTCGATTGGGAGGCGGTGGGGCGATTGCATAAGCGAGGGAGGATTGACAATTCCGCTACCAAGTCAAAGTCGGTTCTTCTGGCCGAAGAGGGATTCAACCGTCTTTTTTGCCACCGATGATTGAGCTGCATGGATAGGCAGTATGCCTAAGCGTGACACACCATCAACCGGAGGGTATGCGAATCAGGAGATACTGGAACTCTTTGGCAAAATTCGAACTCACAGACGTGGCGATCAATGAGCGTGGCATAAACAATTATTCGTTGGACACATTTTGCGGCTGGATTGCAAGCCACCGCCGTAAAGCGTGACAAAGGCGGATCTCAAAAACGCGGCATTTCGAATGCGGCAAGAAAAGAATTGGACAACGCATCCCGCTGCCTGATGCCATGCTCCCGCTCACATGCCCCAGACCGTCGCCTTGCGCCCGTCGACGGACTCCTCGCGGCGGAACACCTTCTCGTCCCACGACCTATCCTCCAAGCGGTCGAAGACCACCAGATGGCCCTCGGCGGTGCCGCACCGCTGCATGTACTCGCCAAGTTGCTCCAGGCCTTTGGCGATCGTGCGCTCAAGCCCGTTCCTTCTCAGCTTGCACTCGATTACTTCCCGCTGCCTTTGCTCGCCCCACTCGACCAGCAGGTCCAGGCGTCCCCGCCCCAGCCCGTACTCGCGCTCGATCCGCCCGCCCGCGTTCACCACCCGCTGCAAGAACGCCTGCAAGAGCAATTGCGGCCCCGCCTCCCGGTAGTCGAACCGCCCCACCCAGTGCTCCGAATGCTCCCGGAAGAACCCCTGGAACGCCTCCATCAGACGCCCCATCATCAGCTGCCCGTCCTCCACGTACCACGCGGTCTCGTGCGCGATGAACCAGTCCGCGCCGGTGATCAGCTCGCGCGGTATCACTTCCCGGTAGATCGCGTTGGCCACCCGAACAGGCTTGTCCTGCGCGATCAGCCCCAGATCGGCCGCGTACTGCAGATCGTCGGCGGTGAACGACTCGGCCGCGCCTTCGCTCACCAGCGGCGCGATCACCCGCTTGACCCGCGGCTCGCGAAGCTTGTCCGCCAATTGGTCCAGATGCGTGTCGCGCCGAAGGATCAATTCCTCCCGGGCGTCGATCACGTCCTCATGCCGGATCGCCGCATTCAGATCCTTGACCTTCTTCAAAGCCTCGGCCGCCAGCGCGTTGACCAGCCACGGCTGCCCCGAGGTCGACTCCCACACCTCCGCCAGCGCCTCCCCGCTCCAGCCCTGGCCGGTCTCTTCGGTATGCTGCAGCAGAAGCGATCGGACCTCGGCCTCGCCGAAATCCCCCAGCCGGATCGATTCGGCCTTGACGTTGAACGCGCTGCCGCCGGTGATCACCGCCTTCTCGGAGCCCGAATGGATCCGGTAGTCGCGCACGTCGCGGATGCCGCACAGGATGACGCTCTGCGGAAAATGCTTCGGACGCTGCGTGTAGCCGGCCCGCAGCTGGCGCAAGACCGAGATCAGCGTGTCGCCCACCAGCGCGTCGATCTCGTCGATCATCAACACCAGCGGACGCGAAACATCATCCTGCGACCAGCGGGACAAGACATCGCCAAGCGCATCGTGAGCGCCGGACGCTTCAAGAATGCGCTGCCAGCTGTCCTCCACAAACCTGTCATGCAGGTGGATCGCCGCCGATCTGGAAAGCGCGCTGAGGATCGCCCGCATCGCCGCCGGCACGTCCTCGCGCGCCGTCTGCGCCCCCTCGACATTGACGTAGACGGCCCGATGGCGGCCCGCCCGGTTCAGCTCCTCCATCAGGGCCAGCAGCGCCGAGGTCTTGCCGGTCTGCCGCGGCGCATGCAGGATGAAATAGCGCTTGCGCTCGATCAGGCCGAAGATCTCGTCCCGGTCCATGCGCTCGAGTGGCGCAATGTGGTAGTGGTCTTCCGGCATCACCGGACCGGCGGTATTGAAAAATCGCATGACCGGAGATTATACAGCGCGCAATCGACATCCAGTTTCTGCGAAGCAAATCAATCAGGCATGCAGCCATGAACGCCTGCTGCCGGTTCGCTATTTTTGCGACATGGATCGAAAACAGCCGGCAACGCTTGCGAGGCTGACAAAATTGTTGAAACAGCCTCCTGCGAAGACGAGTAAAGTTTGGGAGCGAGTTGAATACCGCCGAAGATAAGAAACTCGTCGCTCTAGTCGCATGCGAGATGCTTTAGAGCTACTTTACCGACAGTTTTCACGATGACATTTTGGCATCAATCGAGATTGATGAAGCGATGCGGTTCAAGCGCAAGAAAGTGAGCTCGATTGAGAAATGTTTCGGCGTTTCGTCGAAATTCAGCATTTTCAACAAGGTTCGAGAGGCATATGGGAACGCAAATTCGCTGTCGCTTTGAGCGACGGGTCTATCGTGCTGGAAGCGGCGCATGTTCAGCGGCATTCGCATAACGGCACAGACCGGATCTCAAACAGGACCGCCTTATGCAGCTTGCATCACCTGTTGTTCGATAGAGGTACGTTTCACCTATCCGACGCACTTGAGGTGTAGGAGAGCGAGCGCGCCAATGGCGAAGGCAGGCAAGAATAGCTTAAGCTATTCGATCGCAAAGAAATTTGCTTGCTTGCGAGGAGCGCAAACAGGCCCGCAGATCAGTTCATTGAGTGGTGCCGAAAGCAATTCTTCGATGGACCATGAAATTCTTGTAGTAGCAATACTCGCGATATCGTTTAGACGAAGTGTCCAGGTTGCCCCGGTCGACTCGAAAAACAAAGAAATCGTTTTGTTGCCGGACCAGCAAGGCAGTGACAGCGGAGCGTAAAACGGCGACCTCCAATCATTTTACGGATCCAAGCCTCTTGTAAAAAATGCAAAGTGGTTTTCCGAAATACTTAATGACCGCAATCGGCAAACCTGGTTGATATCCGCCCAAATAGGTGCCAGATGGATGGCGGTTGATCTCGACTCCTGACGCTCCATGCCAAAAGTGCTCATCCACCAATCGCCGCGCAATATGCAGTGATTACTATTGACTTTGCGGTGAATGGCATATACATTCACTGCATGCCGTGCGGTGCTTAATATGTGGATACACGAACATCAAGACTGGCCAAACTTGACCTGGGATGCTGAGGCTCTCTCCCTGAAGCTGGCGGATTTGCGGTATCGCCAGGGATATTTGCTTGGACGAATGGAAAGTCTTGGCTTTGAGTTTAGAACCGAGGCCAACCTGAGCATCCTTACCCATGATGCGGTCAAGTCTTCGGCTATAGAGGGCGAGCGACTCGACCCGCAACATGTCCGTTCATCCATTGCCCGAAGATTGGGAATTGATGTTGCCGGGCTTGCGCCATCTAGCCGCGAGGTGGAAGGAATGGTTGACATGATGCTCGATGCCACGCGGCATTTTTCAAAAATGCTCACCAAAGAGAGGCTATGTGATTGGCACGCGGCTCTATTTCCCGCTGGACGTAGCGGGATGCATCGAATTACGGTTGGTGCCTGGCGCACGAAGGATGCGGGGCCGATGCAGGTTGTTTCTGGCCCTATAGGTCGAGAAAAAATCCACTTTGAAGCGCCGGATGCAGATCGGCTTGAAAGTGAAATGCGGGTGTTTCTGGATTGGTTTGACGATCAGTCAATAAGTGTCGACCCGCTGGTTAAAGCAGGAGTCGCACATTTTTGGCTTGTGACCATCCACCCGTTTGAGGATGGCAATGGCCGCATTGCAAGGGCTGTTGGCGACCTGGCACTAGCGCGTGCCGAACGCATAAGCGACCGCTTCTATAGCCTTTCTTCCCAGATCGCAGCTGAACAAGCGGAGTATTACGAACAGCTGGAAAGACAGCAACGCGGAACAACCGAGATAACTGGCTGGCTGGAATGGTTTCTGGACTGCTTGGGGCGAGCTATTTCAAGCGCGGACGCTGTTCTTGATCATGTTCTATTCAAATCGATGCTTTGGGATAGAGTCAACCGCATATCTGCTGGCGAGCGTCAGCGCTTAGTTGTCAATCGGATGTTGGACGATGATTTCATAGGCCATATGAACACTTCAAAGTACGCCAAGCTCGCAAAATGCTCTAACGACACTGCGCTCAGAGATATCCAGAGTTTGAAACAGCACGGCATCTTTATTCAGAACCCCTCTGGCGGAAGGAGTACAAGTTATAGACTGCCGATGCTGGAAGAGATTAAATCAGGGTGAAGAAAAATTAGACGATTGCAGACTCAATTTGCAGGATGCATGGAGTCCGGGTTCGACTGCCCGCCCCTTCCCTTCGGACTGCGTCCTTCAGGAAGGGGCGGGCGCCCGAAAAAAATTTCAGGCGGCATGGCGCTTGACAGCAATCCGGTAGCCGAAAGCGCTATGCAAGCCGAACATCCGCACCGGAAATTCTTTCGCCTCGACTCGGTCCGCGATGAGCTTTCGCCGCCGGCCACTACAAGCTTCGCCAGTCCTGATCCTGCGAGCCGGCCCGGCTCGAGCACCTCCACGGCACCTTCCGACTGCATCAGGAGCCTGGGCAAGCGGCACCCATGCAGGCGCATAGCCGGAACTTCGGCCGAAGCGCGCTTGTCGCCTGAGAAGTCTTTGCAGAAACTAAATTCATAAGCAATTGAATTTATAAGACTCGCAAAATCTCCATTTCTACGAGGCTGGCGGCCCCGCGGCGCGGGGTTCGAAGGCTCATATGGATTGAGCTCGTACAATATAATGCCGTCTTAAGCATCAATTGTCTTGAGGTTTAGCCAAAATGAAACATTCAATTAAATCCCCCCCCCCCCCGCATTAAGCGGCTGACGGCACTCGCCCCCGCGCTGGCGGCGATGATGCTGGCCCTGCCGGCGGCAGTTACGCTTCCATTCAACGGCGCGCATGCGGCATCAGTCAATGCCAGCGTGTGGCTGGAGCAGTCGTTTATAGCTTTGTTTGGTTGCGGCGACGATGACCAAGGAACGCTCAAAATTCGCGCAAGCGGCGGTTTCTTCTACTGCGGCGTTCCGGGCAGTTCGGTTTTTGCCTGCGACAAGACCAAAGTCCGGCTTGTGGTGTCCGGTGGGGACGCGGGTGACCTGGAAGTCCTGGTGAACGGCAGTTGGACAAGTCTTGCAGGAGGCGTTGCTATCGATATCGGCGGAGCAGGGGCAATTATCCCGGTCCGGGCGAAGGACGGCGCGGCGATCGACCTGGGACGAGTTCATGCAAGAGAAGAAGCTGCGTTTCAACGCACATTAACTTGGGGCCCGGAGGAGGAGCGGATGCGATACCAAGGAATTGAGAGGTTTATAATGCAAGTCGAAAAGGTGTCGGGCGGCACGCACCGAAAAGACTTTTCCATTGTCGGCTCGAAAATTATCGGACCCGGGATTAATCCCGGCACTTACGGAGTCGGAGTCAAGATTTATGTGTTGAACCCCAACCCCAAGTTAATGATCAGCGCCACCCGTAGCCCGCGCCAAACGAGCCGTTGCACAACGACACCGTAGTCGGATGTTATCGTCTTCATGAAGCGCAATCGTCGTCATGACCAGACCTTCACCAGCAACCAACCCCGCATCGTCGCCAGCGACTTATCAGGATGTGCTGGGCGCGCCACCCAACATGGTGGCGCAAGTCGTCGACGGGGTGCTCTACACGTTTCCTAGGCCTTCCGCCGCTCATGCCTTGGCCGGATCAAGATTATGCGGCATTGTCCAACCGCCTTTTGACTTTGGTCGTGGAGGCCCCGGCGGATGGTGGGTGCTCTTCGAGCCTGAACTCCATTTTAGCGAAGACATTGTGGTGCCCGACATGGCGGGGTGGCGACGGTCAAGAATGCCTCAGGTTCCCGATGTGGCGTATTTCACCCTTGCACCGGATTGGGTTTGCGAGGTGCTTTCTCCGTCGACGCGAAGCCTCGACCTTGGCGGCAAGCGCGGCATCTACGAACGCGAAAAAGTCTGCCATTTTTGGCTGATTGATCCAAACAGCCGTTCACTCGAAGCGCTCGAACTGCGTAGCTCAAAGTGGCACTCAGTCCGGAAGCTGTCCGGCGATGTTCCGGTTTGTGCGCCTCCGTTCGAGTCAATCACGTTCAATCTCGGCGACTTGTGGCTTGCTGACAACTCCCAGATTGTTCACCGGGCGCCGCTTGATGCGAAGCGCGAGGCGCAACCGATCGATGCCTCGTAGTGCAAGCGGGCTGTTTTTTGACCGGCCGATGGTGCCGCACTTGGCCGTTGCGAGCCGGTCGACCTAGACATTTTTCGCAATTCGGGCGCTTCGTTGCTTAACTTGGAGAGCGACCGCTACGCAAAGAAAGCCGTCCGGCCGCAAGGCGATCGGTTCGCCAATAGGCCGACATCGATTTACCCGCCGAACAAAAAGCCGCCAATGATCCGGTCCGGCAGCAGCGTAAACACTCCGGCAACCGTCAATCCGATAAAGGTTCCAATCATCGCTGAAAAATGCGCAGTTCTGCGCCCTTTTCGGATCGATGCGATTGCATAGATGATGGAAAGTATTGTGAATGCGGAGAGCCCGTGAATCCAGCTCAATCCGCCATCCGGGTCCAGCTCGCGGATCTGAAACGAGCCCACTGCAACAATCATCATCGCCGCAACCCAGATTCTGCCAGCCAGCTTATGCGTCGGGGTGCCCTTCGGTAAGCAAAAAATTGTCAATCCGACCACAACTGCGATCAAAGCGGATGCGGTGTGGATAGCGATTGCGGTCGTCATTGATCAGATACTAAAGCGAATGGAATGATTTATATTCGATACTTTGCGGATGGTCGGGATTACTTTTGCAAACTTTGCCAGTGCCGATGAAGAGCTTGCTGCCCCAACAATCGGCGAGCGCAAGCCGCAGGCGCCGCTAAATGCTCTGCGCCTCCAAATCGTTCAGCAGCTGCGTGAGCATTGCAAGCATCGCAGTTACATGACTGAAGATCAACCATCTTAAGTTTCAGCGCATCCCGGCGACTTTGACTTGAAACTTGACCCATGTGTCGAAACTGACAGATTTGCGTGGCTAGCGTGTGTTGGTCGATCGAATATGGATTTTGGCGCCAGTCGAAAAGTCGCCCTGTAGACGGCAGGCTGAACTCGGATCGCAATCCGCTGCGGATCAATTGATGAGGTTGGCAACAAGCGCATGCCTGTTTGGAAAGTTTGCAAATCTAAAATGCCATTGCTGGCCGGCCGCCGCTTTGGGCCAAAGCAGCCCATAGCCTGCGAAGCGACGGCTTCGAGCCGGATTGCCGAGGCATTGCTAGTGAAGGCCGCGGACTGAAGATCCAGCACGGGCATAGCCGGATATGCTGCGTTCATTGCAGGAATGGGTCAATCACGAAAATGCCGCCGTAGTCTTGCCGGTGATTTAAGTCCTCGGAATAAACTTCAACGCAACCGGAAATCTTGGCGGCAGCAAGTATGGCACCGTCCCAATAAGAAATTTTGAATCGTCTGCTGATTGAAACGCCTTCGCGAAAAACTTCCAATGTTAAATCTTGCACCCGAATATATTGAATATTTTGAATGAATGCCAGAGCATTTTCGTGCGAGATACGATTCTGTCGGTTTGGCCGTGTTGTCTGGAAATAGAATTCTTGAAGAACTTGGACTGACACGGCGAGCTCTTCTGCGGACAAAATGCCGAGGGCAATACGCTGTTTGGCAGATGCAGAAGGGGCCGGGCTAATTGCATAAATCAGGACATTTGTGTCGATGAAACGCATGATGCTCAGGCTCTAGCGGTCTCGGTCGCTATTGTTGCCTGCATCATCAGAGCGGCCAGTGCCGGGGTCGACTCGCTCTTCGCCATACAGGGCATCACGAGAGAGGTTTTCCGAAACGCTGAAATCAGGGGATGACTTCTGAATGTCTTCGATAACCTTCACGAGATTTCTTGCTCGACTTTCCGCCACGGATTCCTCGCTGTTGATTTCAACTAGTGGCTTATTGACGAGGCTGCGCAGATAGTTTCGTACGAGCGCGGACACCGATGTATCCAGCTCGATTGCCCGGATGCGTGCAGCACGATATGTTCCGTCGTCAATTGCTACAGTAATATTTCTCATGGCGGCATATGTTTCCACGTTTACACATATACACAGTATCACAGCATAGAGGCGAATGCAAACCTCTTCGAGGCGCAGTTTAATTCGTTTAGAGCGAGCTTTTGAGTGGACCCAGCATGTCTCGTAATGGGCATGGGCAGAGCCAGAGAATATGTTCAGACTATCTCAGGCCAACCTTTTTTATTCCGGGGGAACAGACCGCATCTGATAGCTGATCAGGCTGAAGAAGATCAGCAAGCTGGCAGGCCGTCTGATGCCAAAGCTCGGCAGCAATCGTTGCTATCGGCAAAGCGATGCTCAACACCTTGCTGCCCAAAGGCGGCGATTTGCGCCTTGACGATGCTTGCCATCTGCAAAGAGAGGTGGCTTTGACGGATGGGCCAAATGCCGGCGCATGCCTTGCGCCAAGTTTTTGGACAACCGGCGTCTAGCTCCGTTCAATGGCTGACTTAGGCGATATCAAGCACTATTTTGCTGGCTTGCGCTCGAATGCACGGATGAGATCGCTCTGAATATTCTTTGCCGTGCCATGACGCTTCGGCATCGCTTCCATGGGCTTGCCGGAGACGGAGTTCGCCGTGTCCTGGCAGCGGAGGCCTGCAGTCGAGACGAGAAAACTTTATCGACTGGAAAAAGTACTATGGGCGGTTGCCGCTAGTACTGTAATAGTGCCAAGGCATTCGGCATCATTTTCTATGTGAAATGCAAATTGCAGCGGCTCCTGATCGACAGCCGGCAACGGGGCAGCTCGCCTGAACACCTCCCTGATCGCCGGAACCGTCATCAAAAATCCTGCTGCGCAGCGTTGTGCTGAAAATCCGGGCGGTCCATCACCGCCGGCCGGCTAAAATCTGCGTCCGGACAGAGGATTTTGCTCTATTTTCGGATGAGGGCAATGACCCGATCAGTACAAATTCGGTTATATTGAAGCGTTGAGCAAGCTTATCTAAATCAGGAGCGCAAAACAATGCCCGACTACTCGAACATGGCTGATGACCTGACAGAACTGCTCAGCCTTTCGCATCCGCCGCTCGCCATCACTTTTCGCGATAGTCATCCGGCCGGCATCGAACGCTACCGGAGCGAGTATCCGCCCAAGACCGAAGATGGGCGCACCGGCGCTGTGTCGGCCGGATGCGTGTTCTGGGCTGAAGCTTCGGATCAAACCTTCGCAACCCTGCCCGAAGATCATGGAAACTGCAGCGTGGGCAGTCTGACGCATGGCATGATCGGCCTCGAAGAAGCCGCTGCTCGAGGAGACGTTCAGGCTTTATGCGAGGCGAAGTGGGTCAGCCCCGAGATCTTTCCCCGTATTGCGACCGTTCAATCAAAGCCGGCGGCGGTGATCTACGGGCCGCTAGCTGAAACGCCGGTTGATCCGGACATCGTCTTTCTTCGGTTGAACGCAAAACAGGCGATGCAGCTGCATGCCGCCGTGCCGTCCTTGCAATTTGAAGGCAAGCCGCAATGCCATATCATCGCGGTCGCGAAAGGAGCGGCGCAAGCCCGCAATCAGCGTCGGCTGCATGCTAAGCCGCGTTCGAACCGGATTTGCCAGCAGCGAGATGACTTGCGCTTTGCCTGTCGATCAGGCGCCCGGCATCATTGAAGACTTGCGCGCATCGACTCGGGCCGATCGCCTCGTCGCCGGATACGCCAGCGAAGATGCCGCGCGATTTCGCGAAACGGCCTAGCTTCGGCAAGCCGGCGCATCGCTTCCAGCTCTGGTTTGGACCAATTGATTTGAATGGCATTCATACACCGAAACTGTTGCAAGGAGAACCAAAACAGTGACAGATAGCATTCGGCAGACACTTCAATCCGAATTTGGCATCGAAACGCCAAAAATACTCTACAACCTCTCAAGCTCAGCCCTGTTTCAAGAGGCCTTGAAGCATGACCGGGGAAGAGTCCTGCGCTCTGGCGGCTACAATGAAGCAAAGGCGTTTGGCACATCCCTGAAAGACAACGGCCCAATCGTCTTCCTGACCGACCCTGATTGCACCGGCAGACCGGTCGATGATACCTACGCAGTCGCATGGAACGATTACGAATCAGACATCTGGTGGAAAGACAGCCTGAAAAAGTATGATCCGGACCACTACCAGACCTTGCTTGGACGCGTTGTTTCGCATCTGAACGATCATGGGGGAAGGCTGTACATTCAAGATGTTGTTGTCGGTCACGACGAGTCATACGCGATCCCCTACCGGTTTGTCGGCCAATGCGCCACCCATGCCATGTTTGCGAGGAACATGTTCCGTACGGACAATTCATCATCTGCAACTGAAAAGCCTCGATGGACCATGCTGAACGTGCAAACTTTCCGTTGCGACCCGAAGCGCGACGGATGCCGCTCCGACCGGGTCGCAGTCATCGACTTTCGAAACCGGATTTGTTTGGTTGCCGGCCCCGCCGACTATTGCGGACTGGTTAAAAAAACGATCTTCACCGTGATGAATTTCCTGCTTCCCTTGCAGGGCTTTCTGTCGATGCACTGCGCCGCCAATGTCGGTGCCTCTGGCGATTCTGCAATCATGTTCGGCCTTTCTGGGACCGGCAAAACGACCTTGTCCGCCGATGCCTCTCGAATGCTGATCGGCGATGATGAGACAGGATGGACCGATAGCGGCATCTCCAATCTGGAAAACGGATGCTATGCGAAGCTGATCGATCTGGACAAGGAAGCTGAGCCGGTGATCGCAGAAGCGCTCAGCATGCCCGGAACAATCATCGAGAACGTTCCTCCGCTGCCAAACAAGCCGTACGATCAGACCCACCCGCAGGAATTTGACCTGACCGATTCGTCAAGAACTCAAAACACACGATTTTCATTTCCGCTTGACTGCAACCCGAATATTGCGCAAGGTGCGCGCGGCGGACACCCCGATACGATCGTGCTGCTTACAGCCGATGCGTTCGGCGTGCTGCCGCCAGTTTCAGTGCTGGAGTCCGAAGAGGCTGTCTATCATTTCGTGCAAGGGTTTACCGCTCGCGTTGCCGGAACGGAAATCGGCGTAACCGACCCCGAAGCCACCTTCAGCTCCTGCTATGGAGCGCCGTTCATGTCGCACAAGCCGAAAGTCTACGCCGAATTGCTGAAAAGCAAGTTGAAACGGCATAAGGTTCGATGCGTACTGCTCAACACCGGCTGGACCGGCGGCCCGGCAGGCAAGGCTCCGCGGATTTCAATTCGCGATACCCGAACGCTGCTTAACGCCGCAATGCGAGGAGACTTCCATGACAATGGCGCTGAGCACGCGTCGCATCCGACGTTCAAGCTCCGCTATCCGAAAAATTGTGCCGGAGTCGATTCGGCCATTTTGGATCCCAAAGGTTCTTGGCGCGACAAGGCGGCCTATGACCGTTCCGCCGAGCAGCTGCGCAACATGTTCCGAGACAACTTCCGGCAGCAGGGGTATCGAAGTTTCGGAATCAGCGAAATGATGTAGCACGATTGCGTCCCGACTTCCATTTCAAGGACTACAGACTTAGGTTGCAGGCTCAGCCGATGGATGATCTCGATTTTCTTGAGCAACGCAAGGCGATGATTGCGACCATCGCTGACCACGCCTTGCTGTCCGCCAGAGTGACTGGCCGCCCCGAAATCGACAGTGCGGTTATCGAAGCGATGCTTGAGGTGCCGAGACATCGATTCGTGCCCGAGTCGATGCGCGCCTATGCCTATAGCGACCGGCCTTTGCCGATCGGGCACGCCAAGACAATCTCGCAACCGTTCATCGTCGCGCTGATGGTCGACTTGCTCCAGCTGGCACCGACCGACCGGGTTCTTGAAATCGGCACTGGCCTTGGCTATCAGACCGCCGTGCTGAGCCGGCTCGCCGGTGAAGTCTATTCGGTCGATATCATCTCGGAACTAGCAAGCGAAGCGACCTTGAATCTTGAAGAAATGAACTACGGCAATACCAATGTGCGCATCGCTAACGGCCAGTACGGCTGGGCTGAAAATGCGCCGTTTGACAAGATCATTGTTGCGGCATCTTCAGACTCGGTGCCGAATGCGCTGTATGATCAACTGAGCAGTGGCGGTCGGCTGGTGATGCCCGTCGGGACGGATGACAACCAGAATCTGACACTTGCCAAAAAGCAGGACTCCACGATAGAAACCTTTGTCGTGTTGCCGGTCCGTTTCTCGCGCATGGTGGTTGTGCATTAAGTGGCTATGCGTATTGGCGACCAGCGGCGCATCGGCCGCAATCCCGTCAGCAGCGGGCGTACTCCGCGCGTTGATGCGGCTGCAAGCAGTTTTTTCTATCGTGCCAAAGCGGATGTTTCGCCATACAATAGGCAATTTGTTTCGCCGACCAGCTTGATGTTTTGAACCAGTAAACGAAGCAGGCATTCCTTGGGTAAGAAAAGAAAGCCGCTAGGCATCTACCTCACTCGCTCGCTGGAGCACTACTTCAAGGATATGAAAGGCGAGCAGCCGTCAGATCTTCACGGCAGGGTAATCGAGGAAGTGGAAAAGCACTTGTTCGAATTCGTGCTGAATCATGTCGATGGCAATCGCTCCGAAGCGGCCGCTATTCTTGGAATATCCAGAACGACACTGCGCAAAAAACTCTCTGTTTACGATATAGACGGCTAAGATCTCTCTCAGGGCACAAGTCATGAACGAACAACAGGCAACCAACTCAATAGCAATCAAACGGGCGCTGATCAGTGTCTATGACAAGACCGGCGTGGTGGACTTGGCCAAGCAGCTCGCAGCGGCAAATGTCGAGATTCTTTCGACCGGCGGCACTGCGGCGGCACTTCGCGACAGCAAGATCGGTGTGACCGAGGTGTCCGACTACACAGGCTTCCCAGAAATAATGGATGGCCGCGTCAAGTCGCTGCATCCGAAAATTCACGGCGGAATTCTAGGACGAAGAAACGATCACGCCGATGAGATGAAAAAGCACGGCATCCAGGCTATCGATCTGGTGGTCGTCAATCTGTATCCATTTCAATCGGCGATCGCAGCCGATCCCGACAATTTCGACAATGCGATCGAAAATATCGATGTCGGCGGGCCGAGCATGATCCGTGCGGCCGCAAAAAACGTCCGGTGGGCATGCGTTGTCGTCAACCCGGCGGATTATTTGACTGTAAGCGAGGAAATCAAGCTTTTCGGCGGCATCAGCATGTCGACTCGAATGTCGCTCGCGATCAAAGCTTTTTCCCGATTGTCCGAGTACGATGCGTCGATCGCCGCTTATCTCGCCGCAGCCGGTCGCACGAAAGATACGCTGCCGGAAGATATCAGCTTGTTTCTTGAAAAGCATATGCCGGTTCGATATGGGGAGAACCCTCACCAGAACGCCGCGTTCTATAAAATTGTCAGCCAGCCTGAGCGATCGCGGCTTGTTCCCGTGCAGATTCAAGGCAAGTCGCTTTCGTTCAACAACATATCGGATGCCGATGCAGCGATTGAGTGCATTCGCGAATTCGATAAGCCTGCATGCGTAATCATAAAGCATGCAACTCCATGCGGCGTGGCCTTGTCCGAAGATTTGACTGATGCCTATCAGCGCGCGTTCGAAACCGATACCGCTTCGGCATTCGGCGGAATCATCGCATTTAGCCGCAAGGTTCAAAAGGAGACGGCGCAGCGTCTGGTCAGCAACCAGGTTGCCGAAATTGTCGCCGCGCCTGGCTATGACGACGGCGCCCTTAGGGTGCTTGCGACACACAAAAGCATGCGGGTGCTGCGATTCAAAGCGCGCGATGCAGGCATGCTGGACGACTGGGTCTATACCTCTGTGTCTGGCGGCATGCTGATTCAAGCGCGAGATGATCTGACAGATGCGGATATCAAGCTTCAGGTGGTTACCGAGCGAAGCCCGGATGATGCCGAAATGTCGGATCTTCTGTTTGCATGGAAAGTGGTCAAGCATGTCAAATCCAACGCCATCGTGCTCGTCTGCGACAAGGCGACGACCGGCATCGGTGCCGGGCAGATGAGCCGAGTCGATTCGGCGCGAATCGCTGTCCGCAAGGCCGCGGATGCCGGCTTCGGCGAGAGGCGCCAGGTGGTAGCATCCGATGCGTTCATGCCTTTTTCCGATGCGCTAGAAGTGGCTGTTGAATTCGGTGCCAAGGCGGTGATCCAGCCCGGTGGCTCGATTGCGGACGACAAGATCATCGAATTCGCCAACCAGCACGGCGTGGCGATGGTATTTACGGGCATCCGCCACTTCCGCCACTGACCGCGGCATCCGCAGATGAACGTTCTGATCGTCGGACAAGGAGGGCGCGAGCATGCCTTGGCGTGGAAAGCCGCGCAATCGCCTTTGGCAGGCGATATCTTTGTTGCGCCCGGCAATGCCGGAACCGGCTCTGAGCCCGGCATCTTTAATGTCGGCATCAGTGTCAATGATATCGACAAGCTGGCGAAATACGCAATCGCGAAAAACGTCGGCCTAACCATCGTCGGACCCGAGATGCCGCTCGCAAATGGTATTGCCGACTCCTTTGCGGAAAAAGGGCTGAACTGCTTCGGCACCAATGTTCAGGCATCGCAGCTGGAGTCATCCAAGCATTTTGGCAAGCGTTTCATGGAGCGCCACGGCATACCGACTGCAGAATACCGATCGTTTGCCGATCCCAATGATGCGCAAAAGTTTATCGACTCGGGTTCTTTTCCAATGGTTATCAAGGCCGACGGGCTTGCTGCCGGCAAAGGCGTTACGATTGTCAACAATTGCGAGGAGTCTCGCTTCGCGCTGCATCAGATTTTAGTGGAGAAGCGTTTCGGCGCTGCCGGCGAGCGCATTGTCATCGAACAGTTTATCGAAGGTGAAGAGGCGAGCTTCATGTGCATGGTCGATGGCAAGAACATCGTCGAACTGCCATCCTCGCAGGATCACAAGGCGGCCTATGATGCCGACCAGGGACCGAATACCGGCGGCATGGGCGCGTATTCACCTGCTTCGGTCATCAATGATGCGATGCGCGAACAGATTTTGCAAACCGTGATTCAGCCCACGGTAGCCGGGATGCGCGAAGAGGGTGTCGAATACAAAGGATTTCTGTATGCCGGATTGATTATCCGCAAAGATGGGACTATTCAGGTGCTGGAATTCAATTGCCGCTTGGGCGACCCTGAGACACAGCCCGTCATGATGCGCCTGCAATCGGATATTGTCGAGCTTTGCCTCGCTGGCTGCAACGGCGAGTTCGAAGGTGTGAGCGCGAATTGGGATCAGCGCGCCAGCCTCGGCGTGGTGGCCGTTGCCGGCGGGTATCCGGGCGAGTATGCCAGCGGCGCCAAAATCAAGGGACTGGATCAGCAGCTCGGTCCGGATCAGAAGATTTTCCATGCCGGCACCGGCAAAGATGCCGAGGGCGAATACATCGTAGGCGGCGGGCGTGTCTTGTGCGCTACCGCCATCGCTGAAGAAATTGCGGCGGCGCAAAGCGGCGCCTACGACATCATGCAAAAGATCAAATTCAAGGACATGCACTATAGAACCGATATCGGCTATCGGGCGCTATCCCATTAGCCGAGGTCGGCTTATTCATGCAGTAAATAAAACCACTAGTTAGGAAGAGCAACCGAAATATGGCAAATGCAAAAAACTCACAAACCTTTATTGCGGTCTTGATGGGATCAGATTCCGATCTCAGTGTCATGCAGTCGACGCTTGACGCGCTCGATCATCTGGATATACCGTGGGAGGCTCGAATCCTTTCCGCGCACCGTACGCCGGTGCAAACGCGCGACTACATTCTGGATGCTGAGCAGCGCGGTTGCGCAGCGTTTATCGCCGCCGCTGGATTGGCCGCCCACTTAGCCGGCGCGGTGGCGGCGACGACGCTCAAGCCCGTCATCGGCGTACCGCTTGACGCCGGAGGCCTCGGTGGAATGGATGCGCTGCTGTCGACCGTGCAGATGCCAGGTGGCGTGCCGGTCGCTTGTGTCGCAGTCGGCAAGGCGGGAGCAAAAAATGCAGCCTACCTCGCGGCCCGCATTCTTGCGGTGAGCGATGGGGAGGTTGCGGCGACGTTGCAGGCCGACCGAAGCGACAATACCGCTTCAGTGCTTGAAAAAAACCGTCAGTTGATCGAAAAAACATCGAATTGAAGCTCAGCATTGAATCGAAGCGATATTGCTCATGCGGCTGACATCGTGACGCAAGGCGGTGTGGTGGCCTATCCGACCGAAGCGTGCTATGGTCTTGGTTGCGATCCGGCCAACCGCCGCGCTGTCCAGAGAATTCTAAATATCAAGGGCCGCCCGGCGGGTATGGGATTCATCGTGATCTCAGACAGCGTCGAGCGCGTGCTCCCACTGCTGAACGTCGAAGACCAAAGCATGCTGAAGCAGCCGCTTCAATCTTGGCCGGGCCCGTTTACCTGGATATTCCCAGCGGCGCCGCGCACGACAAACCATGCGATCAATGCCAACCGGACGGTTGCGGTTCGCGTCACCGCCCATCCGATTGCATCGCAGCTTTGTCGGCTGTTCGGCGGCGCACTGGTTTCGACCAGTGCAAATCGACACGGAGGCGCGCCCTTAAGAAGCAGTCACCAGGTGGCACGTGCGCTGGGCGCAGAGCTGGATTTTGTCCTCCGAGGCCCGGTCGGCAAGCAAAAGCGCCCAACTCAGATCCGTGATGCGGCAACCGGCGCGACCTTGCGCTTCAGCTAGGTGAGAAAAATGCCCGATTCGAATGTCGCCCAAGCGAACCGGTTTATCGCCGCGCAAGACTACTTTCGCTCCTTGCAGCGGCAAATTTGCGCGGAGCTGGAAAAGATCGACGGCAAAGCGACTTTTGGACATGACCCATGGCAGCATCGCGATGGTGGCGGCGGGGTCAGCTGCGTGATGGAGGGCGGTGCCGTGTTCGAAAAGGCCGGGGTGAATTTTTCTTCGATCCATGGCAGCTCGCTGCCTGCATCGGCAACCGAAAGCAGGCTATCGGTTGCACCAACCGCCTTTAGGGCGACCGGACTGTCGCTGGTATGCCATCCTCTCAACCCCTATGCGCCAACAACGCACATGAACGTGCGCTGCATCGACGCGACCGGCCAGTGCCGGTGGTTCGGCGGCGGGTTTGATCTGACGCCGTACTATGGCTTCAAGGAGGATGCGCTTCATTGGCACCAAACCGCGAGCGATGCCTGCCAAGGCTTCGAGGCGCAACTGTATCAGCGATTGAAAAAGGCCTGCGATGAATACTTCTATTTGAAGCATCGCGACGAGGCGCGCGGGATTGGCGGGCTTTTTTTCGACGACTTTGAAGATGACGCGCAAGGCGTACGCTTTCGTTTCGTCAAAAGTGTCGGCGACCACTTTCTTAAGGCGTACCTGCCGATCATCAAGCGACGCATGGATGTGCCGTACGGCGAGCGCGAGCGAAGTTTTCAACTCTATCGTCGCGGCCGCTATGTGGAGTTCAATCTCGTATACGATCGGGGCACTTTGTTCGGTCTGCAATCAGCGGGACGAACCGAATCGATTCTGATGTCGCTGCCGCCAATGGTCTCCTGGCGCTACGATTGGAAGCCGCAGCCCGGCTCTCCCGAAAGCGCGCTGCATGAAGACTTTCTGAGGCCGCGCGATTGGCTTTCGATGCAGTAGGACTCAAATTCGATGGGCAATGTCGCTTTCATGGTCTACAGGGTGGCGATCTATCTTATGGTTCCGCTCATCTTGTTTCGCTACCTCGCCAGGGCATCCATCCAGCGCGGCTATTTTCAGTCTTTCACTCAGCGATTCGGCTTTGCGCCGAAGCGGATTGAACATGGCGCGATCTGGGTTCATGCAGTTTCCGTCGGTGAGGTGAACGCTGCAGCGCCCCTGATTGAGGCTTTGCTCCAGCAGCGGCAGCGCGTGCTGCTGACCTGCGTCACGCCGACCGGTGCCGCGCAGGCTCGAAAGTCTTTCGGCTCTGCGGTCGACAGCTGCTATGCCCCGATCGATGCCGGCATCTTTGTCGCGCGGTTCATTTCTTGGACTCAGCCCGCGGCGCTGATTATTATGGAGACTGAAATATGGCCCAACATGATTCGTCTGGCATCAAACAGGCAAGTGCCGGTATTTTTCGCAAATATGCGCATTTCCGATAGGACATTTCGACGGGCAAAGCGGCTGAGGCCGCTTTTTTCGCATGTCGTGCAGTCGGTGGCAATGTTCAATGTGCAGACCGATCAGGATTTGGACCGGGTCGCGACGCTTGGTGTCGCCTCAAGCCGCATTCGCGTTACCGGCAACTTGAAGTTTGACACAGCCGCTGTTGCAAGCGATGTCGAGCAGCAGGGCATCGATTTGCGAAGCCGCTGGGGGCACGAACGACCTTCGATCGTGCTAGGCAGTTCCCACAAGGGCGAAGAGGCCATGATGGTGGCAGTGTTCGAACGCTTGCGCATCTGGCATCCCGATCTTGTTTGCGTCATTGTTCCGCGTCACCCTGAGCGGTTCAATGCAGTGTACAAGTCTTTGGCCAAAACCGATTATCGAACAGTTCGCTACACTGAGTTGCATCATGCGGCCGCCAATGCAGAAGTTGACCTTGTGCTGGCAGATACCATGGGGGATCTGATGAGTTTCTACTGCGCTTGCGATGTCGCGATTGTCGGCGGCAGTTTTGTAGACATTGGCGGTCACAACATCCTTGAACCGATAGCAACGCGTCGACCGGTGATTTTTGGACCCTACATGTCGAATTTCAAGGAAGTGGCTAGACTGGTTGCCGAAAGCGGCGCCGGCGTGCAGGCGGCTGGCCGCGAGGAGCTTTGCGCGGCTATCAGGAGCTACCTCGACGATGAGACCCTGCGCAGCCAAGCCGCAGGTTGCGGAATGGCGCTTATCGACGCGAACCGTGGCGCGCTGCAGCGCACCTTGGACGGCTTAGAGCTCAAGTAGGAGTTTCACCGTACCAGGGCATTGTTCAGCGATTCGAAGTGCGAGCGGTCAAGCCGCCCGGTAACCCGCTGCAATTTGACAATGCTGAGAAAGTGGGAATATTTCGCACGGTTCAAGTCGCGCTCGACAGCAAATACGTCGCGTTGCGAATTGAGCACATCCGAAGTCGTGAATATGCCGGCTTCGTAGCCGTCAACCCGCGCCTGCAAAGCGCTGTTGCTTGCCACCAGCGCATCTTCATAGGCGGCGACTTCGCTCACGCTTCGAACCACATCCAGATAGGCTCCCGAAGCTTCGTTGATGACCATGCGCCTAGTCGCTTCGAGTTGCTCGAGTCGTGCGCGATGAATCGTGCGCGCCTGCCTGGTTCTTTTCTGTACCACGCCACCCGCATACAGCGGAATCGTGGCGACCAAAGAGGCCAGATCCTGATCGGTGGTGTCATCATCGCCGGAAAGCGAGCTGCGGTGAGACAATCGCAGATCGAAATGCGGCTTGCTTTTGGAAGATTCAATTTGGATTTGGATGCTCGCGCCTTCAGACCGCTCTTCGGCAAGCGCGATTTCTACACTATTTTCCAAAGCGAGGTCAACCCACCACTGCTTGTCATCGGGTTGCGGATTGGCGATGCGCGCATTCGGCGACAGCTTGCTCAAATTGCCGACTTCGATGCCGGCGATTTCGGCTAGTGCCAGATTTGCCAGAAGAATCTCGTGTCTGGCCTCGACTTCGGTCGCGTTGACCTGACTCAGTCGCGCGGCCGCATCGTTCAAGTCGGTTCTGGTTCCCAGGCCGACCTCAAGCCGATCAAGCGCCAAGTCATAGAATTCCTGAATGGCGGCCACTTCACTTTCGACGGTCTCCAGATTGTCCTCAGCCGCCAATACGCGAAAGTAGCGCTCAGCCACTTTGGAATACAGATCCTGCTCGGCTAGGCGCAGCTGAAAAGAGCCAACCCTTGAAGAACTTTCGGCGGCGGCAATTCCGGCTCCGAGACCGAAATTCCAAACTGGTTGGCGAATCATGATTTCGCCATCTGTCTGCCGAATGGTGGCGGCCGGCTTACGTTCTCGCTTCTCGGTCGCTATTGCGCTGATGCTTGGATATAGCGCTGTTCTTGCAATGCCGGGAAGCATCGCATCGGCTTCAGCGGCAATGCGTGACGCGTTCAATCCGGCATCATTCTCAAATGCCAGATCAAGCACGTCAAGAAGATCGGCCGCCTTGACGTTCGAGCAAAGCAGCATTGCCGCCGCCAAGCATGGCGCCAGCTTCGTTCGATTCATCGTCATCATGCTAGAATTCAAAGGATTTGTCATCTGGCATGTTGTCAAGTGGCGGAAGCCAGGTTTCGAACAGAAACTCGTTGTTCCAAGCGGTCTCGTCGATGCGCTTTACCAGCATGGCGCTCATGATCGAACCGCTGCCGACGATTGCGGCCAATCGACCGCCGATTGCCATGGACTCGCAGTAGCTGGGAGGCAATTCTGGCACCGAGCCTGAAAGCACAATGCAATCAGGCGCAAATCCGGCATCCCAGCCTCGGGCGCCATCGCCGATCAATACCTCCACATTGTGCTTGCCGCTTTGTGCGAGGCTGTCTTTTGCCGATTCAGCGAGCGGTTCGCGAATTTCAACAGTCTCCACTTGCCTGACAAGGTTCGCTAGAACGGCAGCCAGATAGCCGCTGCCTGTGCCAATCTCCAATGCCAAGTCTCCCGGTTTTGGCTGAAGCGCCTGCAACAGGCGCGCTTCGACATTCGGCTGCATCATAACTTGGCCGAAGCCGATTGGCAGATTCATGTCTGCGAATGCGAGATTGCGGGAACTTTTCGGCGCGAATTGCTGGCGCGACTCCGCCATGACGGCATCAAGTATGGTGCGATCAAGCACGTTCCATGGGCGGATCTGCTGCTCGATCATATTGAGTTTTGCTGTTTCGAGATTAGCCATCGATTGCGTACGATAATCTAAATTGACCGGTGCAGCAGCCTTGATTCAATTATCGCGGGGGTTGAGCGGATTATTTCGAATCGTGGCAGGCATGGCTTGGCAACCGCGCATCTTCAGTGCATCCGATGCGGCCGAACCGCATATTGCCCATGCTGCAGCTCGCCGAATATATGCGGTACAGCCGGATGCTTGACGGGCCCGCCGTCGGCATCGCAAACAAGATTTTGCTCGGACACGTAGGCCACATAGCTTGTCATTTCATTTTCAGCCAGCAGGTGGTAGAAGGGCTGGTCCTTCTCTGGCCGAATCTCGGCCGGAATGGCCTCGTACCACTCTTCGGTATTGCTGAATTCAGGGTCGACATCAAAAATGACCCCGCGAAACGGATAGTGCCGATGCCGCACAACCTGTCCGATGTTGAATTTTCCGAACTTGTCCATCGCTTGAAAATCGGTTGGAACCGTATTGGAGAACTGCAATACGTATCTGATATCATTTATCACATATTCAAGCACGAAATGCAAGTTTTCGACCACTTGCATAGGATTCAGATGCGCCGCTGCCGCATTTGCGGGGGGGGGGGCACTTCGGCATTTTCGAGCGCAATGAATCAAAGCGCCAAAAATGCCAAGGCAAATCAGCGCCGAAAAACCTACCCGAATGCCGATAATCGAGTACGATTGAGCAATAAGACAAACAAAGCATTCACCTTTTGCAGGGCAGAGCGAAAGAAAACCTTTCGCCATCTCCTGTCTGACTATCAATAAGCAAGAAGACAATTGAACGACTCTGTTTCGGCCATATCAAGAAACGGCCCCCTGGATGACGAAGCGTCGGTGACCGAAGGGTTGAATGACGCTCAGCGCGAAGCGGTGCTGGCCCCTCCGCAACCATTGCTCGTGCTTGCCGGCGCCGGCAGCGGCAAAACGCGTGTTCTAACGCACAGGATCGCGATGCTGCTGATCAATGAGGTGGCCAAGGCCCATCAGATCATGGCGGTCACCTTTACCAATAAGGCTGCCCGCGAGATGCGCGAGAGAATTGCGAGCCTGATCGGCTATGCGTCGCGATCGCTATATGTCGGCACATTTCACAGCCTTTCGCACAGAATTTTGCGAGTGCATCCGCAAGAGGCCGGGCTGATTCCAGATTTTGAAGTAATTGCGGCCGATGACCAGAAACGGCTGATCAAGGACATCATGCAAACAGACATGGAGATCGTGATCACGGAGCAAAATCAACCGCAAAAGATTCAGTGGCGCATCAACGAGTTGAAGGATAAAGGCATCCGGGCGAATCGCTTCGGTTCAACTGCAAGTACGCATGACCTCGAACTTTCTGCAATCTACAAAGAATATGAAGCGCGGTGCGAGCAAGGGGGACTGGTTGATTTTGCCGAATTGCTGCTGCGCGTGGTTGAGCTGATGGAGAACAATGCGGTTGTTCGAGAGAGGTATCAAGGCCAGTTCCGCCATATCCTGATCGATGAATATCAGGATACCAATGCGATGCAGTTTCGATGGTTGCAGATGTTCTACGACGGTAGCCAGGGCATTACGGCTGTGGGCGATGACGACCAGTCGATCTATGGATGGCGCGGTGCGCGCGTAGAAAACATGTATGAATTCCAGTCCACCTTTTCTGATGCGCAAATCATTCGTCTTGAGCAGAACTACCGTTCGACGAAGGCCATTCTCGATGCGGCCAACAACTTGATCTCTTTCAACGGTTCGCGTCTTGGGAAATCGCTTTGGACATCCGGCGATGACGGTGTGCCGATACAAAAATCGCGGCAATTTGACGAACAGCAAGAAGCTGAATATGTCGCAAACTCCGTACACGATAACTATGCATCGGGTAGGCACTATGATCAAATTGCGGTTCTATATCGGACCAATGCCCAATCGCGGATCTTCGAGGAAATTTTTGCGGCGCATCACATCCCTTACGTGGTCTACGGCGGCTTTAGGTTTTTCGAGCGTCTTGAAGTGCGCGGCATTATGGCGTATCTTCGCTTGCTGGTTAATCCTGATTCAGACAACGCTTTTTCAAGGGTGATCAACTATCCTGCTCGCGGTATTGGCAAAGCCGCGCTAACCGAGCTGAGACGTGTTGCGAAGCAGGAGAACGCCTCATTGTGGAGCTCGGCATCGCGTGCGATAGCAGATGCTAGCACACCAAAGGGGCTAGTCAATAAGCTGGTGAATTTTGTTGATTTGATCAAAGGGTTGCAGAGCCATTTGGAGTCTAAGCCGCTGCCGGAGCTGGTTGCTTTGACGATTAAGCGCAGCGGTTTGAAGCGGCACTATTCGAGCAGCCGATCATTGGAGAATGTGTCGCGCGTAGAAAACCTTGACGAGCTGGTCAATGTCGCGGAACGCTATGTGGACAATACGCCATTTGAAGACAATTCGGAGATTTTCGCGCAATTTCTCGCTGATGCCGCACTCGACGCGGGAGATCGGCAGTTTTCAGAGGGCGGACATGTTCAGCTGATGTCTTTGCACAGCGCGAAGGGCCTTGAATTTCCGGTGGTGTATTTGACCGGCATGGTGGAAGGCGTTTTGCCGCACTGGAATGCGCTTCAACACAATGGCGAAGAAGAGGAGCGGAGGCTCTGCTACGTGGGCATGACGCGCGCCATGGAGCAGTTGTATTTGACTTCGACCTTAACCCGAAGGATTGGCGCGAACATGAACAGAAGTCGTCCCTCGCGATTCCTGGCAGAACTTGACTGCTGATCGGATCATGCTGGCGCAGAATCAAGCCCGGCAAGACGAGCCTCGTTTTGCACACATGGGGGATGCGTTAAATAAGGTTGGCTGGTGGCCGGTCTTTCGAGCCAAAGCGGAATATTCAAGATGAGAGCGTGATGATGAAGGCTGTAAGCTTTGCAAGAATGGAAGATGGTTCGAAAGACGACTATGAATTTCTGGCCCGCTACGAGCGCAGCTTTGCGGACAGTACCGCCGATCGGGTTCTTGAGCATTTAAACGGCCTCGAAAACAGTTTTTCTGGCTATCAGGTCACTCGTCTTGAGCATGCGCTGCAAACTGCTACGCGCGCCTATCGCGATGGTGCCGGCGAAGAAATGGTGGTTGCGGCGCTGTTGCATGATATTGGCGATTGCCTGGCCCCCTACAATCATGGGGAAATGGCCGCATCCATTCTCAAGCCCTACGTCTCTGAGCGCACCTGCTGGATCATCAGGCACCACGGCGTTTTTCAGGGATACTACTTCTTCCACCATTTGGGCATGGACCGCGATGCGCGCGACCGCTTCATGGGGCATCCGCATTATCAGGCGTGTGCGGATTTTTGCGCTGCCTGGGATCAATGCTCTTTTGATCCTGGCTACGATTCTGAACCTTTGGCGTTTTTCGAGCCCATGGTGCGGCGGATTTTTGCGCGTGAACCCAAGTTCGAAAGTGATGTTCAGCCGGCAGCGGCGACCTTGTGATTCAATTCGTAGCTGAATGCTCGGTGCTCGCCGCTGATCGCCTGATTGTTTTTTGTCGTTGTTCCGACTAGGAATCGGCAAGCTTTCCTTTCTTGTCCTCGTTTAGATTGTCCTCAAATGCATGATTCGTCCATAGGCGGGTAGATGTACAATTGCTGGATTAGCTAAGTTCGAAAGCCACAAGTGTTCTCCGTCCATCACCAAATCATGCAAAAAGGCAGTAGGCATGTTCGATTCTGACCTGCTCAGGTTTGCTTTGAATGATCTGATCGCTAGGTCATCCCAAAGTTCAGACGGAAAATGGCTAGAAGGAATGACCGCGAAATGTGCAGCGCACGTCGCTGACTGGGATGTGCGACAGGCATGGGAATGGGATAATTGGCCGCTGCGCGAACATCCCGATGCAGGAATTGATGTGGTTGCGCAGCGAAACGACGGCCAATACATTGCTATTCAATGCAAATCGAGACAGCTCGACGAGCACGGTACCGGCAGCCCAATCGCAAAACAGGAAATTAACAAGTTCGTTTCCGAGTTCACTAGCGACAAGCGCTTTGTCGAGGCATGGCTTGTTGTCAATGGCGATGTTCCTGTAGGCAAGGTGGCAAGGCATGTGGTAGAGGCTCACCGGATACGTCTTGTCAATCTTCGTCATGATCTGACCATCCATCTTGACAGCGCCGCGGATGATATTGACCATACTGAATACGGCTGTCCTCATTGCATGGATCCAAAAGGCCGGCAAACGAGAAACTGCATGCAGAATGAAGCCGTTTCGGTTTCCATTCAAACACTTAAAGACAACGCATCCTTTTCGGGCCGGGCACGAGGGCGCATTATTCTTCCTTGCGGTGTGGGCAAGACGCGCATCGCGCTGCGTCTGATAGAAGAACTCACAGAACCAGGCCAAACATCTGTCGTTCTTGTGCCCTCCATCGCCTTAGTCGCGCAATTGCGTCGCGAGTTTCTTATCCATAGCCGTGCGCGTTTGAGAACGCTCGCAGTATGCTCTGATGAAACGACCGCCAGAGGTAGCGATTTATCCAAGGATCAAGCCGCAGACCTTAGCCATGTGAGCGTTACTGAGATCAAGGGGCAGGTTACCACCAATGCCGAAAAAATATCGAATTGGATAGATTCTGTTCCGGATGATCGTGTCGGTGTGGTGATTGGAACCTACCAATCGAGTCACAAGATCGCGGAGGCAAGGAAGAAAAGCGGGATAACCTTCGCTGTAATGGTTGCCGACGAAGCTCACAGGACGGCCGGAATCCGCCGTGTCAAGGGACAGGAAGAACGCTTGCGCGACTTCACTGCATGTCATCGCGAAGATTTCGCAGTGACCTATCGAATCTATCAAACTGCGACTCCCAAGGTATTCAAAACGCCGAGCGAGCACAAGCGAGACCGAAATCGTCCTGCGAGCGAGTGGGTTGCGCGCAGCATGGATGATGAAAGTGTTTTCGGCACCGAGCTATACCGCCGGTCCTATCAAGAGGCTGTAGATAATGAATGGTTGTCCGACTACCGAATCATTGCGATCGGCGTTAACGATGAAGATGCCTATAGCACGGCGAATTACTTGGCTGAGGATTTCGCCAGTGACAAAGCCAATGGCAAAGGCGGCTTGTCGTCCGCTCAATTTCTCCGCGGACTTGCTCTTGCTTTGGTTATGGCTGGGATGACCCGCAAGTATGAGCATGAAATCAAATCGTCTATCAACTTCATGAATACGGTTGCCAAATCGAAAGCAATGACCGAGGCGCTGCAATCCGAGCCGGTACATGAATATCTTGCCAAACGATTTGAAGCGGAAGGAATGCAGCATTCGCCTTCCCGATTTCAATTGCGCCATCTTGATGCGGACAGCAATGTTGCGAAACGCGATGAAGCCAAGGCCACACTCGCCACTGCCACGCTGGACCACCCGCAGGGGATTTTGAATGTGGGCATATTCGGCGAAGGCACCGATGCGCCTTCACTCTCCGCCGTTGGCTTCATCGAGCCTCGCAAGTCGTCGGTCGATGTGATTCAAGCGGTTGGACGTGTCATGCGCCGCTCGCCTGGCAAAGCTGTCGGCTATGTCATTTGCCCAATTCTTATTCCCCGCAATGAGGATGCGGAGCTTTGGCTTTCCCATAGCTGCCCTGACAGCGGATGGCAAGCGCTTGGGCAAGTTCTTATGGCACTCCGAGCTCATGATGCGCGTATTGAAGATGGATTGAGCGAGCTGCTTGAAGTGTATTTGCCACCGCCATCTGAACAAGATGTGGCCACAGTTGTCACGCTAGGTGAAGAAAACGGGCGAGCCGCCTATTACTTGCATACGGGCAAGCCTGGCAGTGTTGAAGCGGCGGTACAGCGTGTGACTGCTGAGAATAGGTCGAAAAAGGAAGAAGGCTTCACGCCGCTTGCTCTTGCTGTGCCGCAGAGTCAAGATCAGCAAAGCATCGAAGATCTTCCCAAACTTAAGCTTGAACCGCAAAGAATCGTGTCCGGAAAGTGCAATCAGGATTTTAGCGTGGAAATGAGGGAAAACGAAATACCGAGAGCTAAATCAAGCTCCGACGGAACCCCGGGCTCAATAAACTGGAATCAAACCAAAAAGATGGGCCGCAGCATGCTCAACGGTCAAAAAGGGCGCCCGATTCGGAAGCGTGAACGCAAGGAACATGACAATTGGAAAGATCCGCACGAACAACTTGTTCTCAAATTGCTTGACCAGTCCAAGGCGGAGCAGCTGGGCATCCATGTCAACCTTCTTGAGCAATCGGGCTTAGCTCGAAACAAAGCCGAAGGCGCGGTGAACACGCTCGAAGATTGCATTGCCGAAGCGAAGAGATGTTTGCATGAAGATGAGCTTGGCGACTCTTTAAATGCGCATTTTGGATTGGATGCTCAATCCGAAAGTGCCTCTGATCAAGCTGACGGACCTACCATCGCGTCACTGCTGCTGATGAACGCTGCCATGCTGCATCATCGCATCGCGAACGGAGGGGGGGGGGTGGCTGCCCGGCATTCCATCGCTTGATGACATCAAGAACAACCCCAAGGCCGCCGAGCTCATATTGCGCGCTTGGAACAAAATCACCCGACATGATTTTCTGCCTGTCATGGAACCGGCGATCGAGACAATCATCGCTGTGCAGGATACTGGCAGAACATCAGGACTCAATCGCGCAGTTCGGCATCTTGCGACCGAAGCGCAGCGTGTCGCCCATGTCTACGCGGAAATGGGCGCAGACTACGCCGGGGAACTCTTCAATCGCGTAATGGGCAATCAGGCATCCGACGGTGCCTATTTCACGCGGCCCGAGGCGGCCTCGCTTCTATCCATGCTTGCCTTGGATGCGGCGCTGCCTCCTGACACAAATTACACGGATCAAAGCGTTTGGCGAAACTGTCGAGTGGTTGATCTGGCATGCGGATCCGGTACGCTATTGTCTGCCGCTTTGACTGAAATGAAAAGGCGCGCAGAGGAACAGGGCGCATCCGACCAAGAACTGTCGCACCTGCAAAAGATTGCTGTCGAAGAGTCGTTTGCCGGGCTTGACATCAACCCTGTGTCGCTCCAGCTTGCGGCGGCGCAATTGACCTCGGGCAACACGGATGTCGCCTATCGAAATATGAACCTTCATCTCATGCCTTATGGTCCGCAGCCCGACAACGCTCACGACATTCGTGTCGGAACGCTAGAGCTGCTCGGTCAAAGCCGGATTGTCAGCCGGCGGCAGGAACTCGCTCTCGGGGATCAATCGTTGGATTCGAGACAGGTGCGGATGCGCGCCAATGACCCGACACTGGAAGACGCGGTGAATGCCGCGGTCAACGCTCGCATTGTGATCATGAATCCTCCATTCACCAACCGAAGCAAAATGGGCGAGAAGTATTCGAAAGACGTGCAAAGAGCGCTGCGTAGTCGCGTTGACATGTTCGAAGAGATACTGGTCCGCGCAGATGCCGAATTGAGTGAGTTCATGGACAAGAATTCAATTGGACCGATGTTCGAGGCCATTGCCGAGAAGTGCGCAGATTCTGACCATGGTGTAGTGGCGATGGTGCGGCCGACAATCGTGCTCACCGGTCCGGCGGCACTCCAGATGCGAAAAGTTTTTGCCAAGCGATTCCATATTCACACGCTCCTGACCTGCCATCAGCCAAACAACATCAATATGAGTCAAAATACCAACATCAATGAAAGTCTCATTATCGCGAAACGCTATGACCGCAGCCAAAAAGATGCGCCTCCCACCAGAATTATCGCTTTGGACCGATTACCTTCAGATGCATCCGAGGCGCAGCAACTCAACAGTTGTCTGTGTAAACAGAAAATGGGTTTACTTCCCGACGGATGGGGTGAAGTTTCTGAATGGCCCGCTGATCGCATAGCTAGCGGAGATTGGTCGGCTGGGGTTTTTCGATCGCCAGAACTCGCTAGTGCTTGCAATCGGTTGCGGGAGCATCCTGCGCTAATCGCAGCTTGTACCCCCCCCCCCCACGCCGAGCGCTGTGCTGAGCGGAGGTGGGCGGATGATGCAATACAAACGCGATGTGGATCCCAAGGAAATTGGAGCATTCCCGGTCTTCTATTTTAAAAGTGCCGAAGCGCAGCTATATATTCAAGGTCAAGCCGACCAGTGGTGGGCCCCGTTAAAGTCGATTCCAATTGAACAGTGGGTGGAGGTGCCCGGTTTCAAACAGAAGCAACATCCCGTCACTGCCAGGATCTACGCTGAGCATGCTGGCCACCTATTGGTTACCGCTGGACAAAGCACTGATACTGCGCGGCTGTCAGCTGTGGTTTCCGCCAATATTGCCGTTGGAGTCGGTTTTCTGCCAATCCCCGGTTTAAGCATCGAACAGGCGCAAGCTTTGGCTGTCTTTTTGAATTCCACAGTTGGACGAATTCAACTGCTGGGAAACCCGGGAAAGAAACTTAGCTTTCCAAAATATAACCCGGCAGCTTGGCAAACTGTTCGGATGCCGCCCATCACAGACGCTCAAACTATTGACACCCTTAACGAGTGCTTCGCCAGAACATACGGCATGGAAGTTCCTCAATATCGAGATGGTGAGTGTGAAGTGAGATGTCTTTGGGACGAAGCGGTTGCGAAAGCCCTTGGAATCGATATTGATTTCCTGACGCGGACACGCCATCTATTGCATAAGGAGCCAGTTGTTCGCGGCGTTGGATACAATCAATTCCGATAGAAGATTGATCCAAGCATCCCTTATGAATTGAGCCCCAAGGCCACATTTGGCCAAATCTCATATGTGCTAGAATCGCCCTGCTGGCACTTGATGGCGGCAAGCATGGTAGAGCTATGCGCATCTCGCCGCTTGCTAATTTGCCGAAATCGATTGGACCCGCTCGGATAGCGCCTCATTGACCGCGGAATACGCCGGCTCAACCCAGTCGGAATTCCAAAACCAAAGCGCGATGCCGCGGTCGACTTCATGCTGAACCACTTTGGTGCCGCCATCGACCGGTTCCAGAATCCATCGGTGGTCAGAGGCCAAAATAAGCGGAATGCCGCCTTTCTGATGCAGTTTGCGGCTTTCGATCAGCGTTTCAACCCGTGTGGTAGAGTCGAATAGTTCTCCATTAGGCAAAAGAACATCGTTTGCCAGGGTCTCCCCTTGTGCGTAGAAGCCGTCAATGCCGATGGTGAGCGGATTCCACTGCGAATAGTTTTGCGTATCCATCAACACCGCCCAAACAGCATCCGGTGGCGCGGGGATGACGGTCTCGACGCGAAACGTCTTGCTCGTAAGATGAGATCCGGTGAAAACAACGATAGCGATGACGGCGAAGGCCAGGCCTCCCCATTTGAGCGTTGCTCTAAGCATCGATAGCGCTCCTCTGAATTTTCAGTTTTGCAAACGACAGGAAGTTGGCTGCGGGATTTAACGAACAGAGTATTTCGGTCAGAGCTTGGACAAGCATTCGCGTCCTCTGATTGGGGTGTATGGCATTTGAAATGCTGATGCTGAATTGCATTGCCGGCCAGATTGGCGCATGATGCATTTTGATGTTGCGCCTTATGCATGCAGCAATACTGACTCGGTTTGTTTCAAAATCCTCAGTCAATTGCCTGAAATTCGGTTTATTCGTTTTTAAAAGACAGTATATGGCGAATAACGTCAATCACGCCCTATTCGGCCCGCTATACTTTACATCATCAAGACACTTTTTCATTGCCCGCTGGGAGTCTGCCATCATATCGTGAGTTCAAACATGAAGCAATTCCACCGACCCCATCCAGTACCCGGCAGCAAGCCGCACGACAAATTCTTTCGCAGGGTTGTCCGCCATCTCGAATGCGCTACAGCTCTTTGCCGCCTATTCTTGTCCGGCCTGCTCGGTTTTTTGCACCTCGAAAGGCTTTCGTTTGCCTCGCCTGAGCTGATCAGCCCGAAGCTTAAAGAGAGCCGGATTGACACGCTGTTGCTGATTCCGACCGTCGACGCTCGAACCTTGATTGTCATCGTCGAGCACAAAAGCTACGACGATCGCAACGCGCTGGACCAGCTTGGCGAGTACATGCAGACGATCTATAAGGACATTGATGGCGATTCGGATTTGGCGATGGCGGCTTTAGTCAGCAATGCAAAGCATGGCTGGAAGCGAGGCTCGTTCTACGAGCAGCGTCACGATGGCGACCCCGGTTCGAGCTTGAACGATGCGGCAGGCATCCGTTTCAAAGCGCAGGTTGTAGACTTGATGGACGAGTCGGTTCAGTGCCGGCTTGGCGAAAATCCGGCCTTGGCAGTGTTGCAGCTGATGTCGGACATTTGGCAGCTAAGCGACGAGAAGGTGGCTGCTTGCTTCCGAAGTCTCGCGCAGTTGCCGGCAGTACTGCGTAAAGAGCTGGTGCCGGCAGCATTTCAATACATCTATCTTTGTCATCCGCAGGTGTATAAAATAGAGCATCTGGAAAAAATATGGATGCAAGTAACCAGCATAGACGAGGACGAAATAGACATGTTTGAAGAATACCAGAAAGAATGGGAGCAAAAAGGCCGTCAGGAAGGCCGTCAGCAAGGGCATCACGAAGGTCTTCAGCAAGGCCGTCAGCAAGGGCATCACGAAGGTCTTCAGCAAGGCCGTCAGCAAGGGCATCAGGAAGGTCATCAGCAAGGCCGTCAGCAAGGGCGCCAGGAAGGGCTTCAGGAGGGTCGCCAGGAGGAGCGGCAGGGGTTTGTATTGCGCATGTTGCAAGATGGAGCAGATCAGGATCTGATCAGCAAATACACTGGCCTCAACAAAAAGCAGATTCAAAGACTGGCCAATGGGAGCGGATAGATTGGTTAAGCGTTGAATCCATCGCAATTCGGGTGCTAAGCGCATTTTCGATAATGATGATGCGCCATCAATCGTTGAATTCGTTTTTTGCTTTCCCTTGTCTATGGCCCGCAAAGTGCCAATTTGCTGCGCCATAGTGAAATTTGCGCAGCCGCGCGACGACCTGTCGCTACTGGCAGGCTGTTTATTGAGCCAACCTTCTTGTTGCGAGCGATTGCGCTTTCAGCAAGGCATGGTCGAACTTATATATTTGTGCGTACGTAGCAATGCTGTCAGGTGGATGAATAATGTTTGAAGAATATCAAAAGGAATGGTGGCGGAAAGGATATCTGGAAGGAAAACAGGAAGCAAAGCAAGAGGCAAAGCAGAAAGCAAGGCAAGAGGCAAAGCAGGAAGCCAAGCAGGAAGCCAAGCAGGAATGGATTCGGGGATGTATCGAACGAATGCTGCAAGACGGAGCGGACCATGAACTGATCAGCAAGTACACCGGTCTCAGCGAAAAGCAGATCTGCAAATTAGCCAAACAAATCGGCTCTTTTCAATCAGCTCCAGACTAAGCGGCTCTCGTGCCTCGCTTTTGATTGGCGATGCTTCTAAATCGCTATTTGTATTTGCCCCGCCACTTCGCCTTTGCTTGATTGTCGCATGCAATGCGGAGATTCCTCGCCAATTCAAGATGCTGAATGCCTCCGAAAGTGCCATCCGATTGGCGTAAGGCGATGCAGACTCCGGCAAGACGCTTTTGCAAGTTGGACGACGCTCGGAAAATGTCGATGGTCGTGAACGAAAAACCGCACTTCAAGCCATCACAATCAAACGACAATAGGTTATCATTTCCACCCGATTCGACGCATCGTGTAATGCTCGCTTCGCCTGAAACGCTGACCTGTTTCAATCGGTAAACGGATACGCCGAAATGATTCGGAAACTAGTATCAAAATATGTCGGCAGTAAAAAATGATCGAACAGAATCCATCATGAATCCATCTTTCAGTGATCGCGACGGTGTCATCTGGAAAGATGGCGAATTGGTTCCTTGGCGCGAAGCTAACGTGCATTTTCTTACGCATACGTTGCATTACGGTCTTGGCGTGTTCGAAGGTGTCCGAACCTACAAGACGGATGACGGCAGCGCGATTTTCAGACTCGAAGACCACACCAGCCGATTTTATGATTCGGCCCGTATCCTCGGGATGGACATCAAGTTCACCCCCGATGAGCTGAACGAGGCTCAACGCATCGTGGTTCGCGAAAACGGACTCAAAAGCGCCTACATCCGGCCATTGGCATTCTATGGTTCAGAGGGCATGGGAATTCGCGCGCAGCATCTGCAAACTCACGTGTTCATTGCTGCCTGGGAGTGGGGCGCCTACCTTGGAGATGAGGGACTTGAAAAAGGAATTCGCGTGAAGACATCTTCATTCTCCAGGATGCATGTCAATGTGTCGATGTGCCGCGCCAAAGCCTGCGGGCACTACATCAACTCGATCATGGCGCTTCACGAGGCTCTAGCCAATGGTGCAGACGAAGCGTTGCTGCTAGATACCGAAGGCTATGTCATGGAAGGCACTGGTGAGAATATTTTCATCGTGCGCAAAGGCAAAGTGATCACCCCTGACCTGACATCGGCGCTTGAAGGCATCACGCGCGATACGATTATCATATTGATCAACGAAATGGGGTTGTCGCTGGTAGAGCGGCGTATTACGCGCGACGAAGTCTATATCGCAGACGAGGCTTTCTTCACCGGCACTGCCGCTGAGGTTACCCCGATTCGTGAATTGGACGGTCGCATCATTGGAAGCGGTGCGCGCGGACCGATCACAGAGAAGCTACAATCGAAGTACTTTGAGGTAGTCAATGGACGTTGCAAGCGGCATCGGCATTGGTTGACTTGTCTTTGAGCTTCGGCATCTGAACGATTGGCAATAATGAGTGGGGACTATACGCCGCGAAGTGGCGATCAGCCAAATTCAGAAACCGTGATCGAAGTCACGCAGGAGGATTTGCCGCTGCACTGTCCGCTCGATCGCATGCGGCTTTGGGACTCGCATCCGCGCGTCTTTTTGCCTATCCAGGAAACCGGCAAAGAGCAGTGCCCGTATTGCGGCACGATCTTCAAGCTCGTCAAGTAGTCGCCTGCACATCGGTCGCGCCGTGAACGGATCCAACGCGGATATTCGAGCACAGTTCGATATAGCATTTGAATCCGCGCTATCCGCGCTTGATCAGCAACGAGTCCTTCAAAGAGTTCTCGATAAGGATCCATCGCTTTGGACCGAGATCGGCATCGATGAGGCTGAAGCGGCTCATCTAAGCGACTGGGTCGACGCATTCGAGCGTACCAAGAGGAAGCTAGATCGGCTTAATCTCAGACCCGGCAAGACGATAGCTCTGGTTGGCATGGGCGGCGCAAGCTTGGCGGCTGAAGTCTTCAGCAGCATTTTTTCGCAAAAGACAGGATGTCTGCTTGAGACGTTGTCGAGCACAAGCCCGCATGCCTTGAAGCCGCATCTTTCCCAGTTTGCACCAAAAAAAGACCTGTATCTTTTTTCAAGCAAATCGGGCAGCACAGTAGAGACGCTCGATATCGCTCGAACTTTGTTTGACGCCATTGATTTGGAACAGTCCCAGCTTGCAGTGATCACCGATCCGGAGCAAAGCGAGTTGCGCAAGTGGGCGCATGACAAGAGCATCCAGACGATCGCCTCAGATCCAAATGTTGCAGGACGCTATTCTGCATTGAGTACGCTCGGACTGGTCCCGGCATCGGCTCTCGGAGTCGATGTCGATGCGCTGCATGAAAATTACACCGCCTTTAAGTCGGCGCTGTGCGCGGGGAGTACCGAAAAGTTGCAAAACGCGCGCCGTCTCGCATCCATGCTGGCTACGCTATGTGAGTTGCCAGGTGGCGCAGTGATCATATCAGTTGGCAAACCATTGAAACCGTTGGCGCACTGGATTGAGCAGCTGGTTTCAGAGAGTTTGGGCAAATATGGCAAAGGCGTACTGCCGATTATCGATTGTGCGCCGGATGCGGCATGGCCGGACCTGGCAATGGAAGTGGCTGCCAGCTTCGGCGGTGCCGAACCTTGGGTGGTTGTATGCGATTCGCTATTCGATGACCACGATCTGGCGCGCGTATTCTACCAATGGGAACTGGCAGTCGCTGCTGCAGGATTTCTCTGCGCAGTCAATCCAATCGACCAGCCGGATGTTGAAGGCAATAAGCGAAGCGTCAGCAAAGCTCTTCAGGCATTATCGTTGTCCGATTCAGCGACAGGTGCGGGCGTGGCGAATTACTCCATCAGATGTACAGGCGGCATGTCGGAAGCTGCGGTGCTCGATCTGGTGGCGAGTCTGCGCTCATCTATCAGGAAGACGCAATATCTCGCCGTTTTGGCCTACATTGATCCGGGCCCGGAATCTGAGCGCGACCTGGCGAGGTTTGCTATGGCTTTAGAAAGCCGCATTGCGGGCAATGCGGTCTATGGCTTTGGGCCGCAGTACTTGCATTCGACCGGCCAGTTGCACAAAGGCGGTCCTGCAAGCGGACACTATCTGATTATCACGGCTGATGCCGAGTATGACTTCGAGGTTAAGGGCAAGCCGTATCGTTTTGGCGATCTATGCGCATTGCAAGCGGATACTGATAGCGAAGCACTGTCAGCAACAGGGCGGCCGGTATATCGGATTCATTTGGACGAGCCAATCGCAAAACGTCTGAATTGGCTGTCGGCAGTGTGCGGTAGCGATGCAAATTAGATCAGTGCGTGCGGTCGTGCGGTCAGTCAATTCAGACCGCGCATATAGATCGAAAGATTCCTGATTTGCTCTTCAGACAGACGAAACGCGATCGGGTTCATTTCTTCGCTTGTTCGCGTACCCGACTTGTAGGCAAGCAATGAATTGATCAGGTAGTCGATTTGTTGTCCTGCTACGCGCGGGTAGCGCTTGGGAATGCCTTTGCCGGCTGGGCCGTGACATGCCATGCATGCTGGAACTGCGTACTGAGCTAGGCCGATACGATAAATTTCGCGTCCGCTTTCGGCGGCTGCGACATCTTCTTCAGCGATGCTTGCCGGTTCAAACGTGAATTGCGAATAGTAGGCATCAATGTCGGCCATATCCTGTTCGCTGAGGTTGGCGACCATGCCTTGCATGATCGCATTTTGCCGCTGTCCGGATTGGTATTGAGCCAGTGCGTCCGCGATATAGCCTGGGATTTGCCCGCCGATCTTCGGATAGGTGGGGTCGATGACCATGTTGCCATTTTCTCCATGGCACGCGACGCAGGTTGCCGCTTTCGCCTTTCCGGCTTGAGCGTCGCCTTCGGACAACGCAGATGACCACGGCGTAGCCATAACCAGGACCGCAGCCGCGATGGACAATCTTGAAGCAATCTTCATTGTTGATACTTTATGAAATTTGCAAGTTCGGGTTCAATGAAAGGTGCCGGTCCGCGACGATCGTTGACTGGCGGCGGTAATAATATCATGAACCGTTGGACAATGATTTATCCATGCTTGCCGCGAGCTGGTTGCATCGCACTTGGGTGTCATCGCAGGCGTAGCCGCCGCGCAAATCTTCCTGCCAAGTGTCATCTTTGAGTGGCTTTGAGTGCTGGCCTCACCTACATTTAAAAAATTTGCACGATCGGATGCAAGCATTCACGAGCAAACTAATCTGCCATAGCATAGAATGCCCTGATTCTGCCTATTAGAGCTTATGTATCGTCATTTTGTACGCTATTTCTCCGATTGTTCCGAAAATTGCAGCGCATCTTCTTAGTCTGGGGTCTTTCATTGCTGCCTCCTAGCCGAAAGCGCCGCGACAACGGTGTCAAGACAAGGCGGTGCGCCTTGGTGAGCACTTTCGCATCGGCCAAAAGTTCTGGAAAGCGCTTTGCGGAAGAGCTAAGGATGTTGTCAAAGGAAAGGCTAGCTTTGGATCCGAACCGGCAAAATCGGCTTTGTCGATCCGCTATCGGCGCGTTGGAGCCGAGCGGCTATTTTCTTGGATAATCTATTTCACTAAGCTTTTCCTGATTGCGATCGAAAACAATCATTAGATTAAATATTTAGTGTCTGCCAGAAAACTCCATTTTTGCATTAAAACTATTGTTTCTATTGAAGTTTTAATGAGATATGTCTTTCGAAGATTTAGCCGTATTCAGCCCATTCGAATCGATTTCGGCTACATCCTGCAGCCGCAAGGCTCATTCTCGGAAATCTTTGAAATCAACATCTAATCAAACTATCAATCAAAACAATGGCTTTAATGCAAAAATGGAGTTTTCTGGCAGACGCTATTTAAGCGATGCATTAATGCGCGAGCACAGGACAATCGACCCTCGACCGCTAGGATCGGCGCTCTTTCGACATTCAATCGCAAATCGTCACGATGGGTTTGCGAAGGTATAAGATGACACAATGGCTCGAACTAGAAATTTGCGTTTTGGCTATCCAAAGGCGAGCTTAGGGTTCAATGGCTGAAGCTTCATCCAGCATATATCGCGGAGGTCTGATCATCGTCGGCTCCATGTCGGTGATCGGATTGGTCGACAACTTCATTCGCCATATTGCCGCCGAAGCGGGAATATGGCAGTTCTATCTGCTCAGGGCAATTCTTGCGGTCGCGATCATCGCAATCTATTGCGCCTGGAAAAAGCAATCGATGATGCCCAAGCGATTTTGGGCGGTGGCACTGAGGTCAATAGCAGCGGCTTCGGCCATTCTGATCTATTTCGGCTCGCTTTCGGTGATGCAGATCGCTGAAGCGGGTGCGGCGCTGTTTTCGTCGCCGATATTCGTGCTGGTTCTATCGGTTGCTCTGCTTGGAATCAGGATTGGGATTTGGCGCATCGCTGCGGTCGCGGCTGGGTTTGCAGGGGTGTTGCTGGTACTTAAGCCCCACCCGGGAAACTTGGGCTTGTTGGTGCTGATTCCGGCATTCGCGGGAATGCTCTACGCGCTTGGTCAGCTGGCGACGCGCCACTTGTGTGCGGACGAAGATACCATTGTCGTGGTTCTCGGTTTTTTTGTAGCCAACGCGTTTTTCGGCTTATGCGGACTGGCATATCTTGAGTTGGTCGGTGTTGGTGAAGCATTGGCGCAAACTGCGCCGTTTTTTTTCACTGGCTGGGTTGAGCCGACCGCTAAATTCTGGTTCTGGACCGCCATCCAGTGTGTAGGGTCGCTGATTGCGGTTAGCGGACTGATTCGCGGGTATCAGATTGCGGACCCGACCTATGTTGCCGTTTTTGAATATAGTTTTGTGATTTTTGCAGGATTCTGGGCGTGGGTGATCTGGAATGAAATTCCAGATGGCCTTAGCATGATCGGAATTCTCATGGTTATTGCTGCCGGAATCATCATCACCTTGCGGTCGAAAGCCTAAATGATGTCTTCTTGCGCCGGATAGCCAGGCTATCGCTTTTGGTCGCTTGGTGCCTGCTGGATGGAAAAGCGGTTTCAGGTTCCGGGTCGAGTCGCGCCGTCGACGAGCTTCAATTCGCCACTGGAGACATCGTACACGTATCCAAAAATTGAAATTGCCTTGGAGACTAGCGGATGCTTTGCGATGTGCGCCACGTCATCGCGAACGCAATCGAACACATCAATCATCGTAAGCCAGTTCATCTGATGTCCATGGTCCGAGCCATTGCTGCAGCTCGAGTTGGTCCATATGCCATCAATCATCTGCGCCGGTTCCAAGCTTTTGGCCAGAAGGTTCGCCATTTCATCATCAGAGAACGTGCACATGGCGCATTTTGTGTGCTGAATCACAAACCACTCCAATGTGCCCATCAGCTTATGCGATATGACCAGCGAACGGATTGCGTCATCGCTTGCCCTCCCGCCTGCGTTGCGAATGACATGAGCGTCACCTTCAACGATGCCGGCAAATTGCGCCGGGTCGAGCCGATGATCCATGCAGGTGAGAACTGCGGCATTTTTCGCCGGCTTGGCTGGCAGTTTGTCGCGGTCGGAGAACTCTCGAAAATGGCGTTGATTGGCTGCCAATATAGATTGTTGCGCACGGTTCATGAGGTGAAGATTTTCTTAAGGTTGCATGTGCGGTCCATGAATGAATGGCACAGTATATGCCAAAGCCATCGTTCGAAATTGCCAAGTGATTTAGCAAGAACGTTCTGCTATAACAGTATCCTTGAGCAAAACCAATTTGCTCAGAGCTACTAACTGGAGATAAATATGAAAAAATTGCGAACAAAATGCATTTGGCCATCGATCGCGGCGGTTTCACTAGTATCCGCGGCATTCAGCCTGTCCGTTTCCGCGCAGAGCATCGACAACGTCCACTTTCTTATTCCTGGTGGTGCCGGCGGCGGTTGGGATGGAACAGCGCGCGGCACTGGAGAGGCCTTGACAAAATCCGGTCTGGTCGGCAAGGCTAGCTACGAAAATATGTCGGGCGGAGGAGGTGGCAAGGCGATCGGATATTTGATTGAAAATGCCGATAGCAATCACGGCACCATGATGGTCAATTCCACTCCGATCGTGATTCGATCCTTGACCGGCGTATTCCCATACAACTTTAGAGATCTCACGCTGATCGCCGGGATCATTGGCGACTACGCGGCCATTGTTGTCGACAAGGATAGCGAACTGAACTCGATGGCGGATCTGCTTGCGGCATACAATGCTGATCCTGGCGCTACCGCCATCGGCGGCGGGTCTGTGCAAGGCGGCATGGACCACCTCGTCGCAGCGATGGTGTTCGAAGCCGCCGGGGTCGATGCGACCGGTGTCAAGTACATTGCCTACGATGCCGGCGGAAAGGCGATGGCGGCATTGCTATCCGGCGAAATTGTCGCGCTGAGCACCGGTTTTTCTGAAGCGGTCGCGCTTGCCAATGGCGGCGAGGTCAAGATTCTTGGCGTAACTTCTGATGAGCGTGTCGGCGCTTTTGAAGCTGCGCCGACCATGCAAGAGCAAGGCATCGACAGCACCTTCGTCAACTGGCGCGGATTTTTCGGTGCGCCTGGATTGCCGGCGGAAACGCTTGCAAGCTATCAGGACGTTCTGTCGAAGATGTACGAGACTGACGAGTGGGAAGATGTCCGCGCCCGCAATGGCTGGGTCAACATCCATAATTCTGGCGACGACTTTCGTACTTTTCTGGAAGGTCAGGAGCAAGTTATCGGCGACTTGATGCGCAAGCTTGGCTTCCTATGATTCTGACTTAGCTTGAAGACGCGCGCAGTGTTCAAGCGCGCGTCTTCGCTTCATTCAATTTAGGCAATGGGTCTTGACCGCTACATCGCGCTGATCTTTCTGCTGGTGTGCGCAATTTACGGATACACCGCGTTCTTCACCATGGATCAGAGCCTTGCCCCGATCATGCAGCGCAATCCGGTATGGCCGAGCACGTTTCCCAAAGTGCTGAGCGTTGCGGGTTTTCTGGTCGGCCTTTGGATTGTGATTGGAATGGAAAAGCCGCTTGATCCGAAGGAGTCGGTCATCGACTATCGCAGAATCATCGACTACAAAATCTGCCAAGCCGCGTTGCTGGTCTCGTTCATGGTTGTCTACGCCTTGGCGTTGCGGCCCGCTGGATTTCTGATTTCTACAACCGTTTTTCTAATTGCCGCGTCCGCGGTGCTCGGCGAGCGCAGGTGGCTGATTATGGTGCTGGTTGCAGTGGCCGCGAGCGGAGCGGTCTGGTATCTGGTCGATCAGGTGCTTGGAGTCTACATGCGGCCGCTGCCCGGAATGTTCATGTAGGCGTGCCGTTATGATCGAGGGAATGCTGCTCGGCCTTGCGACTGTCCTTTCTCCCATCAATCTGCTCATGGTGGTGGGTGGCTGTCTGATCGGAACGTTTATCGGAATGCTGCCTGGACTGGGTCCCATGTCGATCATTGCGATCATGATACCCATCGCAATCACGATCGGCGATCCGTCGGCCGCGCTCATTTTGCTGGCCGGCGTTTATTATGGTGCGATTTTTGGCGGATCGACTTCATCAATTCTGATTAATGCTCCTGGTGTAGCGTCGACGGTGGCTACGAGCTTCGACGGCTATCCGCTAGCCCGCCAGGGCAAGGCGGGCACAGCTTTGGCGATTGCAGCGATAGCATCGTTTTCCGGGGGGACGCTTGGTGCGATCTTGCTGATGATTTTCGCTCCGGCTTTGGTAAGTGTCGCGCTTTTGTTTCATTCGGCGGAGTATTTTGCGCTCATGATTGTCGGGTTGTCCGCGATTGCGGCATTCGCTGGTTCAGGCAACATCGGAAAAGCCGTGATGATGACGATACTGGGACTGATGATGGCGACTGTGGGCGAAGGCGTGCTATTCAATATGCCCCGCTTTACGATGGGGCTTCAGGATTTGCAAAGCGGTTTCGGGTTTATCACGCTTGCGATGGCGCTTTTCGCATTGCCCGAAGCGATCTTGCTGATACTTGATCCGAGTCGTTCGGGGGGCGACGACAAGCAGTCGAGCAAGATAACCAAATTGAAGATTGCCAAATCAGAAGCCAAGGCCATCGCGCCTGTTATTGGACGGCAGTCGATTCAAGGTTTTCTGATTGGTGTGCTGCCGGGTGCCGGAGCCACTATTTCGTCTTTTCTTGGCTATGCGGTTGAGCGAAACATTGCAAAGAAGGAGGAACAGGAGAAATTCGGAAAAGGTTCGGTCAAGGGTCTTGCGGCCCCCGAGTGCGCGAATAACGCAGCGGTGACCGGGTCCTTCGTGCCATTGCTTACTTTGGGCATTCCGGGTTCGGGCACGACAGCCATATTGCTTGGCGCCCTGATTGCGCTCAACGTTGCGCCGGGGCCCCGTTTGATGATTGACAATCCGTCGATATTCTGGGCGGTGATCATGTCGATGTATCTTGGCAACATGATTTTGCTGATGTTGAATCTGCCTTTGATTCCGTATATTGCTAAAGTTCTGACTGTGCCGCGAAACTATCTGATTCCATTCATTCTGTTCTTTACTTTGATGGGAGCGTACATTGGACAGAACAATGCGACTGAACTGCTGATTCTGACTGGGATGGGAATCGCGGCGACGGCGCTTCGAATCGCCGGGTATCCGCTTGCGCCGGCACTGATCGGATTCATTCTTGGCTCCATGCTTGAAGACAATTTTTCGCGTTCGATGCAGTTGTATGATGGCATTGGCTTCATTTCGGAGCGGCCAATGACGATGGGATTGCTGGGGGTGGCGGCGTTGCTGATCATCTTGCCTAGCATTCGCGCTTGGCGTTCGCGCAAAAAAGGCAATTGATTCTTGTAGTGATGGATTCCAGAATTGATTTGAATTCTGCGCGATATTTTAGTCTTCGGGGTCCAAGTTATAGGAATCAACCGAATTTCAGCCATTCGATCGACTCTGGACATTCGCAAGCATTGCCTCAACCCGTGGATATTCATCACGGATTGTGTTTTATCCAGAGAGGCATTCTTTTGAGATTGGCAGGATGTCGGTTCGGGCTGTGTCTGAAAGTTCGCGGGTTGTTGCGGCTATGGACGGGTCGCGCGAGTTGCCGTCTTTGACAGTTTGTGCTGCAAGCCGTCTCGCTAGACCGGACATGCTCATCAGCATTCGACCTGAATGTCGGCCATGGATGGCAATACGCGGCATGCGGAGCTTGGGTCGTTTGGCTACTAGGCCCGAGGCCTGCAAGTGCTGCCAGTCGCGTCGCTTTGTTCGGATTCGTTGTCGCGCGGCAGCCTGATCAGCTTGAGTTGCCGCTATGTGCCCATGAAATTGTTAGTTGTAAGCCAAGTTGCCGGCAAAGCGGCGATTGGCCAGCCTTTGCTTGTAGTCGTAGGCCTCGTGCCGGCGCATAAGCGATCGAGCGCAAATTCATACTCTGCCTATTTCGTATTCATTCGCTTATCGGCAATTCCATGCGCTTATCCGGTTCATGGCATTGTTCGTCGTTCAGGTGCCAACTCTCGCGCAAAGTCTCCTGCCCAGCGGGCGCAAATGTTGCGAGCGGCCAATAGCTGAAGCTGCTCTGAATGACGGCCTTCCATACAGGACAGAGAACTAGTCGCATTTCGGCATGAGGCTGGGAGAATTTAAGATTGGTCGTTTCCTTATATATAAAAGAGGAAGTTCTCAACCTATTGATATTGCTTATTTCGTAATACCTTTCTTTCCATGACGGGATGGCTGTCGAAAGCGGCGGTTGACTCCCATCAATACAAGGTGGCCAGGGGCGGAATCGAACCACCGACACGAGGATTTTCAGTCCACTGCTCTACCTACTGAGCTACCTGGCCAAGCGGGCGGACAGAGCGTATCTGCCGCAGATGAGATTTTACCGAATACAGCACTAGTATTTTTAGCGCTGCAATAGCGGGGCATTGTATTGCAACAGTCCGCATAGCGCAATCTCGCCTTGATCTGGGCAGCAACTCAGTTTAACAAAACTGTGACACAAGGCGGCCCGAAGGCCGCCTTGTGCCTGGATTGACAGCTTTCCCGAACAAGTCCGGAAAACACCGCCCCCGGCCCGGTCTGTTCGTCGTGCATCCCACGCTCTGTCTCCAGGTAGCGTCCGAAATAATGTATTCGTAGCCGTCCTGGCTGTCCGTGCGCGCCCACTGGCCCGACGCGTTCCTGGCCCCGCACATGCATGCCAGGATCTGGTTCCGCGTGCCGCCGAAGGCGAAGCACCCGCTCGACCACGAATCGCCAGGGCCGACGCTGCGACCGGAGCCAAAGGGAATCTCCAGATCGGCCGCCGTGCGGAAGCAGGATTTTCCGATCAATTCTGAAGCGGCCACAACTTCTACGGTATAGCGTGTGTCCGGTGCCAGGCTGGAGACAGTTGTGGTCCGGGCTGACACGGTCTGGGCAGGTAAAATCCGTACAGCGCCGAGTGTTACCCGACTGCCAACTCTCTGTCCATTCGGCCTCTTCACCTCAAGATAGATAGTGCGGCCGCCGCCGATGTCCGTTGTCGCATAACTGGCAACGGACGAATGAGTCAGTCCTATTGTCGAAATTCCGACCGAGTCTTTCTTCAGGGACCCGGCTGCGACAGTTGCAATCGTTGCATTCAATTCGCCCTGACCGCTTGGGCAGGCACTGGATCCTGTATCGCCCGCAATCGACCAGCCGACCTGCGCCAACGCCGGCCGGCCGCTACGAGTTCCACCAGTCCTGCGCCGGCGAGCTCAGCGTCGGCGCCCTGAACGTCGAACTGGCCAAATTCGAGCAGCTTCTACAACGACTACCGGCCGCATCCCTTAAAATCGCGTTAGGGTGGCTGCAAAAGGGGATAAAGCCTTGCATAATGGGGGTTTTTGACAAAACGATATTTCACCCGTTGGGCGGACCCGATCGGAGCAAGGCTTTATGGACATTCAATCATACAAGATTTCGACCACGAAAGACAAATCGGCTTCGCGAAGCGGCCTGGCGGCGCTCGCCGAGCTGATCCGCAAGCTGGGGCTCGACGCGCATTTCGAGCGGCCGGTGCCGGAGCCGGGCAGCAGCCGCGGCTTGCGCCCGGGGGCGTATTTGACGACGTTCATGCTGATGATGCGCGAGGGCTCGCGGCATCTGAGCGGAGTGGCGCAGCTGCGCGAGGAGCGGCCGCTGCTGGAGCTGCTCGGCATCCGCCGGCTGCCGGGCGACGACGCCTTGGGCCGCACGCTGCATGCCCTGCAGCTGGTGAACCGCCAGCTGCTGGCGGTCGCGCTGCACCACCGCAAAAGGGCGGCCCTGGACATCGATGCGACCGCGGCGCTGCGAGAAGTCTTCGGCGGAGTCCGCATGCAAGAAGGAGCGGGGCTGCATGCCGATCGTCGGCCACATCGCCGAGACCGGCATGGCGGCGGCGGAGTTCAGGGGCGGCCCGGTCTCGCCGAACGCGCGCAACTGCGAGTTCGTCCGCCAGTGCGAGCGGGCGCTGCCCAAAGGCGCCGAGGCGCGTCGCGCCCGCATCGACGCGGCGGGGTATCAGGCGAGGATCATCAACCACTTCACGAGCCGGGGAATCGGCTACGCGATCCGCGCCAGGCTCGACCAAAGCGTGGCCGGGCAGACCGGGGCGCTGGACGAGTCGCGGCGGCAGCCCTTCATCGAGCGCGACGGGACGGCGAGCGAGACGCAGCAGACGGCGCGGTTCCCGCACTCGATGAACGACACGCCCGAAGCGTTCGAGGCGGTCGTGCAGCGGAGGCGAAAGTCCGGCCGGCAGGAGCTCGAGCCCGGCTGCCCGCAGGCCGGCGACACCCTGTCGCAGGGCGGCTGCATATGCCGGGCGCTGGCGACCAGCTTCTGCCGGCGGAGCGACTCGCGGGCGGTCCGCTGATGCAGCCGCAGGGGCGACGACTCCGAAAATCGCATCCGCGAGCTTCGCAGCGGCTTCGGCGCGGCGCATCCCCCGTGCAGCGACTTCCATGCCAACGCGCTGCATTCCGCGCTGTGCATGCTCGCCTTCAACCTGTTCGCGCTGATGCGCCAGGCGCTGGACGCGAGCTGCGAGTCGATGCGCATCGAGACCTTTCGCCGGCGGCCCTGCTGCAGGGCGGGCAAGATCGCGCGCCATGCCCGAGGCCGGGCCTTGAAGCTGTGCGACGCGCGGGCGGCGCGGCGGCTTAGCGACGCCATCGGCATGATCCGGGCGATGGCCCTGGCGCCGCAGCCGCCGGAAACGCAAAAAAAGCATCGCGCGCACGACAAAAAAACCGGCTGCATCCCGGCGCGTTGCGGACTGTCATTGATCTTTCGCCCCGGTTCCGCTCCTCCGCCCTTTCCGGCCGCGTCCCGCCCGCAAGCCCGCCCGGCATCGCCGCGGCGAACGCCAAAATCTCTCCGCGCCCCGGATTTCGGCAAAATCCGCCCCAAAAAAATCTCTAACGCGGATTTTGGGGCATCAGGCGCTCGGACAACGCACCCCCATGCAGGCGTATAATGAAAACTTCAACCAAAGCGCACTTGCCGCCTGAAAAGTCTCATATGTATTGAACCAGTACATTTGAAATTTTGTCCTCAAGATGAAATCGCTTTTGTTTTTTGATGTCGCCATCATGCGATGGGTATCAAAACCGAATACGCGCTTGAGAAATTGTTTTGCAAGAGCCTCCGGCCTATCGTGAAAAACGCCAAGCCAATATATTTCCGCATAGCGTTAGCGGAATAAATCCGGCAAAAATCCAAAATGCAATGTCCCGTAGCTGATCTGCGGGAAGATCAGCCGTCAATCCCATGCCGTTAGCGATCAATCCGCAAAGAGCCGCGCCCAAGGCAAAGCCAAGCTGTTGTGCAATCGGAATTGCCGAGGAGGCGCGGTCTCTTTCTTCCTTGATCGAGGCGCCATGCATCCTTTTGATGAAAAAGCCCCACATAACTCCGAACCCCGCAGTCGAGATCATCGCAGAGATGGCGATAAGCCAGATGGGACCGTGCGGAAAACTCAGTGCGCAAGCCACTAGCCCAATCAGCACGAGAGCGCTTCCGAATCGAATCAAAATGTGTTCATGCTGCGACGGGGAGCCCGCGAACAGCAATGCCATGATGCCCCATGCCAAAGACTCCAGCATGAGAATCAGACCTGCAGTGAAGGGTGTCATGCCGTGCAGTTCAATCAATATGAATGGGCCATAAGAGGCCAGCGACATGATGCTCAGACAAAGCATCAGGATGGCCATGGCACCGTTTCCAAGACGGTGACGAAGATTAACGATGCTCCTAGGAAACATTCGGTCTTCCATCGAGCGAGCATCGCGGTAAACAAAATACGCAAGGCAGACGCAACAGCCGATGACCAGCATGGGCGAGACAGCAGGATGAAAATTGACACCTGCTGCCGACATCATCAGTATTGCCATGGCTAGCAAGCTCAGACGAACAATGGGCAGTTTCAATTTGGAAGCACTGCTGTCAGGCGACCGTCCTTTGACCAAAAAAGGAATGATTGCCGCCAGCAACAAAGCCTGACAGGCAAATGCCCAAAACGCATATCGCCAATCTGCCCAGGTCGAAAATGCGCCACCGATCATTGGACTTGCAAATGTGGCGAGCATCCATACCACCGAGATCATCGCAACCACTCTCGGGACATAGTTGGGAGGAAAAAATCGACTCTGCGCTATAAACACCGTGCCGACCAGACAACCGCCTCCAAAACCCTGAATTGTCCTGCCGATCAATATCACAGGCATGCTTGCGGCCGCCGCGCATACCGCGCAGCCGGCGACGTAAACCAATGTAGCGCAGACCATCGTGTTGCGCAATCCATGCTTGGCCACCAAAATGCTTGATGCGGCGCCAGCTAGAATAGAACCCATCAGATAGAGTGCGAATGTCCAATTGATGAGGTTTAGCCCGCCCAACTCTTCCACTGCACTTGGCATCGTTGTTGCGGTCATCAACGTATTCGTTGCATGCAGCCACATGGCTAGGCACAACGTCAATGTTACGGGGAGATAATGTCGATCAAGAATGTCCGACCAGGATGCTGTTATTGAGTTTGACGGGCGGCTCATGCTGATGCATCTGGATGATTTGATAAAATTCTATCCAAACGCATTTTCAAATGCTGGAAAACCGAACAGGTGTCGGCAAGGAAGGTCGGCCACGCTTTGATGGCTGGCAAGCAAGGAGTCAAGCATCAAAGGCGATTCGACCGTTTTCTTGAACTTTGCTACCGTTCAATCGAGAACTTAAGATCTACAGCTGATTAAAAGGTAGCGCGGTGACCCCTGGGCCCAGCGGGAGCACGGTGTTGCCAGAATGCACCACGAAGCCGCGATTTGCAAACCCTTTGAAGTCATTGAGAAAAACCTTCAAGCTGGAGGCCATTGAGCTTCGGGGCGTAGCGGAGAGCTTGACTTCGACCGGGATCAGTTCTTGCCCGGTTTCGGTGATAAAGTCTACTTCGGTGCCTGCCTGAGTCCGCCAGAAATAGACCAACGGCGTGATGCCTTTGTGGGTCAGCGCCTTCATGATTTCGGAGAGCACCGCAGTTTCCAAGATCGCTCCGCCCATTGGGCCCGCCGCAGCGTGGACAGGGTCTCGCAGGCCGACAAGGTGGCAAAGCATTCCGGTATCTGTAAAATATACTTTCGGCATTTTCACAAGCCGCTTCCCGATATTGGCGAAGTAGGGACGCACCACCACCACCTGATAGGTCGCTTCTAGCACCGATAGCCATGACTTTATCGTGTTGACCGCGACACCAAGGTCGCGCGCTATGTCTGTCAAATTCAGCAACTGTCCGCTTCGAGCTGCAAGAGACCTCAGGAAGCTCTGATACTCGACAAGATCGCCAATTTGTCGAATCGTTCTCACATCGCGCTCCAGATAGGTTTGCAGATAGCTGTTGTGCCATAGATTGAATTCTCGGTCAGGTTGTGCGTGAAGTTCAGGGTATCCTCCCCGAATGAGAAAGGTCCAAGTGTCGCCTAATAAAGCGGATGATGACGAGCGGGGCCCAATTTCTCGGTCCCAGGCTAATGGCAGGTCGGGGCGCGCCTCGCTTTCACGTCTCGAAAGCGGCAACAGTCGAAGTATTGCCGCCCGGCCAGCCAAAGATTCGGAGATTTTTTCGGAGAGCAAAAGATTCTGCGAACCAGTCAACAGGAATTGGCCAGCCTGATGTCGCCGGGCATCGATCATCTCCTTGATGTAGGACAGCAAGTCAGGGCAATGTTGCGCTTCGTCAATGATCACTGGTGGCGGATTGAGGCGAAGAAATCCGCGCGGGTCGCCGGTCGCGGCGGCGCGCATATCCGGAGTTTCAAGCGACACGTAGTTGCACTGGTCGCCAAACAGGCGTTTCAGCACAGTCGTTTTACCCGCTTGCCGAGGGCCAGTCAAAACCACGGCTGGGAATTCGGAAAACGCTTTTTTCAGCGTTGACTCGATTGATCGATTGATATATTTGGAGTTCATAGCTTGATATTATGCATTGTGAATGCACAATATCAAGCCGATTGATCAGTTTTGGAGCTGTATAAATCCGTTCTTATTGGGCAAATACGCTCGCGAACTCAAATCTTCGAGTCCAGTCTAGCCGCGAGCGGGAGAATGAACGGTTGGCGGCAGTGAGCAGTCGAAGGCAATGAATGCATCGGTTTGCGCTTACGCCGTCAAATTACTCCGTTGCGGCGGGCGGGGTATATCCTTCCGGCATGTCTGCGCCTTCTCCAAAAAAATATTTCTCCATCTGTTCACTTAAGTATTTTCTGTGCTCCGCATTGCCCATGCTCAGCCGTTTTTCGTTGATCAGCATGGTTTGATGCTTCAGCCAATTCTGCCACGCTTCGGCGCAGATGTTGTCATAGATTTTTTTTCCCAGCGGTCCGGGCAGCGGCGCAAAACCAAGTGCCGGAGCTTTTTTGTCAAGCTTTTGGCAGAAAACAGTGCGGTCCATATCGAAAAAGTCTGCCTTTTATTTAGTTGAAAGTGTCAGAAATTCAGTCTATGCGAATCTGAAACAGCATTGTTTCAGATTCGTTAAATTCTATATGAAGGCGCACTTGATGAGGAATAATTTTGATCACGCCTCAAGCGCAAGTGCGCAAGTCTCATCTTGCATCGATTTCAATATCATGCGCACTGGTACTGGCACTCCCGATCGGAGAGCCTCTTCGATTGGCACTAGACGCACGTTCCCGCAATCAGAAAAATTTTCGAAAATTTCAATCACTGTGCAAATTAAAGGTGAGACCGTAAGCGCGATATGGGTCAAGCGATGCTCGAACTCCGGTTGCTGTCGTTGTTGGCGAATCGCCACAGAGTACGTCTGCTCAAACCATTTTTCCAATTCTTCGAGCGATTCATCGTACAACGGAAAGCACCATAGCCCGTTCCAGATTCCGCTTGCCGAGCGGCGTTCAAGCAGAACGTTCCGGTCCTGGCTGGTGGCGACGATCATGACAATGCGTTTTTGTTCGGGCGCCTTGGCCGGTGTTCGAATCGGATATTTCTCCTGGACGCCGGAGGCATATGCCTGGCACAGTCCCGAGAGCGGACACTGTTTGCAGTTAGGGTTTCGAGGCAGGCAAATGGTCGCGCCAAGATCCATGATGGACTGGGTATATTCGGCGGTTTGCTGAGCAGGCGTGAGCTTGTCGGCGATCGCCCAAAGCTCTCGGTCTCTTCCCGAGGCCGATTCTCCGTCCACGACAAATGTTCTCGCATAAACGCGCTTGGCATTGCCATCGAGAATCGGTTCACGAAGTCCGAATGCTAATGCGCTGATCGCGCCGGCGGTAGAACGGCCGATGCCTGGAAGCTTGATCAATTCAGCTGCGTTTGGGGGGAATTTGCCCCCAAACTCGGCTTGAACCAGTTTCGCCGTCTTGTGCAGATTGCGTGCTCTTGAATAGTAGCCAAGTCCCGCCCAAAGACTCATTACCGTATCGGCTGAGGCTTCGGCGAGATCCGCTATCGTGGGCAATCGGGCCATGAATCGTTCAAAATACGAAACAACGGTACTCGCCTGAGTTTGCTGAAGCATGATTTCCGATACCCATATCTTGTAGGGATCTCGTATTCCCGCCCAAGGGAGCGTCCTTTTGTTTTCGCGCTCATGCCATTTCAGCAATGGCGCGACGAATTCGTCAGGATCGTGCAAGTCGGCAAAAGGCATTGTCATCAATATGGCGATTTTAAATGCCGATTATCTTCCAGCTGATCTGACGGAGTCAGTCAATTTCGGGTGCGCAGGCGGCGGTCAAGCAAGCGGGAGCTTCTGCAACGGCACGCCTGAATCGCATCCATAGTGCATAGATGAGCCAATGAACTAGCGCGGGCGTGTAAAATTTCCTAACATTGTTGTTTGCAATAGCGCATGCAACCGGCATAGGCGAGATATTAATGCGAATTGTCACCTTTAACGCAAACGGAATTCGCTCCGCAGCGAGCAAAGGATTCTACCAATGGATGGCTGAATCCGCTGCCGATGTCGTTTGCATTCAAGAGCTCAAGGCTCAAGGCGATCAGCTGACCGAAGCGATTTTCTCGCCCGAAGGCTATGTCGGCTATTTCGACTATGCCGAGAAGAAAGGGTACAGCGGTGTCGGAATCTACACGCGAACAGAGCCCGAAGACGCGAAGATAGGCATCGGATGGCCAGATTTTGATTCGGAGGGTCGATTCATTCGAATCGACTATGCCGAGTTTTCAATTATTTCGATCTACCTGCCTTCGGGAAGCAGTGGCGATATCCGCCAGAAGTTCAAAGAGGAAATGCTTGAGCGAATGAAGGCAGTTGTGCTGGACTTTCGAACTCAGGACCGGGACTTTATTCTGTGCGGCGACCTGAATATCGCCCACAAGCCGATTGATCTTCGCAATTGGAAGGGCAATCGGCGCAACTCCGGGTTTCTCCCCCAGGAGCGCGCCTGGATGGACTGGCTCATCGATACGGCTGGCTACGTTGATGCCTTTCGCGTTGTCGATACTCGGCCCGGACAATACACGTGGTGGTCTAATCGGGGACAAGCCTATGCAAAGAATGTTGGGTGGCGCCTCGACTATCAGATAGTGACGCCTGCCGTTCAACAGCGTATATTGAGTGCATTTATCTTCACGCAGACGAAGTTCTCCGATCATGCGCCGCTGGTGATGGACTACGATTTTGCGATTGAAGCTTCTTGAACCGCCGCGATGTCTGGTAGTGTCTCAGTTTGAAACATGCGCAGAAATTCAAGATTTTTCTTGTCCGGGTTCAGATCCATGTGAGACCGTCCGCCTCCTCCCGAAGGACGCAGTCCGAAGGGAGGAGGCGGACGCGCGAAAATTTTTCAGGTAGCATAGCGCTTCACACAAATCCAGCAGCCGAAAGGCGGGAGAAAGCACCATGCAAACCGAATATCCGCACCGCAGGTTTTATCGCCTCGACGCGACCCGCGACGAACTTTCGCCGCAGGCCGCCGAGCGCTTCGACACGCTCGCGCTGTTCGACCAGCTTCGCCTTAAGGGCGCGACCGAGGCGACCGCCCTGAAGGCGGCCGGCTGCTCTAGGGCGACGTTCTACCGGTGGAAGCGGCGGCAACGCAAGTTCGACCGCCACGCCCAGCGCTGGCGCTGCGGCATCGAACTGTTCGCGCTGCCGCCCAAAAGCCCCAATTGCAGCGGCTGCGTCGAGCGCGCCAGCGCGGCCAGCCCTGCGAGTTCCACCGGTTCTACGCCGGCGAGCTCAGCGTCGGCGCCCTGAACGTCGAGCTGGCCAAATTCGAGCGCTTCTACAACGCCTATCGGCCGCATCAGGCGCTCGGACAACGCACCCCCATGCAGGCGCATAATGAAAACTTCAACCAAGGCGCGTCGGCCGCCTGAAAAGTCTCATATGCATTGAACCCGTACACCTTGGAGGGGCGGCCTGCGGCCGCCCTTTTCTGGTAAATTTGGACGATTTCAAACTGAGACACTACCCGATGTCTTGTTTGTTGACAAGACGCTGCACCCACAAAATGATGAATATCACCGGCACGCCGATCATCGCGGTGAATGCGAAAAAATACTCATAACCGATATTGTTGACCATAGAACCCGAATATCCGGCAATCAGCTTTGGAAACAGCAGCATGATGGACGTGAATATCGCGAACTGCATCGCAGTAAATCGGATATTCGTCAAGCTTGACAAGTAGGCGACAAAGGCGGCGGAAGCCATGCCGCCGGCTAGGCTGTCCGCCACTACCACCGGCAGCAGCCATGCCGTTGTTGGAAACTGCGACAATCCCACGAACAGCAAATTGGTCGCCGGGGCAAGTATCGCCCCTGCTAGCAAGGCGCGCAACACGCCGAATCTGAGCGCCAGTACGCCGCCAAGCAGTCCGCCGACAATCGAAGCCCAAAGACCCCAGAACTTTGAGTAGTTCGCAATCTGAGTTTTGGTGAATCCCAGATCGAGATAGAAGACATTGGCGATTATTCCCAGCACGATATCTGATATGCGATAGGTGCAGATAAGTAGCAGAATGACTGCCGCGATACGCCCGTAGCGGACGAAGAAATCGGATACCGGTGCAATATATGTTTCCTGGACATGCGACATCTTGACAACGCCAGCCCGCACCAGCAACCAGGCGCATAGCCCTGCTAGAGAAACCGACAAAACCATGCGCCCTGCCTCAATGGCGATGCGCACTGATGTCTTGTTCATGCTGAAATCGTTGATCAAGTGGTCTTTAATCGATTTGAATAGGTCGGCGGATAAGACGAATCCGCTTGCGAAGGCGGCAACGGCAACAGCAAACACGCAGAAAAATCTGACATAGTCTGATGTCGCCTTGAAGGCGCTGGCATCCGCGACTTCCAAGCGCGGCTCTTTGATCAAAATCGTCGTGGCAATGCCGACCAGCATGAGCACCGCCATAATGCGGTATGTCCAGCTCCAGGCATCGAAACTATACTGTTCGCCGCCAAGCCAGTCGGCTACCCAAAGCGCCCCTGCGCCAGCAGCAAGCATTCCGATTCGATATCCGGCAATATAGGTTGCCGACAGCATGGATTGCAGTTCTGGCGGCGCAGATTCGATGCGGTACGCGTCAATGACGATGTCCTGGGTGGCGGATGAAAAGCCGATGGCGACCGCCCCGATGACCGTCAGTACTAGCAAATTGGCCTGAGGGTCAAAACTGGAGGTCCACACAAGACTGAGCGCAACGGCGATTTGTGCGACTAGCAGCCAAGCGCGCCTTCTGCCCATCAGTCTTGTCAGGTAGGGCACCGGCATCCGATCGATGATCGGCGCCCAGACGAACTTGAACGAGTATCCGAGTGCCGCCCAGCTGAGAAATGTAACCGTCGCGCGGTCGATGCCCGCCTCGCGCAGCCACACCGAAAGTGTGCCGAATACCAGCAGCAGCGGCAGTCCTGCGGAAAACCCGTAGAACAGCATGCAGATTGCGCGCGGATGGGCTAGCCCCTTGACTGCCGATGCCCAGTTTCGAGTCGAAGTCTCTGGATTGTCTAGCATTCAAGCTGTGATTGAGCCGATCGCAACCGGTGCAGCAATGTCGAGGATATTGATCACATGACCATCCGGATCAAGACACCATTCAGCGTGCTTGAGATTGCGCTTATTGCAAACAGGGCGACAATCGGCGAGAAGTCGAAACTCCCAATCGCCGGGATGAAGCGTCGAAATGGCACTAAGGCCCAGTTGCCTATAGAGTTGACGAGGTTTGACATGGCAAAGATTCTTCTTGGCGCAACCCAGCTGAGCACAACATGGGCCAGAATGACAATGGTCAAGAAGTTGGCGGCGGCATCGATCGTTCGCGCCAATCCCAGCACAATCAGCACCACCGGCTGGTATACGCCGTGCACGACGAGTTGTTGCACTGTTGCGCACAGCAGCACCAAAAGTGCAGGCGAGAGCAAGTCTGAGCCTTTGATTCTGGGCACGAACATCCGGAACAATTGTATCGGCACGATTGTAATGCGATCGATAAACCGCGATACCGGATTGTAGGAGTCGGCATCGGCATATTGCAGCAGCGCTCTCGCGAGTGCGAGATAGAGATATGCGCCAATAATGTTGCCTAGAGCGCTAGCGACAGGGAAATCCGCCATGCTGACTGGTACCGATGATTAGGTTGCGGACAGCTCTTCAGAGCGTTTTTTGCCGGCGATGACGGCTTTGACGAATTCGTCTTTGACATTTGCGCGTTCGAGCGTTTGAAGGGCTGCTTGGGTGACTCCGCCAGGAGAGGTAACTTGCTGGCGCAGCTGCGTCGGAGCGTACTCGCTTTGATCGGCCAGCATAGCGGCTCCGACCGCAGTTGTGATGCTGAGCGTGCGCGAAATTGCCGATGGCAGGCCGAGTTGTTCGGCCGCTTCCTGCAGAGCTTCGATAAGGTAGAAGAAATACGCTGGTCCGCTGCCCGATACAGCTGTGATTGCGTCCATGTGCATTTCGTCTTCAAGCCACACGGTTTTTCCCACTGCTCCCAGAACGCTCGCGGAACGCTCGCGATGCTCTTTAGTCGCGTGCGCATTTGCGCACAAAGCTGACATGCCTTGGCGAATCAGTGCCGGTGTATTCGGCATGACTCGCACAATGGGCAGACCGCCACCCGACAACTCGTCGATCTGAGACAGGCGGATGCCGGCTGCTATGGATATCAGCAATGGGCGCGCTTGTTGCAGTTGATCGCTAATTTCACCGAGGACTGGCATCATGACTTGCGGCTTGACTGCTAGCACCAATATCGCCGCTTTCTTGACTGCATGCCGGTTGTGCTCGGTGGTATGGACACCGAAGTCCGAGCTCAACGACTCACGAGCGCTTGGCATCGGGTCTGCGACGAAGACGCACTCCGGGCTCAATCCGACATCCATCAACCCTCCGATGATGCTTCGAGCCATATTGCCGCCGCCGATAAAGCCGATTGACGGAATGCCCGTGATATTCATTGGACGGGTGCTTTTAAGTGAGGTTTGGCGCGGCTTTGCGTTTTGCGGAGTGTTGCGACAATTTTCCACAACTGAGCTGCTGAGACAAGCAGCAGACTAACTGTGATGATTATACCGCAACAGCATGTGCTTCATTGCGGGATCAACGCGACATATTTATCATAAATCTAGGTGAGTAAATTGCGAATGACGCGGCTGTGCAGCTGCCGTCTTGCGAATGCGGAACGTGAGCATCGCAGACATTTTTTCGATGATTTTCGCAATAGACGCACTTCTTGTCCGTTGCTGCCTGTTAAAGGTAGGTTCAGGTGTTCTAGCATGGTTATGGCATCTCTGCGGTTGGAGTTGTTCGGCGGCCATTGGTCCTTTGACCTTCCGGCCTCGGACGAAAATCAAACTTAGTGCAGGCAATGGTTGTTATTCACTATCCGCCCTTATGCCGCGATTGACCACCCGCTTCATACCATGATTCTCCACCGGGCAGTGTTTCGGAATCACACAAATCGAGAGGTATTGCACACTTCGCAATTTGATCGAGAAACCTCAGTATCAAGCGAAAAAATTAATACCAAAGCCTATGCGGCGACCTGTGTGCGCAAGCCTAGTTTCACTTGCATCTTGCGGCTAAAATTCTGTGTGATGCGATCTGCAATCATCGCGATTATTGCCATGCCGATGCCAGCGGTCATGCCGATGCCGAAATCGCCATCTCCAAGTCCGATATAGATTTGCTGGCCCAGATCGCTGGTGCCGACCAGCGCGGTGATCACAAGCATCGAGATGGCGAACATGATGGTCTGATTCAGTCCAAGCATGATGGATGGCAAGGCGAGTGGAAGTTTGACCTGGAACAGCAGCTGCATCCGCGTACTGCCCAATGCGGTTGCCGCCTCGACTACGTCATGCGGCAGGTTTCTCAGGCCATGCTCCGTGTAGCGTATGGCCGGCACGATTGCAAACGCTACAATCGCCAGCAGCGCGGTGAACTCGCCGATCTTGAATACCATGACGAACGGTATCAGAATCACAAACAAAGGCATGGTTTGTAGCGTATCTATAATCGGGCGCACCGCTTTTGAAACGGCGCCGCTTTCCGATGCCCACACGCCGATGACGCTGCCAAGGCCAAATGCCAGCAGCACGGCGACCCCGCAAAGATAAAGCGACACCACTGCCTGCTCCCAGATTCCCATAATCAGAAGAAATGCCAATCCAGCCGCAATCCACATTGCGAGCCGCTTGCCGCCAGCTTGCCACCCGATACCCACAATCACCAGGCAAAGCCCGACCCATGCCGTCCCGGCAAGCCCGCTGTAGAGCAGTATCGCCAGCAAAGCTATCCAGACCGCCAGCAAAGTGCGCCCTTTGATCGCAAGCAATGCAGTAACGCCCAAGCAGACTGCCGCATACATCCCGGTGATTAGGGGTGTTACCGAAAAGCCCCAGGTGAAGGGGGTGACCGCTGATTCAAGCCCGATCTTTATCGGCAGCATCAGATAGAAGAACGCTACCGCCTTGATGGATTCAAGCGCTTCACGATATTCGACAAAAAACCACTCCAATCCTTGGTTGACCGCCGGAGCCGGATCGATGATCCATGCTTTTGGCCAGACGGACATCAAGGGCACGAACTGAGCGACGATAATCGCGAGCAGCACCAGCGTTCCGCAAATCAGCCACCCCCCGCGCCGCTGCAAGTCCGTCCCGCTTTGCGCTGCAAATCCTGCGGTGATCCGATCTAGGATCATTGCCATTAGTGCAATGACGATGCCGGCGAAGACGCTTTCGCCGAATTGCGCTTTGCGTATGGTCGAAAGCACCTGCCAGCCGATGTCTTCGGTGCCTCCGATAATCGAGGCGATGATGACCATCGACAATGATGCCATCGTGGTCTGGTTGACGCCCAGCAGCAATTGTCGCTTGGCGGTGGGCACCCTTACGTTCCAGAAAAGCTGTGAAGAGGTCGCGCCGCTCATCAGGCCTGAGTCGATGATCGTGGCCGGTACGCTGCGCAGCCCGATGATCGTATTTCTCACCATGGGCGGGAACGCGTATAGCACCGAAGCGACCAGACCCACGGTGGTGCCGAAGCCGAAGAGCAGGAGAATCGGCAGCAGATAGGCGAACGCCGGAATGGTCTGCATCAAGTCGAGGATTGGCATGATGATCCGGTGCGCGCGCTCAGACAAAAACCCCCAAATGCCGAGCGCGAAGCCGAGCGCGACAGCCAGCGGAATTGAGATGACAACCAGCGAAAACGAGTTCAACGACTTTGGCCAGTAGCCGAATGTCACCATGTAGAGGATGCTCAGTGCGCAAAAAAGCGCTAGACCGCGTCCGCCCGCACGATACGAGATGTAGGTGGCGAGCAGCAGAACCGCAAACCAAGGAACCGCGTGCAGCATGGTTTTTGCAAACAGAATTGGCCAGTCGAATGCCCACGCGATCGCCTTGAACAGCCAGCCGAACACGTCGACGAACCAGATCATCGCCTGGTTCATTGGCCCGGTTGCCGGCAACACGAGGCTGTCGGGATATTTGTAGAGAAAGCCCAGACTGTCGCCCAAGACAGTGCAGACCGCCAAGGCGGCAGCGATGCCCAGCCAGACGATTAGGGCATGCTTAGAGTTATCGCGCACTTGCTCAATGCTTGGTCGTCGATGATTCGGACATTCCGCTTGCGAGTGCGCTGATGAAATCCTGCGCAGTCAAGTGGGTCAGCGAATCATCGTCACTTCGAACTGCAACGCCGGCCTCGTTGGAGGCAAGGTAGGGGAGCAGGTCGCACACTTTGGCATCAGCGCGCACTTCTCTCGCCTCAGGCGGAGGCGCGCCGTCCGAGGCGATGTCGCCGGCGGTCAGAATCATTTCCCATGGCACGTCGTTGGTGAACTCGCGCACATAGTCGTCTGCCGGGTTTAGAATCAATTCCACAGGCCGGCCGATTTGCACGACAGCGCCATCTTTCATGATTGCCATGCGGTCGGCAATGCGCAGCGCTTCGAGGAAATCGTGCGTGATAAACACGATTGATTTGTGCAGTTCTTGCTGCAGTCGAAGAAACTCGTCCTGCATCTGGCGGCGGATCAGCGGGTCTAGCGCGCTGAATGGCTCATCCAGAAACCACACTTCGGGCTCGACTGCGAGCGAACGCGCGATACCGACGCGCTGCTGCTGACCTCCAGAGAGCTGGCTTGGATAGCTGTCTTCGCGCCCTTCAAGCCCGACCAGAGAGATGACCCGCTCAGCGCGTGTCAGACGCTCGCGCTCCGGCATGCCTTGCAGCTTGAGCGGAAAGGCGACGTTTTGAATCACATTAAGGTGCGGCAGCAGGCCGAAGCTTTGAAACACCATTCCCATCTTGTATCGCCGAAAATCAATCAGCTCTTTGGAGGAGGCGCCGAGAAGGTCCTGTCCATCAAGCAGGACTTCTCCTGAAGTGGGTTCTACAAGTCGAGACAGGCAGCGCACAACGGTCGACTTGCCGGAGCCAGAAAGCCCCATGATCACGAAAATCTCGCCTGGCATCAAGTCGAAATTGACATCCGCAACAGCGATGATGCCACCTTGATCGCGGATGTGCTGTGCAAGCTTGAAGGCGTCTCCTCCGCTTTGCGGCAGTCGACTTTGATCCTGCAGATAGCTATCAGCGCCCGGACCGTACAGCTTCCACAGGTTCTTGCAGCTTAATTTGGCAGTGGACGCGGCCTTTGAAGACATGGCAACGACGCTTTGTAGAGCATGAAGGAGGCGGGTACGCCGTTGCCGGCGTACCCGCAGATGGTTGAGTGCTACATCATTGCCGCCTTGATCCAAGGTTTCCAGAGGTTTTCGTTGGCGGCCATCCACTCGGCTACAACTTCCTCGACATCGCGCTTGTTTCCGTCGACTTCCAGAATGAGCGCGTTTTGCACATCGTTGGTCAGTGCCATCATCTCAGCCAGCTTCGCGGCATCGGGGTAGTTTTCCGCAAACGACTTGGAAGCGATTTTTAACACGTTGGCTTGCGCAAAGCCGCATGCGTCGCCTCGCGCTTGCTGCGCTTCATCGCAAGTGCCATGCGGCGCGTCCCATTCGACCCAGTTCATCTGCACTTCAGCAAAAATCCAATGTGGTTGCCAGAACATCATCAATATCGGCTGTTCGGCAGCCAGTGCGCTTTTGATCTCTGCAAGCATGGCGCCTTCGGACCCGCCCGGTATCGGCTTGTATGGCATTCCGATCAGCTTGACCAGATCAGACGAGCGCGTACCCCAATCCGCCGGGTATGTGATCAATCGGCCGTTCGGGAATGTATCGGTTGCGGCAAATGCTTGCGCGCAGTCGTAAAGTGCTTGATACGAGGGCAGGCCAGGGCACTTGTCTTCCATGTAGGGTGGATAGATCCAGCCTTCCCGAGGTTCAAGGCCAAGCTCGTCAATGACGATTATGTCGCCAGCATCGACGGCTTTGTGATAGATGTCACCAACGTTATTGTCCCAAAACTCTGGCTGAAAATGTAAAGAGCCATCGGCGATCGCAACCAATTGCGGCACGGTTCCAGCGGCTACTAGCTCTACTTCATGATCGAGTTCTTCGAACAGTTTCTTGGCAAAGTGGGCCGAGATATGTTGTCCGGTCCAATCGTTGATTGCTACCTTGATGGGGTCTGCTATCGCTACGCCTTGAAAGGCGGCGACGGCGAATATTGCGGCAAGGGCTCGTACAATGCATTTTGCTTTCTTCATTTTAGTGGTTACTCCTTAACGAAAAACATTTCGTTCAATGATAACCATAGTTTTCAACTCTGTAAAGCAGGTGTACTGGTTCAATACATGTGAGACTTTTTAGGCGGCAAGCGCGCTTTGGTTGAAGTTCCGGCTATGCGCCTGCATGGGCGCCGTTTGTCCGAGCGCCTGGTGCGGCCGGCAGGCGTTGCGGAAGCGCTCGAATTCGGCCAGCTCGACGTTCAGGGCGCCGACGCTGAGCTCGCCGGCGCAGGACTGGTGGAACTCGCAGCGGCCGGCGGCGTTGGCGCGCTCGACGCAGCCGTTATATTTGGGGCTTCTGGGCGGCAGCACGAACAGTTCGATGCCGCGGCGCTGGCAGGCGGTCTCGAACTCGGCCATGAACTCGCTGCCGCCGTCGACCTGCACCGACTCGATATCGAACGGCGCCTGGCGGATCAGGTGGTCCAGGAACGTCGAGGCGCAGGCGGCGGTGGCGCGCGAGTAGGCGCGCATGTAGCAAAGCTTCGAGACCGGGCATACGGCCTTGAATTCCTTGACGCAGAAGCCGGCCTCGATGGCGACGCTCATGTGGTCGATCTGCACCATCTGGCCGGGCTTTCGCCCGCGGGTGCCGTAGCGCCAGCGGCGGGCGTGGCGGTCGAACTTGCGTTGCCGCCTGGGCGCGGACGCCCTGCTCGCGCAGGCGCCGCTTCCAGCGGTAGAGCGTGGCCCGGGAGCAGCCGATCGCCTTCAGGGCGGTCGCCTCGGTCGCGCCCTCGAGGCGAAGCTGGTCGAACAGCGCGAGATTGTCGAAGCGCTCGGCGGCCTGCGGCGAAAGTTCGTCGCGGATCGCGTCGAGGCGATAAAATTTGCGGTGCGGATATTTGATTTGCATAGCGCTATCTCCCGCCTTTCGGCTGTTGGATTTTTGTTAGGCACTATGCTACCTGAAAAATTTTCGCGCGCCCGCCTCCTCCCTTCGGACTACGTCCTTCGGGAGGAGGCGGGCGGTCTCACATGTATCTGAACCCGGACAGCAGGCATGAGCATCGATGTTTCGAGGCTTGCAAGCCTGCCGGAGCAAATCTCGCCATTGCCGCAAGAACAGTTCTTTGGTTTGCTGGCTGAAGCTCGAGTTGCCAGCGCATGATCGCAATCCGGGGTTTACGCTTTGCGCTGCATGGCTTGCGTCTTCCGAGGATTGGATCTTTCGAAATCTGTTTGCGAAATCACTTTTGGAGATGACATGCGGTCACAGGTTTGAATATCCTTTAGAGGTTGTCGATGGGCGCCGGCCGCAAAAAGCATGGCATTTTCAGCGCACTTCATCGTTTGATCGCTTCGGTGCGATTGGATGGGTATATGCGTCTCATGCGCGGTCAAAATCGTGTGGGCCACCCAGTAGCTCAGTGCGAAAATGATGGTTGCAAGAATGGCGATGAGCAACAGTAGATTCTTAGTGCTAGATTTCATTTTGATTGCTTTCCCTCTACTTTTTGCAAAGCACGGCTATGTGCGTTCAATTTCGAATAAAGCTCGTCAGGCTCAATGCTGAGCATCCGCATCTTGCGTGCAATTTTGAGCAGTTCTCGCTTCATAAACTCTTCTTTCATGTCGGTCAAAATGCGTTCGGCCGCGTTGTCGGTGATGAAGTAGCCCTTGCCGCGATGGTTGACGATCAATTGGCGTTCAACTAAAACTTGGTAGCTTCTTGCGACTGTGTTGGGGTTGACGCCAAGTTCTACCGCCATTTCGCGCACTGAAGGTATTCGCTCGCCGTCGTTCCATTCGGCGCTCAAAATCCGTTCACGCATGCGGTCGGCGATTTGCAGATAGATGCCTCTTGGGTCGTTAAACTCCATGGGGCGCCTGCGCTTCCTTGAGCCGAAGCCATGCAATCCACCAAAGTGCTGGCGGAAGAGCAATCAGAATTGCCTGGAATGCCCAGATGACGTAATCGAAGTTGATGTGGTCGGTAATGTTGAAATCGGAATTCCACCATTGGTCGAGGTAGAAGTTCCCGAGGTCGCCGCCATACCCATGCAAGCTTTGCGCTGCCCATGGTCCGAGGTTCAGATAGCGAATGGCGGCGTAGCCGCCACCCAATGCGGAGGCCAGAAGAAGGGATAGTATTGGAATCAAGATTATGGCGGTGGTAAGCAAAGAGAGTTTCCGAAACCAAACGCCACCTAGAAAAAAGGGCGCTTGAATCAAAATGTAGGTCGCGACCATCTCAGCGACACTGATGTCGAACGGGTTGAATGGCGGGCGCCAAATCCCAGAAAGCGCAAAGAGAACCATTTCGATAAAGCATGAGATCAAAAAAATGAACAAGATTAGAGAGATAGCAAGACCAACGGTGAGCGGGATCAGGCGAGCAAGCACTTTCTCCAGTGCGGATGCGGGCATCAGCAAGTACGATTCCCTGCTGGTTGATTTGTGCAATGGCCGAAACGCGTGACTGGTTGTCAAAAAAAGACCCCAAATGAATAATGCGTAGCCGAACATGGACGGATAGGGTGATGGGTCGAGTGCGCCTTCGAGGTAGTCTTCCAATGTCAGCAAGAAATACAGCAAGGCGGTCAAACCGCCAAGCAGTGCGTAGGTACGCCATTCGATCATGAAATCATGTCGAATGAGGATGCCGATTCTTCGAAAGGAAAAGTTTTGTTCCATCGGCGCTACTCGTCGCGGGTGAACTCGATGAACTCGCGCGGTTGGGAAATCGCCGCCTTAAACAGCATTTCCAAGTCGGGACGACTGTCGCTCATACCGGGCTCTTTCCACACGGAGGCGTAGCCGCCTATGGAAGGCTCTGCGTAAAGAAGGCCATCGGCATTTGGTTCGGGGCAGTGAGGTGTTTCGCAGAAGCGAAGTCGGGAGGAAGCTTCGTGTATGCCCAAATCACAGACTAGGTCGCCGTTATGAAGTATTAGGAGGCGATCGATCAGATGCTCTACATCCTTTACCTGGTGGGTTGCGACGATGAATATGCGGTCATCCGCTAGGGCTTCTGCGACCGTGCTCCGAAAAATCCCTTTTGATGGGATGTCCAACCCATTGGTCGGTTCATCAAGAATCAAAATCGCAGGACGGCATGCTAGGCCGAATGCAAGGTGAAACTTTTTTTGCTCACCGAGCGAGAGGTTGCGCAGTTTTCGACCCTTGGGCACTGAAAACTTCGTAAGAAGCCGCTCTAGGTGGTCACGATCGAAATTAGGGTAAAGCGACGAGAGGCTCGATATGTAGAGCTGATCGGAAATCTCCGGCAGGTGAGGGTTTTCTGATAGCATGAATACTTGTGAGAGCAGTCCGGGCGACCGCTTGGCCGGTTGATAGCCAAGCACATCGATGCTGCCTGATGCGGGGAACAGCAATCCAGATAACAGCTTGAGCAGCGTGGACTTGCCGACACCATTGATGCCAAGCAGTCCATAGATATTTCCAGCTTCAAGTTTCAGACTGAGATTTGCGAAGACAGAATTCTTTGCGTAGTTGAACTGCACGTCGTTCATTTCGACCATGACATGAGCGCTCCTTGTCAAAGGGAAGTGGCTTATTGTAATAGAGTACTAATACAGTATATCAATTTAGGAGAATTTTTTTTTGCAAAATTACGGTTGCTGATTTATTTACGTTGGGATAGGGGTGAGATTTTTTGTCGCAGGCGGGAGTCAAATCTATTGCAGTGAGTCTCGTGCCAAAGCGGAATCAAAAATGAACGCCAGACATTGTGTTGCAATGCCTGCATGATTCCGGTTGGAGTTATTCGAAAAAAATTTCTGGTCGCAAATAGAACAATGCTATGCTATAATGCAGCTTGCCCAGAGCTTCTAAACTGATGCAGTCGGCTTGACCGCGTCAGTCAATTGTGTTGTTGGCCGCTAATCTTGTTTTTAGGTGGCGCATCATTGTGAAATTTGACGCTTGACTCTCGTTCAATCAACAATTGGATGCTGGTTTGAAACCAGTGTTGGAGGCGGTTTCTCCATTACCAAGTTCGATGTTGCGGTGTCAAGCACGTTTTTATCAAGATATTGGGGCAAAAGCATGCAACTGAACATTATCCATTAAGAGAATCCACATCTGATGCCACAGCCCGAGAAACAGCCCGGCTCGGAACTTATTCTGGCCGGATATCACGACTCATTCTTCAAGCATGTCTTTCAAAAGCCGGAAAATGTCGCTACTCTGCTACAAAAGGCTGCACGAGAGGCATTGCTCGAAATAGTCGACTGGTCGACGATGCGACTGGAGCCCAGTGCGCTTGTGTTTTTCGGGATTCAGCAAAAGGATACCGACCTTGTGTATTCGGTCGCGTTGAAACAAACCGGTCTCAGAGCCCGAATATTGCTCTTGTTTGAGCATAAGAGTTACCAAGACAAGAATCTGGTCAAGCAGGTGGCACGGGACCAGTTTCTGCTGTATATGAAAAGCGATTTTGAGTCGCTGGTGATTCCGATTGTGGTTCGTCAGCATGAGTCAGGCGGTTGTGAGAGCGTCGAGTTCGCGGATCTTTTTGCTGACATTCCAAAAGAGCATCGCGCTATGCTGTCGGAGTTTGCGATCAGTTTTCGATGTCTGCTCATCGATGTGCATGAGCTGGACCGTCGTGGTTTGGTGGACAAAACTAGAATTGACATATACATTCGGGCGATGTCGATCAGCAGGAGTTTTAATACCAGCGACTGGGCGGACCTGATAGGACGTATCAAGTACGTCCCCGAAGAAGAGCGGGATGATGCGTTGCAGGCAGTAATCGGTTATATTTGCCAGTGCAATGACGACATCAAGCCAGAAGATGTCTTGAGATTTGAAACCAACACATTGGAGGAACGACAGATGGTTCGCTCAGCGGTTGATGCATTCCGGGAGGAGGGGCGAATGGAAGGTTTGGAACGAGGTCTGGAGCAAGGTCTGGAGCAAGGTCTGGAGCAAGGTCTGGAGCAAGGTCTGGAGCAGAGGAGTCAGGAAATTGCCTCGAATCTGCTGCGACGAGGTGTCGGTGCGCAAGAGGTTGCCGAGATAACGAAGCTTGATCGCGACCAGGTCGAATCGCTTCGCCGAGCAATGCCCTGATTGCATTCGTTCAGTTTCGATTAGGATGACGTCTTAAGTAAGTCAACACATTGGAGGAACGACAGATGGTTCGCTCAGCGGTTGATGCATTCCGGGAGGAGGGGCGAATGGAAGGTTTGGAACAAGGTCTGGAGCAAGGTCTGGAGCAGAGGAGTCAGGAAATTGCCTCGAATCTGCTGCGACGAGGCGTCGGTGCGCAAGAGGTTGCCGAGATAACGAAGCTTGATCGCGACCAGGTCGAATCGCTTCGCCGAGCAAGGCTCTGATGACAGGTATTGAGGCCCGCATTTCTCAGTCGCAAGGACTGAGACAGGCAACTCCAGCAATTAGCAATTGGTATGATACAAATCCACGAAAACTCTTTTGCAATTAACTCGAAATATTCGCAGAGACCTTGACAAATCCATAAAGGCCTGCCTTCGGACAGCTTTTGCCCCACCCCGCCAACAACAAACAGGACAGTTCGATTTGCAGAGTTCGTTTCTTTTGCTTCGTCATTCGACAAGCGAGAATCTGAACGGAATCCGAACCACGCCTTCGATCGGAATCCCGAATTGGGTTGCCGGAGTGAAGCGCCATTTCTTGACTGATTTGATCGCCGCTTTATCCAAACGCGCAAATCCGCTGGACTGATGGGTCTCGATGCGTATGGCCCGACCGTCTTTGCCTACATGCACCCTAAGAATTACAGTTCCTTGCTCTCCTCTGCTACGCGATTGGACAGGATACTGCGGCGGTCTATTCGCATGTAGATCATTGGCATAGGAAGGATGCACTAATCCCGCGTCAGCGGTTGGTTTTTTCAAGGCCGCGAGTTCTGTTCCGGTAGATTCAGAAGATTGACTGATCTGCTTTTGACGCAAATGCCCTGATTGCTTCTCAATAGCCTTGTCCGCTTTTTCTCCGCTAATCTGGAAAAATTCGGCGGTTGCTAGTTTTGTCAGTTCAGCCGCAGCGAGCAGAGAATCGCTATCGGTTTCGTCGATCAGTTTTTCAAGCAGAGCGTTTTCGCGCTGGGCATCATTGGATGAAGCAGAGCGTTCGGCCATTGTCTCAAGACTGGTCTCTTTCGGTATCTGTGAAGCAGTCTCCTGCAAATTGATCCCTTCAGGACTATCCTCCATAATGTCTTGAATGCTTTCGATGTGGGCAGCCTCTTGCTTTAGATCCGTTTTTAACCATCTCGCTCCTAAGTCTTCCATTGAAGATTCAGAGGTGCTATCGGTTGCCGCGAGCTGAAGCTCTGTTTCATCTTCGACCGCCTCACCAAACGTGTGCCGCACTTCGAAATTATCCGCTAGTTCGGTATCTGGCAGAAATGCATCTGAATGGATCTTTTCGATATCGCCTTTTTTCCGCACAGAATCCGGCACTTCATCAAGAATACGAAATCCAGCATTGCTGAGATAGGAGACCATGGCCAAGCGCGGGGCTGACTCGTTTGTCTCGAAATCTTGCGCTTCCTCAGGTTTAGCAAGCGGTTCCATCTTTTGAGCGGCTGGGGCAAGATTTGGCGCTGGATTGTCGATTGTTTTGGATTCGCTTTCCGCTTCGAATGGCGCATGGTTTGTAGCCGCCGCGGCTAGCATGGCTTCAAAATCCGAATCTGCCGCATCAATATTGCCCGGCTCCGGCACCCCGGGCCGATCGTTGATTTCGGCAAGGTTCTCAGCAACTTGCAGGTCTTTTACTGTTTGTTCATCCCTGGTTTCTTCGACTGGCAAAGCCGCGCCCACCGCATCAGCTTGTGAAGATAGCGGCTCCAGAGCGGCGTACAGCGAGGCTGATTGCTGCTCAAACTGCGAAGCATTTGAATTCGGGCCAACTGATGTTGAATGCGCTGAATGGCCAACGGCATCTGCCAATATCGGTTCGGAAGCATCTCCTTGCTCTGGTTCAGTTGCGTCTTGCTTGGAAGCGGCGTCAGGGATCATAGGCTTCGCTGTAGCTTCCAAAAGATCGTTAGGAACTTCGGCAGATGCATTTTCGACAACCGGCGGCGACTCGGCAGGATTGGACAATTCGGAATCGGCTAGAAAAGTGTCGCTGTCAGCATGAACTGGAGCTGGTTCGGCTTGTTGAAGCATATCAGAGTCAACGAGCAAGGCGGTTTGCTGATTTTGTTCGTTGACGATTGGGTCGGGATCAACTTGGGATAGTGCAGACGCTTCAAGTGGGTCTCCGGTTTGCTTATTAGTCATCTTCGTCGAAACGTAAACCCCATCGGAAAAAGTTATCAGTGTCGCGGTGATTGCTTCAGTTCCCGATAGAGGTGTCGCTGGCGGCACGGCAGCAAGTATTAAAGCGGCTACTGAGCAGTGCACTGCCACGGACCCGGCGGCAGATAGCGTATAACCGATACGGACTAGCTGTTTGGCGGTCATGCGTTTCGCTGCCTCCGCGTAACGGCGGGCAAGTATTTTTCAGAAACAATAAACCGTCGCTTGATTTTGTATATATCGGCTAGCATCGTATCTGACAGTATGCCTTCCGGTGGTTCGCGGGCGATGGGGCAGGCCGGCATAGACTCCTGAGCGGGCTGTCTTCCAGTGCGTGCAACTGAGCCATCACAGCCATTTGGTGGGAATATAAATGCCGAAGCAAATAAGCTCTCAAAAGTCGTGATAGAAAGCTGTCACTTTCAATTTATGTCGATTATAGTGGACAAGCCCGCCTGCAGCGGCTACGCTGATGCGCAAGAAACAACATCGTGATTCTTTCATTATCAATGCTTTGCGATTGTAGTTCTTGATAAGGATGATTTTTTTATGATCCGGGACGCAGCATGAATACAGATTTTCCGCAATTCTATTGCACCATCAAGCATATATGCGATAACAGCCCAACATCAGCGTCTGAGAGCAAAATCCATCAGATCAACTTGCGCCAAACTCAAGCCGGAGTATGCATGTTTCATGCGAAACGCACCATCTCTTCGGCAATGCTGTTCTGCCGCGTGCCAGCTGTCCGCATACGATTGCGGGTTGGCACTTGCCGCGCATCTTGCGACCATATCAATTTACCCCGAAATTAAGTTCGCTCTATGCTGTCAGTAGATCCCAGTTAGGCATTTACGTTGCTTGCATCCGCCAGCAAATCGTCAATATCCATGGATTGTTCAAGCTCATCAGCCAGCTGATCGAGAGCAGACTCGATCGAGGCCTCGTAGTTTAAGCTAGCAGATGCGCCTTGCCGGATTCGATCAAGCCATTGCGAACGGAATTGATCGGACGAGAAGAGTCCATGCACATAGCACCCGGAAACGTTGCCCCCAATGCTTGTTGCGCCATCGTCGCGATGTTCAAAGCGAACTAGAGGCCGAGCGGTGTCTGGGCCGCTGGTCAAGCCGATATGAATTTCATAGCCAACGATCGGCGCTGCAGACATTGCGCACTCACCGCTGACCGGCCGAACCGTCTTGTCGCCTAGCATATCGGTTTCGATGTCAAGCAGTCCGAGTCCGTCAGCCTGTTCGGGTATGCCTTCATAGCCTTGCAAGTCGCGTATCTTGCGCCCCAGCAATTGATAGCCGCCGCATAAGCCTAATACTCTTGTACCTCTTCGCGCATGAGCAACTATATCGTGATGCCAGCCTTGCTCGCGCATGAATCGCAGGTCTGCTAGAGTCGATTTTGTACCAGGCAGCACGATAACATCCGCATCGCTTGGAATAGGGATTCCGGGCAAGATGAATTCAAAATCGACATTGGGCTCGATTCGAAGCGGGTCGAAGTCATCCGAATTCGCGATTCGCGATAGCAGCGGAACAACGATCTTGACTTTGGTTTGTTCGCAAGAGCCAATCCTTGACGATAGCGAATCGAAGATTGCCATGTCTTCCTGGGGCAGTTTCCGTGCAATCGGCAGCCATGGAATGATGCCGCGGCATGGCCAGCCAGTACGCATTTCAATATCTTTGGCCCCATTATCAAACAGCGCGATATCACCGCGAAACTTGTTGACTGCAAAGCTTCGAATCATAGCCTTGTCCTCGTTGTCCAGAACTGCATGGGTGCCGACGACAGAGGCAATCACTCCGCCGCGATCAATGTCTGCCAGCAGGCACACGGGCACGTTGGCGGCGCGCGCAAAACCCATGTTGGCAATATCTCGCTTTCTCAAATTCGTTTCAGCCGGGCTGCCAGCGCCTTCGACTAGGACGAACTCGTAGTTCGCGGTCAGCTTGCGATAGCTATCAAGGATCGGCTCCATCATCCAATATCGTTTTTCAATGAAATTGGCTGCGTCAAGTCTGGATACCGCATTTCCGTGCAGCACGATTTGCGCCGTCTGATCGGACTGCGGTTTGAGCAGCACCGGGTTCAAATCAACACTGGGTGCAATGCCCGCAGCTCGCGCCTGTAGCGCCTGTGCTCGCCCGATTTCACCGCCGGCGGGGCAAGCGGCCGCATTGTTTGACATATTCTGCGGCTTAAATGGCGCGATAGAGTGTCCGCGCAAGCGAATCGCTCGGCACAGTCCGGCAACAATGACCGACTTGCCGACATTCGAACCGGTTCCCTGAATCATTATGCTGCGACTTGTCATGGCAAAAGGCGATTACGAATTGTGTAGATCTGTGACGACCTGCGAGGGTTGATGTTTGTTCAGGGCTATTTGCTGAATTGGATTAATCTACTTCAGAAGCCGAATTGCTGAAGGCGTCTTGTGCATAGTCGATTTGCATTGAGCCGGGCCGAAGCAAGATGCCATGGACCTGTCGGAACCGGAGATTGCAGCTCCCGGCCGTTCGCTCCAGACACCGCGCTGCAAACAGCCTTTGCTGCTCAGTATGACTCAGACAGGCCATTGCACCATACACCGACTTGCGCCTGAAATCTGGAAAATGCCGCTTGAAAGGACATCGACAAAAAGGCACCAAGTAACGACACCTTGCGCAACTCAGGCAAAATCATGTGGACTATGACTGTTCATAGTCCAAATTACTGCATCAGTGATATCGTGCAAATGCCGATATATGATTTGCAGTATGCTTTGCAATTTCTTCGCAGAACCGCACTGAAGAGCAGGTCGGTGCGCATCATGCGGTATTTCACTTTTCACACAGGAGCACCCTCAATGAAACTAAATTGTCTTGGTTCCACAGATATCCAAGTAAGCGAAATATGTCTCGGCAGCATGACTTGGGGCAGTCGCCATAGCGAAGCGGAGGGGCACGAACAAATCGACTATGCGCTAGACCATGGCGTCAATTTCATCGATACCGCCGAAATGTACCCTGTCATGCCGATGACCCGAGAAAACTCTGGCGCATCGGAAGCGATAATCGGTAGCTGGCTGCGCAAGCACGGCGGAAGAGATCGGCTTATTATCGCTACCAAGATCATAGGCGAAGGCTCAAGCTTGATCCGAGACGGCGGCCCGATTGATGCGAAGAGTATCCGATTGGCGGTAGAGGGCAGTCTTGAGCGGTTGCAAACCGACTATATCGATCTTTATCAGCTGCACTGGCCCAATCGGGGTTCGTATCACTTTCGCCAATCATGGGAGTACGGCCCGAGCAAGCAGGATACTCAGCAGGTGATCGACAACATTTTCGAAACGCTCCAGGCCCTGAACGGGTTCGTTTCGGCAGGCATAATCAGGGCGATCGGGCTTTCGAACGAATCATGCTGGGGGACATCGAAGTTTCTCGAAATCGCGCGAACCCACGATTTTCCGAAAGTTGAAACCATGCAGAACGAGTACAGTCTGCTAGATCGAAAATACGATTTGGACTTTGCGGAGCTCTCGCATAACGAAAAAGTCGGTTTGCTCGCATTTTCTCCACTCGCTACCGGCATCCTTAGCGGCAAGTATCAAGGAGATGCGACACCTAAAGGTTCACGAAGAGAGTTTACTTCCACGCTTGGCGGACGCTATACCGAGGAGATGCTGCCCGCAGTTGACCGGTATGTCGATATTGCAGACAGGCACGGTTTAGACCGATGCCAAATGGCTCTTGCTTTTTGTACGGCGAGGCCGTTCATGGATTCCGTCATCATCGGGGCTACAACCATGGCGCAACTCGAGGTCTGCATTGGTGCGGCCGACCTTAGACTCAGTGAAGAGGTGCTAGGTGAAATCGCGGCAGTGCATCGCGTCTACCCGAATCCGATGGGCTAAAAAAAACGGCAGCAAGTCGCCGGCTGTCAAACAAAGAACCCCGACCGTGCAGGGTCAGGGTTCGTTTGTGATAGTCGGGTGCTGCCGTGAGCCATTACTAAGAGGAGAGCTTTAGCTTCAAAAAACCAGTTTTTGCTGGAGTTGCTGAGCAGAACGGATTTGCTTCAGCGCTGTCGCCAGCATTGAGGGTATCGCGCCAGTCGAGTCTTGCCGTGTTGCATTGTTTGTCGAACCAGCTGCGCGGGCCTCGGAATTTGTGTTGATGAGTCTCGACCGCGTGACGTTCGAGCGCGTTTCTGTGCCGCCGAGGTGTCGCATCGAATTTTCGCTACCTTTTGATTAATTAATAATAATAATGATAATCATTATCATAATCGATAAATTTCAAATGTCAACCCCCTTTTTGTATCGATTGCATTGCGCCAAAGCGCTGCCGCAAGACCGCTTCAATCTAGCTCAGATCTTTGTAGTCAGCATCGAAAGTGCGGGTGCTCGTGTCATTGGAACCGGGTCTTGATTCGGTGCGGCGCGATGCTTCGCGAATCAGTCGAGCAAGCACAATCTGCGCGACAGGCCTGCGCAGTGACGGAGTGAGGCAGGCGAATCCGATCGCATCAGTCACAAACCCCGGCGTGATAAGCAGGGCGCCCGCTATCAGCAAAAACAAGCCTTCAACCAATTCAAGCGCAGGCGCCTCGCCTTGCCTCAGGTTGCTGATGGCGCGGTGCAATGTCAGTACGCCTTGCAGCTTTACCAGCCATGCGCCGATCAGCGCGGTTGCAATCACCCCCACTACTGTCCATCCAGCACCGATGACTTCGCCGATTTGGATCAGCAGGTAGATCTCTGCGACCGGAATCGAAAGAAAAATCAAAAATAGAATCGTTATTGGCCGCATGATTTTAAATCTGGCTCAATTCGCTAGCCACATGGCATCGACATGGCGCAATATGGTTGCGGAATGCTCGCTGAGCCGATGGTCGCCGCCCGCAACGACCTCGACGCTGATCTGCGATTCTGCTGCGGATTTGAATTTCATGCTTGTTTCCACCGGCACGACATCATCGCTTTCGCCATGCAGCACGACTACCGGGCAGCGGTAGCGGATGGGAGCCGCGTACACATCAAATCCGCGCGCATCTTGCACTGTCGCAAATTCCAATGAGAAACCGCCGTCTTGATAGTCGCTGGCAAAAAGGTGCCTGCCATCTTTTTCCCAGCGCTTTGCTTGATGCGGCGTCAAGGACCGATACAGATCTTCGATGAAGTTGAATGCAGGGGCAATCAGAATGATGCCGCAAATGTTGTGCGACCAGGTCAACCCCGCATGTCCTGCGATCCAGCCCCCAAGACTAGAGCCTACCAGCACCGTAGGACGGTTGCCGACAAAGTCGAGCACGCAGCGAAGATCTTCTGCCACTCGTGAGATGCGAAAGTCGTTGAACGTGCCCTCCGAACGGCCTTGTCCACGCTGGTCGAACCTCAGCCATGAGCGTCCTTTAGCGATCGCATCCTCCCAAAGATGCATGGATTTTGCGCCTTCGCCGTCGGATAGCAATCCATGCACATATATGCCGACTGGTCCTTCTCCGGTATCTCGAAATCGGCCGCGCACGAGCTCGCCGCTGCTTGTGCCGACTTCAAAGTCTGATTCACGCACGTTCATTGGATTATCCGCAATGCTTCCCGTATGAGTTCGATAGTATATTTCAGCAAGCCCCGCTTTCTTGCATACCTGGCCATTGCGACAACTTCAGGCTTCCTGGCGCACGGCCAAACTGGCGATGCATGATCAGCGCAGCTTTCCACTCTCATCGCGATTTTCGACGCGAGCTGTTGATGAATAGCCTCAGCTCAGTTCAAGGATGCGCTCGCAAGCAAAAGGAAGCGAAAGGCGGTCTTTTGCTTGTTCGAATTAGCCAGTCCAGACACCAGTGCCGGCAAATCAATATCAAGCGACCGTTTCGCCAAGCCGAAAAACTCGGTTCGAGGCGATCGACAAGCATGGTAGCCTTATCAAATTTGAACCGGCGCTTGCGTGAAGAATGAACCAGCACCAGAACAATATCCGATTATTTGTTTCTTCACAGATCGTTCAGGATTTGATCTGACGATCATGCCGCAAAGTCTGAACTTGGAGACTCTTGCCGCCCACGCGCCGGTTTGCTATGGAATCGGCTACTTCGTACAATAGGCGATAAAGCGTTTTCACTCGAACTAATCGGTATGCTGTTTGTCTTTCACAGTATTCCAATCACGTTTAAGCTGCCCCGCATGGTCCGAAGATTTCTTATCCTTGCCGCCTTGCTGGCGCTGCCATTTGCCGCGCCCGCTCAATTTGAAGAGGAACTGCTTCCAGCAGAAGAGGCATTTGCTTTCGATGCGTTCGTTGAACAGGGCGAAGTGGTGACTTCATGGACCATCGCCGACGGCTACTACATGTACCAGGACAAGTTCGCGGTGCTGTCGAACACCGAGGGCGCCGTGATGGGCGACCCTGCGATGCCGCCTGGCGAGATGATCGAAGATCCGCTCTTCGGCGAGGTGGCAATCTACACCGGTTTTGTACAGTTTCGCACCCCCATCGTAGCGGACGCGTCGCTTGATGCTGTCGCAATCTCGGCCTGGGGGCAAGGCTGCAACAAGCCGGTGGGCATATGCTATCCCCCGATTCAGAACGATATCGAACTTAAGCTGCCGGCGTTTATTTCGACAGCGCAAGCGCAATCGATGCTGTCCGAAGCCCCGGACGGCGCCGAATCCGAATCGTCGACCACAATCTTTTGGCTCATCATTTCAGCATTTGGCGCAGGTCTGCTGCTTACGTTTACACCTTGCGTACTGCCGCTGATCCCGATTCTTTCATCAATCATCGCAGGCGACAGCAAGCAAGGCGGCAGTCTTCGCGGCGGCATGCTCGCCACCACCTATGTGCTTGGAACAGTTGTTTCCTATGCCTTTATCGGTGCTGTAGCCGGCGCTACGGGTGATCAGCTGAACGCCTATTTCCAGAACGTCTGGGCCATAGGCTCCATTAGCGCAATATTCGTGCTCATGTCGCTTTCGATGTTCGGCCTGTACGAGATCCGACTGCCGTCGGCTTTCGAGAGCCGCGTGCACCAGAGCACATCTAGAATCGGCGGCGGAAAATTCAGCGCTGTATTCTTTCTTGGCATGATTTCAGCGCTGATTGTCAGCGCCTGCGTGTCGCCGCTTCTAATCTCCGCTCTGGGCATCGCTATCGCAAAAGGCGACCCGGCGCTCGGCGCTGCCATGATGACATCGATGGCGCTCGGCATGGGTGCTGTGCTGATCGCGATAGGCTTCGGGCTTGGCGTTGCCTTGCCGAAGGCGGGTCCTTGGATGGACCGGATCAAGCAGACTTTCGGAGTTTTGCTGCTCGGCGTTGCGATTTATCTGATCGGATTCATCCCCGAAGCGCCGGTTCTGATTCTGTGGGGCATCCTGCTGGTTGTCTGCGGCGTGTTTCTCGGCGCAACCCAAACATTGCCTGAAGGGGCGAGCGGCTGGCGCTATCTTGCGAAAGGATTGGGCCTGGTCATGATGATCTGGGGCGTGCTCGCGCTAGTCGGTTCCATGTACGGGGAACGCAGCATTTTGCGCCCCCTGCCTAGCATGGCTGCGATAATCGGCAACGCTGGCATTGCTGAAACGGATCTAGTTGCTGCTCAAAAAAGTCCGTTCCAAAAAGTAGCCAGCATGGATCAACTCAATCAATACACTGAGCAAGCGCAAGCTAGCGGCAAGCCTGTCGTCTATGATTTCTATGCCGATTGGTGCCTTGATTGTATTCGACTGGATAGCACCACATTCAAGGACCCGGCAGTCGTTGCGATGTTGAATGATGGATTCGTCGGAGTCAAAATCGATGTAACCGACCCGAACAACGAGTTCGGGCGCGCGATTCGAAGGAAGTACAAGATTTTCGGCCCGCCGGCTCTGGTGGTCACAAGCACTTCGAGCGAACCGGTTGTGCAATACGGCTATCTGGATTCGCAAGAGATGCTGGACCTGCTTGATCGCATTTGATCCGCGACTAGCCTTTGCATCCTTGCCGCGCCTGATCTTTGCGAAGTCGAAGGATACTTGCTGTACTGCTTGTTCTTGCGGTTTCCTTAGCAGGATTCGCAGGTGGTGTCGCAGTGCGTCAGGCGCTGGAACCCGAAACGCATTTGGATGATCTGGCCGTTTACATCGATGCCATGCAGCCCCTGCTTGCGCGAACCGGGACTGTGGATGATTGGCGGGGCAAGACGCTTGTTTTGAATTTTTGGGCCACCTGGTGCCCTCCTTGTGTCGCCGAGATGCCTTTGCTGGACCGGTTCAATCGCGAATTCGGCGAAGATCGGTTCCAGGTCGTCGGTATCGCAATCGACCGACGCGAGCCGGCTGAGCATTTCTTGCGTGAGCATCAAATCGGCTTTATTTCCTTTGTCGCCGGTGCCGGAGAAGCGGATCATCTTATGGAATTGCTGGGTAATGACGGAATGGTCTTGCCGTTTTCCGCCATTTTTTCCCCCGACGGCTCGCTCGACCACGTCAAGGTCGGCGAATTCGAAGAGTCCGAACTGGCAACGATCTTCACTCGCTGACCGGTGCGCTTGGCGCGCTGCATTCGGCAATCTTCCCCGAGTTCTCGACGATTGGGCAATTTTGTCCATTGACATGGAAACTATTGTGAGTTACTATTGAGTCATGACTGAGTACTTAATAAGATCTTAATCAGGAGTGAAGCGGTTTTGAGTCAGCCATTGCGCAAGTTCGCCTATGAGCGCTTCAAGCTGCGGCTGTTTGAGCGATCTTTGGAGCCAGGTTCATTTGTCACGCAGCGCGAGCTCTGCGAAGTGCTAGATAGCCCCATGGGAGCAGTGCGAGAGGCGCTCAAAAGGCTTGAATCTGAGGGATTAGTGAACCTGCTGCCGCAACGCGGCGTCCAGATTGTGGATATCAGCGTGAGATTCATCAGCGAGTCCTTCGAGTTCCGGTCCATTATTGAGCAAGAGGCGGTCCGAAAAATGATACGGGCGCCGAAGACAGGGCATCTGGAAGATCTGATGGCTCGCACATCTGAGATACGCGGCCGGGCGCTTGAGACTTCCCAGGCGGATGATGACCTGCTTGAAGAAGGTCTGCGTGTCGACCTTGACCTGCATGTTTTGCTGGTCGCAAGTTTCAACAATTCGCTCATTGCAGACACTTATCAGAACATCGAAGATCGCGTGCGCATGATTCGTGCGAACGGGCTGTACCCCAAAGATCGTCTCGTGGCGGCAATGGACGAACATCTCAAGATCATCCAGGCACTTCTGTCCGGCGACGAGGAAGCAAGCCTTGAAGCTTTGAAGTCCCATCTAAAGACATCCTGGCGCCGAGCGCTCGGCGACGGTGAAATTGGCCTATGAACCCTCCCAACATCCTTTTCCTGTTTTCCGATCAGCATTGTCAGACAGTGTCTGGAGCCTACGGCGACAAGGTTGTATGTACGCCGAATATCGACCGGCTGGCCCGCGAGGGCCTGCGCTTTGATAATGCCTATTGTCCATCGCCGATCTGCGTTCCAAGCAGAATGGCGACTTTGACGGCCCGATGGCCGCACCGGCAGGACTGCTGGACCAACGACGACATGCTGCGGTCGGACTTGCCGAGTTGGCTGCATAAGGCGGGTATTGCCGGCTATGACCCTGTTCTGATAGGACGCCTTCATGCGATCGGCCCCGATCAGCTCCATGGCTACAAAGCTAGATCTGTGGGCGATCATTCACCGAACTATCCGGGCGCGAAGCGTCAGTCGCTTGGCGTGCTGATCGGCAGCAACGACCCGAATCGAGAGTCTTTGCAGAATTCCGGGGCGGGCATGAGCGCCTATCAGGTCAAGGATGAGGAGGTTGTTGAGGCGGCAGTGCAGTGGCTGCATACGAACGGCGCATCCCGCCGCGATAAAAGTCTGCCGTTTTGCTTAACTGTAGGCTTTATGCTGCCGCATCCGCCTTATGTGGTCGACAAGCAAACCTATGATTGCTATTGCGGGCGTGTGCCGCCGCCACGTCTGAGAGCAGATGCGCTTGTCGATAGCTGGTACTCTTGGTGGCGGTCGGCGCGCAACATCGTTGATATTTCTCCCGACGAAACAAACCGTGCGCGGACCGCCTACTGGGGACTCGTTCATCAGCTTGACGAAATGATCGGGCGCATCCTCTCTGCACTGGAGGATATTGGTGCGCTGGACAACACATTGATCGTCTATGCCTCCGATCATGGTGACCATGTTGGAGAACGCGGATTATGGTGGAAGCACACGTTTTTCGAAGAAAGCGTCAAGGTTCCGTTGATCATGCGATTGCCAGGCGTATTGCCGGCCGGTGAAACGCGGAATCAGGTTGTGAATCTGGTCGATCTGTGTCAAACCTTTGTTGAGGTGATGGGAGAAACTCCGCTGCCCAATGCAGATGGTCGCAGCTTCTGGACTGTTGCAAAGAATCCGAATGCCTCTTGGTTTGACGAAACATTTAGCGAATATTGCACCGACCAGGAGCCTCACTGGACTAGTGGGCGGGCGGTGCAGCAGCGGATGATTCGGTCGGAAAATTGGAAACTCTCGATATTCGACCAAGAGCCGCCACTTCTGTTTGATCTTTCGGCAGACCCCGAAGAACGCGTTAATCGTGTCGATGACCCGGGCTGTGCCGGCTTGGTCAAGCAACTGCTGGAGAGAATCACCGAGAATTGGAATCCGGCAGAGATATCCTCGCGCATGCGTGAACGCAGGATTGAGAAAGATATCCTTGCCGCATGGGCATGCGAGGTGCAACCCGAGGAGTCTTACATTTGGCGTTTTTCGCCCGATATAAACCGTCTCGATACTGTATTCCCCAATGAGGGAAAAAACTTAAACTTCCAAAAGGTACGATAATGATGAAGAAATTACTGGCAGGAGCAATTGCGGCCTTGATTACCGCAGTTGCGACTTCGACTTCGGCACAAGACCTGCTGCCGATAAGAATAGGCGCTGCTGGAGCGGTCGACCATGGTGCGGTTTTCGCGGCTGTTGAGCGAGGCACTTTTGCTAAGCATGGCCTAGACGCGGAAGTTGTGATGTATCAAACAGGCGTCGATATGGTCAATGGACTCCTTAACGGCGCTCAAGAAGTAAACGTGATGGGTTCGGTGCCCTATCTCACAGGCCTGGCGCGCGGCTTCCCGCTGGTGCTCATTGGCCATCTGCACGGCGACCCAAACCGCGATGCCTATTCAGACAACCAGTCAATCGTCGCATCGGCGGCTTCTGGCGCGGGCAAAGGGGATATTGCTGCGCTTAAGGGGTTGCGAATAGGCCTGCCGCGAGGAACAGGAGCGGAAGGCTTCCTTCTGGGCGTGCTCGGTTCAATCGGCTTAAGCGAGGATGACGTTCAGCTGGTGAACATCCCGCCCTCCGACCTTGTTACTGCGCTCAATCAGGGGGACGTGGATGCTGTGGCCATCTGGCAGCCTTGGGGCGCGACGGCATTGACGAAGGTCGATGGCGCCGTTTTAGTCCAAGCTGGCGGGTGCCCCCAATGCTACGACCCAGGTACGGTTTTGACCACCGAGGCGATTGTCGCTGAAAACCCTGAAACCTTGAAGCGTTTTATGGCAGCTTTCGCCGAATCGCAGGCCTGGATGAGGGCCAACCTTGACGCAGCCGCCGAGATCAACATGCGCTGGATCCAGGGAGTGGATCTGGAAACGATGAAGCTAGCGATGGGCAGTGTCTCGCTCGACTCGCGCATCTCGAAGTATACCGCTGAAATGTACCATGCAAAGACGATACCGTTTTTAATGGGCCTGGGCCGGATCGATGAGAACTTTGATCCATCCGGTTCGATCAACACACGATTTATCGCTGCTGCCGAAGCCGGCAACCCTGGCGCGTTTGCGGACCTGAAGCCGATTCCGGCTGATCGCAGGGCCTATTGAGGCTGGTGCATGATGGCCGCGGCCCGGGGAACGAAAATTTCGATTTCTGACGTAACACTTGTTCACGTTAGCGAAGAGCGCCGGCAGGAGCATACGGCGGTTGAAAATTTAAGCCTAAACGTCAAAGAAGGAGAATTCTTGTGCGTTGTGGGGCCCTCGGGTTGCGGCAAGTCGACGCTGATCTCGGCCATCGCAGGATTCATGAAGCCAAGAAATGGCAGAATCACCATGAATGGCCGAGAAATCGAAAAACCGGGCGCAGATCGCGGCGTGGTGTTTCAGGAATATGCCCTATTGCCATGGAAAACCGTTTTGGAGAATGTCGCCATCGGGCTAAAGTTCCGCGGGATCGGGAAAGCGGAGCGTGAGCGCATCGCGCGGGAATATCTTGCCATGGCGCGCTTGTCAGAAGCATTGGATAAGTATCCGCACGAACTTTCCGGCGGCATGCGTCAGCGTGTAGCGGTAGCCCGAACGCTTGCAAACACTCCGGAGATCATGATGATGGATGAGCCTTTCGCGGCCGTCGATGCGCAAACCCGGCTAACCCTGCAAGAGGAACTTCTGCGCGTTTGGGATGAGAATCCGATCACCGTGCTATTCATAACCCATTCGGTGGAAGAGGCGGTATTTCTATCTGACCGGGTAGCAGTTTTGACCCCGGGCCCCGGCCGCTTGCGCACCGTTGTCGACATCGGCATTCCGCGCGAAGTTCGACAATGGGACACGATTACGGCAGATTGCCGGTTTCTTCAGTTGCGCGATCGCGTCATGAAACTGGCGCGGGATTCCAGTCGATGAAAGTTGCAGTTCCGCGCGAATGGCGGATTCCTTTTTGGGCCATAGCCTTCATCGCCATTGCCCTGGCCGGCGGCACGGTCGCGGGCAGGATTAACGAGATGCGGCACATCTCTGGACTAGATCTGCAACAACAGCAAGACTTTGCTGTCAAGTTGAGCTTTGAGCCTGAACGATTTCATATCGAGGCGTTTCAGGATGCGGGTCGCTACCAGGGATGGCATGATGGCCATGCCATAATCATGGCCGTGGATGCCGAAGGGTTGCGGCGTTTGGCACGCAACTATTGGATTGGTTCCATTAAGCCTGTCGAGGAAGTCGAATGAGAGCGGCGCTTGCGAGAACGATATACGCAGACCATGAGTTTTTGCCATCGAAAAAACAAATCAGAGGGGCGCTGGGAATCATGGCGGTGCTCGCGCTTTGGCAGATATCTGTTTGGATCATTGCGCTTCCGGCCTATTTCTACCCTGCGCCAGCTGACGTAGTTGCGGAATTTCTGGAACTGGGCACTAAGGGCATTCTGACAAGCTACATCATCGACAGCGCAGGACGATACGCGGCCGGCGTCAGCGCTGGCCTTTGCCTTGGCGTTGCATTCGGATTGCTCATCGGCTTGTCGAAGTTCTGGTCGCGCCTTCTCAGTCCGATTATCAATTTTTTTTATGCGGTAGTCGAGGTTGCATGGATTCCGCTACTGGTCATCTGGATCGGCTACGGCTTCAACACAATCCTGATCGCTTTGATTTACGTCGTCTTTTTTCCGGTGCTTTACAACACCCTAACGGGAGTTCAGACCGCGCAGCGCGTTCTCATTAACGCGGTGCTCGCCCTCGGCGCGACCCGCAAGCAAGTCTTGACTTCGGTCATCCTGCCATCGTCTTTGCCCAATATCATTACGGGATTTCGCGTCGGCGCCGGATTTGCGTTTCGAGGTCTCATATTCGCAGAGATGATTGCAGCCGGTTCTGGCATCGGGTTCATGATCTTTGATGGGGCAACGACACGCCAAACAGACCGTGTCGTGGTCGGCATGATTGTCATGGGCCTGCTCTGGTTGGCCGTGGACCGACTGTTTCTGCGTCCAATTGAGCATGCGACCATCGAGCGCTGGGGACTTGTGCGCGCAACAGGCGAGTCCCCATGAGTTCGCGCTCTGGCAGCCTCGCTTTGCTTAGGATCGACCCAGGGGCGCTAAATGGGGTCTTGCCCTTTGTTGTGGTTGTGGCTGCTTGGACTTTCGCGCCTGCGCTATCGGACATTCCGGCCTACAAGTTGCCGGCGCCCAAAGTAATACTTGACACCTTTTTCGACATGATCCTTGACGGCAGCTTGCTGTCGGAGATCTGGTCCAGCTTGCTAAGGCTCGGCATCGGATATCTGCTTGGAAATCTGATTGCAATCCCGCTTGGACTGGCGATCGCGCTCAATCGGGCAGTAGCCGACACCATGATGCCGGTACTGGTCTTTTTTCAATCCATTGCCGGCATAGCCTGGGTGCCCCTTGCAATCATCTGGTTCGGCGTGGGCGAGGGCTCTGTGCTGTTTGTGATCGCCAATACGATATTCTTTGCATCGATTTACTCGACGGTTGTCGGTGTGCAATCAATCCCGCGCGTTCTTTACAGTGCGGCGCTTTGTCACGGCGCGGCGCGGTGGGATGTTGTCACCCATGTTGTTATCCCTGGAGCGCTGGTGCAAATCCTAGTAGGATTGCGCACCTCTATGGCTTACGGCTGGCGTGCGCTTGTGGCCGCTGAAATGATCGCGGGCACAAACGGAATTGGATACCTGACCCTTGAGGCTGTCCAGTGGTATCAGACCGAGGTGGTTATTCTCGGCATGATCTTCATAGGGATACTTTGGCTGACTTTGGATTTTCTGATTTTTCGACCGATTGAGAATTCAACAGTGCGACGCTGGGGGATCTTGGCGCAATGAGATCAGACCCCCCTGCGCTAGGCCTTGGAACATCTTCCTTAGCCTTATGTCCCGAGAACGAGTTTTTCGCTACAATCGATTTAGCCTATGAGTCGGGCATTCGCTATTTCGATACAGCGCCGCTGTACGGTGGAGGCCAGGCAGAGGTTCGGCTTGGACAGGCATTGACGGAGGCGCCGGCTAATGTTGTGGTTTCAACCAAGTGCGGCCGCTACCGTCGATTTGGAGCGCCGCCTCCCTTTAGCAGCGGTGAGAACGACTCATGGGATTTCTCGGAAGCGGCAACACGCCATTGCATAGACCTTTCAAGTGCGCGGCTTGATCGCGATTATCTGGATATTGTGTTTTTGCACGACATTGAGGCAAGCATCGGGCAGGCTCTTTGCGAAGCATTGCCGGTCTTGCGAGAATTGAGGTCGGCTGGCCGCATAGGCATGATTGGAGCCGGGTGCAACACCGTTGAGGGGTTGCTGGCTGCGCTTGCGACAGGATTCGTGGAGGTTGTGCTGGTTGCCGGCCGATGGACGCTGCTTGACCGCGCTGCGCAAGTCGAGCTGCTGCCGAAAGCTGGCGATTCTGGCGCCAAAGTCGTGGCTGGCGGCATATTGAATTCCGGCTGTCTTGCCGACCCTGGCAGTCGCGGCGCCAGATTCGACTACCGGCAGATATCCGAATTTGAGCGTTCTCAACTTCTCAAACTCGCCGCGACGGCAGCAAAGCACGATGTTTCGCTGACGGCGGCGGCATTGCAGTTTCCTGCGAGGGATGCCCGTGTCGGCACCACGCTGCTAGGCGCGTCGAGTCCAGGCCAGCTTCAAGAGTCGCTTGCTGCGCTGAGCCAGTCGGTGCCGGAAGCGTTTTGGGATGAAGCGCAGGACATGGGGCTGAATCAGCCGCCTCCAGATGCGCGAACTCAAGTCGGTGCAATGAGCCATATCGGTTGGCGCAACAGCTAGTCGTCCAAAATACGCATCCTGAATATCCGCATGACGCCGCAGAAAATTGACGCTCACCATCATTTTTGGCAAATCAGCCGCGGTGACTACATTTGGCTTGACTCTGAACGGTCGGCGCTGCACCGGGACTATTTGCCGCACGACCTTGCACCATTGTTCAAACGTGCCAATGTGGCGGGTTCAATCCTTGTCCAGGCAGCTCCGACGGAGTCAGAAACGCGCTACCTGCTCGAACTGGCATCCCAGACAAGCCATGTTCTCGGAGTTGTCGGCTGGATCGACTTCAAAGTCGCAGATGCCCCGGCACGGGTCGCGCATGCCGCGGCGCAGGATAAGTGTGTCGGGCTGCGCCCCATGCTGCAGAATATGCCAAGTGCCGATTGGGTCTTGCAGCCGCAGATGAATCCGGCATTCGAGGCTGTTTGCCGATCCGGTCTGACGCTAGATGCGCTGATCCGTTCCGACCAGATTGCAGCGATCAATCGCTTAGCGGCGCGCTATCCTGATATGCGCATTGTGCTAAATCACTGCGCGAAGCCGCGAATCGCGGCGCAAAAGTTCGATGCTTGGGCCGCGGACATCAGAGACATCGCACAAAATGGAAACGTATATTGCAAATTTTCCGGTTTGACGAGTGAAGCTGGAAAAAACTGGGAAGTCGATCAATTCAAGCCATACTTTGATGTCGTATGGACTAGCTTCGGAGCGGGCCGAGTTCTTTGGGGAAGCGATTGGCCAGCATGCTTGCCCACTTCGACCTATGAATCTTGGTGCAATGCTTGTGAGCATTTGACTTCCGGCTTGACTGCGGATGAGCAGGCTGGCTTCTATCGCGGCAATGTCTATCACGCATACAGCCTGGATGGCGATTGAGGGGGGCATGTGCCGCATCGCCATGACCGGGTGAGGGCACTGACCGAGGCACCGGGTGCCGCCAACTTTACGGTCAAGCATGACGCGTTAACCACTAGGGAAAATCATAATGCACAATCTCGATAATCAAACAGTACTAATCACCGCCGCCGGCCAGGGAATTGGCCGCGCGACCGCGTTCGCGCTGCATGCGGCGGGTGCGCAAGTCCTTGCCACCGATGTCAATGCTGCCGCGCTTGCCGAATTGTCTGATGAGGGGCTGGCGACGGCTCGCCTTGATGTTTGCGACCGTGATGCCATTGGCGCTTTGCTGCAAGCCGAAGGTTCGTTTCAAATTCTGTTCAACTGCGCTGGCCATGTTCACTCGGGAACGCTATTGGAGATGACATCGGCTGAGCTTGATTTTGCGCTGAGGCTCAACGTGGTTGCGATGGCCGATATGGCACGGGCGGTCATTCCAAGCATGATCAGCGCTGGAGGCGGTGCCATCATCAACATGTCTTCCGTCGCTTCGAGCATAAAAGGTGTTCCGAATCGCGCTGCGTATTCGATATCTAAAGCTGCTGTGATCGGCCTGACGAAGAGTATTGCGGCAGATTATGTTGCACAGGGCATCCGATGCAATGCGATTTGCCCCGGCACGGTCGATACGCCTTCACTGCACGAGCGGATGAAGGTGGGCGGCAATTACGAGACGGCGCGACAGGCGTTTATCGATCGACAGCCGATGGGGCGGATTGGAACTGCCAAGGAAATTGCTGATCTTGTGGTGTATCTGGCCGGAGCATGTTTTGTGACTGGCCAGACCTACGTTATCGATGGCGGGTGGTCGCTATAGATTTTCAATAACGGTTGAAAGGAGGCATGGAGTGAAAATGGGCAGCATCAGCTTGAGTAGCAGGGGGAGGGGCGGCATTGGTCGATTCACAAGACTTGTTCGCGGTCTGTCAAGCAATGCCCATGGCTTGATAGAGGGCGCGATGCTAGATTCGTCGACTTTCCAAAATGTCAAAATTTAATTGTGCCGGGTTGCCTGAGGTTGAAGGCCTGGAGCAGCAAACGCGGATCGTCGTGTCGGAGGCGGCATGACAACAATCACCGATATTGAGGTGCTTGACCTCAGGTTTCCCACATCGGAGCATCGCGATGGGTCTGATGCCATGAATCCTGACCCGGATTACTCGGCGGCGTACGTTATTCTCAAAACCGATGAACCCGAGCTCGCGGGACATGGACTAACCTTCACTATTGGACGAGGCAACGAGATCTGCTGCGCCGCAATCAGAGCCATGCGGCATCTTTTAATTGGCTTGAGCCTAGATGAATTCCGGGCAAGCCCCGGTTTAATCTGGCGGCATTTGACCGGCGACAGCCAACTCCGATGGATCGGCCCGGACAAAGGCGCTATGCACCTTGCGACCGGAGCGGTCGTCAACGCGCTATGGGACCTGCGCGGGCGCGAAGAGCGAAAACCGGTCTGGCGCTTAGTCGCCGATTTGTCGCCAGAGAATATTGCCGATATCGTCGACTTTCGGTACCTCACTGACAAATTGACCCGTGCGGAGGCGCTTGCGATCTTGCAACGTGCCGAAAATGGCAAGAAAAAGAGAATTGCTGAGCTCGAAAAGACGGGCTATCCGTGCTACACGACCTCGGCTGGCTGGCTTGGCTATTCTGACGAAAAAATGCGCACAGTGTGCCGCCAGGTAAAGCGGCAGGGTTTCAATTATGTGAAATTCAAAGTCGGGCGAAACAAGCATGACGACATTCGGCGATTGCGTATCGCGCGCGAGGAACTTGGCCCGGATATTCGCATCATGATTGATGCCAATCAAGTTTGGGAGGTATCAGAAGCTATTTCCTGGGTTGGAGACCTTGCTTTTGCGGAGCCGTATTTCATCGAAGAGCCAACTAGTCCCGATGATGTTGTCGGGCATAAGGCGATCCGAGAGGCTGTTGCGCCGATCAAGGTTGCGACCGGCGAGATGTGTCAGAATCGAATTGTGTTTAAGCAGTTCATATCGACTGGCGCCATTGATATTGTTCAGATTGATGCCTGTCGCATGGGAGGCTTGAATGAGGTTGTTGCGGTGCTTTTGCTGGCAGCGAAGTTCAATCTGCCGGTTTGGCCGCACGCTGGGGGCGTCGGCTTGTGCGAGTATGTTCAGCATCTTTCGATGATTGACTATATTGCTGTTTCTGGCACTATGGATGGTCGTGTTGCCGAATATGTCGATCACCTTCACGAACATTTCAAGGATCCTTGCGTCGTACGGCAGGCAGCCTATATGCCTCCTGAATCGCCCGGTTTTTCCATCGAGATTTGCCCTGATAGCAGGACTAGATACTTATACGAATAGATACTCGAGACGGTGAAGCTAGGTGCTCTCCGCGTTTTTATCAGGTTTTTCTGCAGCTTGGCCGGCTTGCTTGGCACCGTCGAGGCATCCTGCTTGGTAGTCGTGGCGATTGCGACGGGTCCGGTTGTCGCTTGCATTCGAATTGACTAGATGAGACAGCATCGCTCGTCTAAATTCATCATCGAAACCTTGACCGCAAATTGACGCTATTCAAGGTTGATGGTGCTAGCTGACATAAGATTTTCGCTTTGCCGCTTTTCGCATAGCTGTGAATGCGCACCCCGCCCGATAGTGGCCTGCGAGAAGAATCGGCTCAAATCCGATAACAGGCGAAGTGTACTCCATGCATTTTTTGAAGTGCTCGGCACATCGTGTCGCCGTGTTGTTTTTACTATTTGTTTTCGGACTTAGGTGCTTGATAGATGCTCAGGGTCGTGCGGTTCGGTGCCGTGCCAATTTGGCTTGCGCCATTTTTGATTGAACGTTGAAATAGTACCGCAGCAATGCCTCAGACCCTGTAGATATATGCCCAGTGCGCTTAAATTCTTTGAAAACACCGCTTTTTTGTTGCTAAAATCACTAAACTACATAGACAACCAATGTGATTTAGAATCTCTGGCGCACGATGGCGAAAATACTTGTTATCCATGGTCCGAACCTGAACCGGCTTGGCCGGCGCGAACCTGAAATTTACGGAAGCGCGACCCTAGACGAAATCAACCAGCGCGTTGGCCAGATTGCCGCCGCCGCGGGCCATGAACTGCAAGCTCGACAAAGCAACGCCGAGCACGAACTGATCGGCTTCATCCATGATGCCGCCGATCAGCGTGTCGACTACATCGTGATTAACCCGGCGGCGTTCACGCATACCAGCATCGCTTTGCGCGATGCCATGCTCGGATGCTCGATTCCCTTTATCGAAGTGCACTTGTCAAATGTGCATCAAAGAGAGGATTATCGTCGCCGTTCCTATTTTTCCGATATCGCGACTGGCACGATATGCGGTCTTGGCATCCAAGGCTATGTCGCCGCCGTTGAAGCTGCAATCCAGTTTGTCGAATCCGCTGCCGCAGGAAGCTGAAGCCATGGATCTTCGCAAAGTAAGAAAACTCATTGAAATATTTCATTCGTCGGAATTGACAGAATTGAAGATTCGCGAAGGTGAAGAATCAATCTATTTGTCTCGCAGGACCGAAGACTCTCAAAGGGCTGTCATGCCGCACTCTGACGCGGTCGGGCCCGTTCAGCATTTGCCGGGCGATACAATGCAGCAGAGTGATTCTACGCCGGAACCGCTGCAGGACGAACTGCCAGAGGAGAATCTGGTTAGGTCGCCGATGGTGGGCACATTCTATCGCTCTTCGTCGCCGCAAGAGCCCGCCTATGTCGAAGTTGGAGATCGAGTCGAAGCCGGTCAGACCATCTGCCTTATCGAGGCGATGAAGATCTTCAATCAAATTGAATCCGACCGTGCGGGCACCGTAACTCGAATTAGCCGGGAAAACGGCGAGCCGGTAGAGTATGGCGAGATTCTGTTCGTCATTGAGTAATGATCGAAAAGGTCGCCATTGCAAATCGGGGCGAGATCGCGCTCCGCATCCTTCGCGCCTGTCGTGATCTTGGCATCGGCACCGTTGCGCTGCATTCGGAAATCGACCGCGACGCGAAATATGTCAAGCTCGCCGACGAGTCGGTATGCATTGGACCGGCACCCGCTTCAGCCAGCTATCTGAATATCCCCGCGGTGATCGCGGCGGCAGAAGTCACTGAGGCGACCGCGATCCATCCAGGCTACGGATTTCTGTCCGAAAACGCCGAGTTCGCCAAGAAAGTCGAGCAAAGCGGATTCACCTTCATTGGTCCGCCGCACGATGCAGTGCGCATCATGGGCAACAAACTTGAAGCGATTCGCACCATGCGCGAATCCGGACTCGACTGCGTACCAGGTTCCGGTAGCCTGGCAGGTGCCGATATCGGTGAAATCAGACGCCTCGCCGACGACATCGGCTATCCGATTCTGGTCAAGGCCGCTGCTGGCGGCGGCGGCAAGGGCATGAGGCTGGTGCACGACGAGCGCGAATTGGAATCGGCCATTGTCGTCACGCAAAACGAGTCGAGCTTGGCATTTGGTGATTCCACCCTGTATCTGGAAAAGTTCCTGCCCAGCCCTCGCCACATCGAGATTCAGGTGCTAGCCGATAAAAGGGGGCAGGTCGTCCATCTTGGCGACCGCGACTGCTCGATACAGCGCCGTCGCCAAAAGCTTGTCGAAGAAGCTTCGGCGCCGGGAATCAGCGATGCGGATCGCGATGAGCTAGGCCGGCTGTGCCTGAAGGCATGTCGGGATGTCGGCTACTACGGCGCGGGAACATTTGAATTTCTCTACTCGCAAGGCAAATTCTATTTCATCGAAATGAACACCCGGATTCAGGTCGAGCATCCTGTGACAGAGCTGATCACGGGCGTAGATATTGTCAAGGAGCAAATCCGCATTGCTTCCGATGAGCCTTTGTCTTTTTCGCAAAGCGATGTCCGCTTAAGCGGACACTCGATCGAGTGCCGCATCAATGCCGAAGATCCCGAAACCTTTTTGCCATCGCCAGGCACGATCACCCAGTATCATCAGCCGGGCGGCCCCGGCGTGCGCGTTGATTCGCATGTCTACAACCAATACGAAATTCCGATGCACTATGATTCGCTGATCGGCAAGCTGATCACCTTCGGCAAAGACCGTGATGAAGCGATCGCCCGCATGAATGGCGCACTCGAAGAAATGGTCATCGAGGGCGTTCAGACAACCATTCCGCTTTATCGCAGGATATTTGCCGATCACACATTCCTGCGCGGCCAGTCCGACATCAATTATCTGGAACGCATGCTGGGCCATTGACCCGATGGCTCGCCAGGGCTGGATTAATGTTTCCGTCAGATGCCCGTTCGATCGGGCGGATGACGTATGCGCCATATTCGAGCGCTTCGGCGCTGAAGCGACCACGGCGCAGATGCCTTCCAAGTCGAAAGAGCCGATCGCATTCATCACCGGCCTGTTCGAAGAGCGCTGGAATCGATCGGAAGAACTACGTCGTGAGCTCGCCAAAGCAGGACACAATCACGCGCTTGCAACCTTTGATCGGACCAGCATCGCAGATCGCGATTGGGTGCGGGAATCGCGGGCCAATTTCAAACCGGTGCGCATCGGCAACTCACTTGAAATCATCGCGCCGTGGCATACACCAGCACAGAATTTAGCCTCCATCACGATCAACCCCTCAATCGCATTCGGCACCGGCCATCATCCGACCACACGAATGTGTCTTGAGTTTATTGCCGAAGCCGATCTGAACGGGTCGACGATCGTGGATTATGGCTGCGGAAGTGGCGTTGTCGCTCTAGCCGCAATTGGCCTTGGCGCACGATTCGCCCAGGGTGTGGACATCGATTCGGATGCACTCGCCGAGAGCTGGCGCAATGCGAAGCGAAACGGCTTTGAGGATCGCTATCGCGCACTAACCCCGGAGCAGCTTTACATCAAGTCGGTCAAAGCGGATATCGTCGTTGCCAATCTATATTCCGATTTGCTGTGCAGTCTATCCTCGCACCTCTCCAGTCTAGTCGCTGAAAGTGGCTGGCTTGCCGTGTCAGGCATACTCCGCGAGCAGGCTGATGCGGTTTGTTCGGCCTATTGCGAGGATTTTGATTTTCGCTTGCGCACACAAAACAAGTGGGCATTGCTTTCAGGCCGCAAGCGCAAATTTGCCAAATCGCTATAATTCGATGTTCGCGCCCGTCTGTAATGAGGCGGCTCCATATTTTTTATCACTATCGCATTCAGACTGTTCCGCTTTCGATACACAAATGGACTACGACGCATTTTTTCGTCAAGCGATCAACAAGCTGAAAGAAGCTGGGAATTATCGCGAATTTACCGATCTTGAGCGGCATGCTGGCCAGTACCCGCAGGCCATGAATCATACGATTGGCCGCGATATCACGATCTGGTGCAACAACGACTACCTTGGCATGGGGCAGCATCCGGTGATTGCCGATGCGATCTGCGATACGGTTCGGCAGATTGGCAGCGGTGCCGGCGGCACCCGCAACATCGCAGGCACCTCGCATCCGCTAGTTGAGCTGGAAGCAGAGCTTGCCGACTTGCACAGCAAAGAGACTGCGCTAGTTTTTACCTCTGGCTATGTGGCGAATTCCACCGTGCTCAGTACGCTTGGTCGAATTCCAGACATCGTTCTGTTCTCTGATGCGCTTAATCATGCGTCAATGATCGAAGGGGTGCGTTTTGGAAAATGCGAGCGGCATATTTTCCGGCACAATGATGCAGGCCATCTGCGCGAATTGCTTCAAAGCGTAGATCCCGGCCGTCCCAAAATAATCGCATTCGAATCGGTTTATTCCATGGATGGAGACATCGGTCCAATCGAGGAGATCTGCGATCTGGCTGACGAGCATGATGCATTGACCTATCTTGATGAAGTGCACGCGGTCGGCCTATACGGCATCCATGGCGGCGGTGTCGCCCAGCGCGATGGCCTGGAAGATCGCGTCGATATCATTCAAGGCACGCTCGGGAAGGCATTCGGGCTTATCGGCGGGTATATTGCTTCTAGTCCGTTGCTGGTAGACTACATCCGAAGCTATGGCAGCGGCTTCATTTTCACCACTGCCATGCCGCCTTCCACCGCGGCGGGCGCGGTGGCCAGCGTCAAGATGGTTCGAAGCGATGTCAAGCGAAGAGACAGGTTGCATGAAAACGTGAAAACGCTTAAGTCCTTGCTGCGCGAAGCGAATATACCGCAACTCGAGAATCCCAGCCATATTGTGCCGGTGATGGTGCGCGATGCCAAGCTTTGCCGTATCGCAAGCGATATGCTGCTGGAACGCCATGGGATATTCGTGCAGCACATCAATCACCCGACTGTGCCGGTCGGCACTGAGCGGTTGCGCATCACTCCGACTCCGCTGCATGATAGAGAAATGATCGATAAGCTGGTTGCGGCGCTGGTGGATGTTTTCGATGAACTTGGGCTTAGGCGATAGCGTCTAGGCGCAATTCAGGGCAATAGCACAGGCAACGGTTCCGTTTGCAAAAAAAGCCCGTTTCGCGGAAGCCGGAACGGGTACAATAGATGTATTCGATCCAACTTCGGAGTAGACAAAAATGAAGCGTTCAACCAGATTCACCCCCCCCCTATAGACTGACCCTCCCCCTCATCCTGGCGATGCTGGCCGGTCCGGCAAGCGCACAGATTTCGCAATCCGACATCCTCGGCGCATCAGGAGCCAGCGCCTGCCCGTCAGGCCAGAGTGAAATGCGACCCAATCTGTTCACCGTGACGAGCGGCCCCGACCAGGACAGCGTAGGACTCGGTACGCCCGCGCTCTCGAGCCCTGATATCCGGGCATATACCAGCTATAGCGGCTCTTTTTTCAAGGTCCGCTTAAGAGTGCTTGACAGCAAGACGGGCCGGCAGATTCGCACCATAAATCTCGGAGAGGTCAATTTTCCATCCCCCAGCATAGCGGCCAAGACTCACAGCATTACCGGCCTGACTCAGAACACATCCTACGTCGCCGTTCTGTCCGCCGGGAATCCGAACCCCAACAACCGCACTTTCGCGAGGCTCTGCTTTCGCACGGCGGCCGATCTGGAGATCCCCTTTGGCTCGGGTCGCGGCGGCGACGGTCCCGGCGATTCGTGGTCAAGCGGGTGCTACGCCTTCAGCCGGGACCGGAATCAGATCCTGGCTTGCTTCTGCGGAGCCAGGAACTCGTCGGGCCAGTGGGCGTGGACGGATGCCGAAGACGGCTACGAATATATGATGGACGCCGCCTGGAGAACCCGCGTGGGATGCTCGACGAACTGACCGGGCTCAGGGCGGCGGATGCCGGACCCGTCCGGGTAGCCATGGATCCATGGCATCAGGCGGCTTTCGGGCCGCCTCTTTCCGATCAGGCGCTGCAGTTTTCAAGCTGAGCCGCTGCCTGTCAGGTGCTTAAGTAGATAATGCCCACCATGCAGGCGTATAATCAGAACTTCGACCAAGGCGCACTTGCCGCCTGAAAAGTCTCATATGTAGTGAACCCGTACACGGTCTCACATGTATCTGAACCCGGACAAAGTGCGATTGCTCGCCTGAAAAGTCGGCAGTGCCTCACTTTGAAATTTTCTCTTGGCTTTACCGAGGCAAAGGCGGCATAATGGGAGCCATCACTTAATTGGAACTGGAGGAATTTTCTATGCTACATCACCCCCCCCCCATAGCATTCTGGCACGGCTCACCGCCGCATCGCTGATCGCCGCGCTGGCCTTGGCCGCGCCCGCGACGGCGCAGGTGGACTGGGAAACTGTCTTTGACGGCGAGGCAGGGCAGGTGCACTGTCCGCCGGGCAAGACCCATCAGGACACTGCATTTCACGTAATTAGCGGAACTGTGCTAGCAAAGAAAGCCGATGTCGGATTAAAGGCTAGATTGGGTCTTAATCAAATCAGGGGAATGCTTCCGGACCTGGCGGACCAGACGAGCATTCCGGTCAAGATCGCTGTGTATCGAGGCAATAGCAGCACCGCCATTGAGCTGATAGGGACAGTCACGGCGGACACCCCGCTACCAATTTTCACCCGGACATTCAGCAGCCTGGAATCGAATACGCGCCATGCCGCGGATCTGGTTGTAAGGACTGATAACATCATCGCAACCGTCTGCTTCAGGACGGGGGAGACTCCGGCGGACCTGTCGCGGCCCTTTGACCAGTATGACGACATCAACCACGGCGACTGGGCGAGCGGCTGCTTTGCCTTTGCGGACCTCAATGGCCCCAACCACCGGAAAAAGGTCAATGCCTGCCTGTGCGGAGCCCGGAACGCGTCAGGCGATTGGGCCCGGACCGATGCCGGGGACGGCTACGAATACATCAGCAGCCCCGGCTACCGGACCACGCTGGGCTGCACCACGAACTGACCGGCATCAGACGCCATCCACACGGGGCGGCCTGCGGGTCGCCCCTTTTCGCAATCGCGACGATTTCAAACTGAGACACTACCAACCAGTGCATTGTGATGTTTTGTGTAAGTCTATCTACTATAATTAGTTCGCTATGAAAGTGTTCATAAGCCATGCTCACGCAGATTCTGTGCTTGCATCGCGAGTTGCAAATGCGCTTGAAAACAACGGTCTCAAAGTCTGGGACCCAGGCCGTGACTTGTTCCCAGGCGATAACTGGGCTAGCGAGACTGCGCGTGCATTGGAGGAATCTAATGCGATGGTCGTGCTACTCACTCCGGCAGCCGCAAGTTCTCCCTACGTCAGGCGCGACATCGAATATGCTCTTGGTGCCGAAAACTTCAGCAACCGTCTGATTCCCGTTGTAGCGGGCAACCCTGACGACTTCCCTGAAAATCAAGTGCCATGGATTATCCGGCGGATGCCTTGGATCGTATTGAAAAATCCGGAGAGAGATCAGCCCGATGTTGGACCTATTGCCAAGGCGATATTAGCTCAGGTCTAATCACCGCGCATTCCGTTCGTAGTATCGCGTGCCGAAAGAAGTTTTTCTGTCCCATTCAAGTGCTGATCATGGATTCGCGACTGAGTTGACCGAAGTATTGCGTCGGCACGGCATTCCCGTCTGGTATAGCAACACCGACCCCAAGGGAGCTCAGCAATGGCATGACGAAATCGGCGAGGCTCTACAGCGATGCGACTGGTTTGTCCTGCTTCTCTCCCCCGATGCCGTTGCCTCGAAGTGGGTAAAAAGAGAAACGCTCTTTTCGCTTCAGCAGAATCGATTCGAAGAAAGGATAGTGCCCGTACTCTACCGTTGTTGTTCTTTCGAAAAGCTGTCCTGGGTATTGCCACAATTGCAAATAGTGGATTTCAGGTTCGATTTTGACTCTGGATATCGCGATCTGCTAAGTATCTGGGGCATTGGCTATCGCCCGTCTTTTGAACCGGGAACTTCGTAATATGCCATGCTCGTCCGGGGTGCGGCCGCATAGCGACCAGCTCAAGACGTGCGCGGTTCTGTGTTTCGACCGGAATATCACAATCCGGAAAGGTAAATTCAGTCCGCAACTTGATAGGGATTGTCTGGGTTCAGATACATGTGGAATTTTTGACGATAACAGCAGGGTTGAGCTCACTTCGCAGAGATTGTCAACAATTTTTGCAGCTTTGCAGAAACTAAATTCATAAGTAATTGAATTTATAAGACTTGCAAAATGTCCGTTTCTATGGGGTTGGTAGCCCCGCGGCGCGGGGTTCGAAGGCTCATAAGATGGAAGATCGCGCCAAAATCATGCGAGTTGTTGAAATAATCGACGAAAATTTCAGATCATGTTTTGGCTATCAAAAATATCAGTCATCGCATGGTATATTAAAAGGTCATTTTGATATTTTAAGTGAAGTTAAGGTGCTTGATTTTCTGAGACAGTTTCAACTTTCAGAAACTAAAGGAGCATTTGACGACAAAGAGTTGATTCATATCTTAGGGATAAGATGCACCAACAGATGCACCAACAAAAAATGGCGACTTAGTTGCTTAGTGGAAGAAAGTGCTCATTTGGATAATGGATTGTACTTGCAATTTGATGCGATCTATATAGGAGATGCAGCGATAAGTTGGCAATTTGACGCGACCATCAACGACTGCATGTCGACTTTGGGTCTGGAGGAGAGCATTGCTTAACACAATTAATGGTCAGGGTGTTTTGGGCATCGCACCTAATGTGTTTAACGGCCGCGCCTTGACCCAAACTGCCAGAAACGACAATCACGTTAGTGAATATTCCAAACTGGTACCAGATTTCTTCCAGTGATCGGAAAATCCGAGGTCGGCGAAACCAGCTAGAGCAATTACAGCGAAATCTGTCGGGTGTTTAGAGCAGGTGAAACTCGGCAACGATAACGATGTCAATCCATTATTGAATCTGCCGGCAATAGATATCGCAATGAGCGGTTTGCAAAGAGTGAAGGAATGGGAACTGGAGAGTGGAAGCGTTGATCCTGCTGCATCAAATGCCGATGAACCGATTCGCGAGACCCCGAGAGGGATTATTGCCGGCTATATCAAAACTTGTAATCGGTGGAGGTTGAATTCCGGGCAACAGAAACTTCTTTTGGGATGCAGTGAGACTGATTCTGTTTTTGAGGACATAATCAGTGGCAGCCATCAAGACTTTCCCAACGATGTCGCCAAGCGAATTGGTTGCGTAATTGCGATCAGTTTAGGGCTTAGAACCTTGTTCTCAAGTAATGATGATGCGGAATATGCATGGATGAATCTGAAGCGAGGTTTTTTGAATGACTTGACACCGATTCAGTTTATGCTGAGAGGAAGTCTTGCTGAAATTCGTGCTGTAGAAGGAATGGTAGGTCGCGAGCGAGGTTTATAGGACTTGATTGATAAATTATGTCCGCAAAATGAGAGTGTAACAGTTGTTAGGTTAGCGTCGCTACCAAAAAAAGAAAAGAGCATCAAAGAATTTCTTGCAGATGATTTCGCTATTGCATCAGACGACTTAAACTCCGCTTTAGAATTTATAACTCAACAAGGTGTTTAAGTAGTTTTAACAGCGACTGATTTATGTGATCAGCCGTTTCTTCCTCAAGCTGGCGATGCCCCGTTCCGTCGGTCTCGGTTCAGTGATGGATCATTTGGCGTTTTCTATGCCGCCTTTGAAATAGAGACATGTCAGCGAGAGTGTGATTTCCATATTCGGCAAAACCAATCTGTCATGGTCGACTGCTTGCGCGAATACAGTTTGGTAGAATGTTTGTTTGAAGGGTCAACGGTTGACCTAAGAGGGCAAGAAAAGCATGACCCGGATCTGATATCCGAGACCGAAAGCGGGTACCCGTTTTGTCAGCGATTGGGATGCGCCGCGCCGAAGCCGCTGCGAAGCTCGCGTTCAACCTGTTCGCGCTGATGCGCCAGGTGCTGGACGCGAGCTGCGAGTCGATGCGCATCGAGACCTTTCGCCGGCGGCCCTGCTGCAGGGCGGGCAAGATCGCGCGCCATGCCAGGGGCCGGGCCTTGAAGCTGTGCGACGCGCGCGCGGCGCGGCGGCTTAGCGACGCCATCGGCATGATCCGGGCGATGGCCCTGGCGCCGTAGCCGCCGGAAACGCAAAAAAAAAGCATCGCGCGCACGACAAAAAAATCGGTTGCATCCCGGCGCGTTGCGGACTGTCATTGATCTTTCGCCCCGGTTCCGCTCCCAATGGCATTCTGACAAGAGGCGACGTTTTCTAGCGGACGCAAGCTTTTGACAATGCGGGAAAGGAGGGCCGGCTCGGACCTTTTCGCCGAGAGGGTCGGCAATTGCCTCGGCATATTCGATAATAGATTGCTCGAACGCTTGCGCGCGCTGCGCGGGCGGATGCAAGCGAGGGGATTCGAAGATGGACGAGAGCATTGCGAAGTTGAAGCTGGGCACGTTTTGCGGGCGGCGCGCCGCGCGCCGGCAGCTGGCCGAGGCCGAGCGCACGGCGGAGCTGTTTCCGGCGCTGAGCCGCAAGGAGCTGGCTCGGACGGTGTGCAAGCATCTGGACTGGCGCGCCGGTTCCGGCGAGGACAGCGTGCATGCGGGCTTGAAGCTGCTCGAGACGCTCGAGTCGCAGGGTGTTCCGGCGCTGCCGGCGAAGCGGCATGAAAGGAAGCTGCGCGGCGCGCTCAGGGCGCCGGACAGAACTGCGGCCGGCGAGCCGGGCGAGCGGCTCGAGTGCGGCTTGTCCGAACTGGGCGGGGTGTCGCTGGAGGCGGCGCAGTCCGAAGGCGACCGGGCGCTGTCCGACGAGCTGGTGGACCGCTGCCGCGAGCCGGGGCATGCCGGCCGGCGGGCTGCCATCTGAGCTGCTTCATCGTCGCCGGCGATGGCCGGCGGCTGGGATGCCTGCTGTTCCAGCGCGCCTCGAACAGGCTTCGGTGCCGCGACGAGTGGATCGGCTGGGACGGCAGGCGGTTCAACCGGCGGCTGGAGCGGGTGGTCTGCAACTCGAGGTTCCTGATCCTGCCGCGGGTGCGGGCGGAGAATCTGGCGAGCCATGCGCTGTCGCTGTTGGCGGCGCGGCTGGCGGACGACTGGCAGGCGCGCTGGCAGGTGCGCCCGGCGCTGGTCGAGACGTTCGTGGACGGGCGGATCCGCGAGGGCACGAGCTACCGCGCCGCGGGCTGGGAGCATGCCGGCCGCAGCGCTCGCGCAGGCGGCGGCCGACGGGCGGTTCGTCGCGCTGTGGCGCGACTTTGTCGGCATCGTGGCCGAGACGGCCGAGGCCCGCGATGCCGGCTGGCGGGTGCGGCGGCGCACGATCGGCACGCTGCTGGCGGTGCTGTTCGTGTTCCGGCCGGCGTTCTCGCGCAGACGCCGGAGCTGCCGGGTCGCGCCCGGCGAGCTGTGGGACCAGCGCCGCCTGCCCGGCGCGCCGCTGCCGCAGGAGCATCCGGCGGTGGCCTCGGCGATGTGCGCGGCGCGGATGAAAGTCGGCGCGGAGGCGTTCGCCGAATGCCGCCGCCGGATCGCCGAGCGCCTGGGCGACGAGCAGGTCGAGCGCTGGCGCGGTCGGCGGCTGTTCGCGGTCGACGGCGCCAAGATCAACGTGCCGCGCGAGCTGCTCGAGGACGGCTGCAGCCTGCCGAGTCCGGGCGCCCGCTGCCCGCAGGGCCTGTGCAGCTGCCTGCAGCGCCCGGACGACCGCATGCCGATCGACTTCGAGCTTTCGGCGCGCCTTTGCGAGCGCAGCCTGGCGGCGACGCATCCGCCGCGCCTGAGCGCCGGCGAGGTCGCGGCCTGCGACCGCGGCTGCTGCCCGTTCGAGCTCCTATGGGACCATGTCCGCCGGAATGTCGACTGCGCGAACCGCCTGCAGCGCAACAGCGCGGCGCAGTTCGAGCGGTTCATCGAAAGCGGCGAAAGCGAGCGCGTCGCGCGGGCGCTTCCAGGCAAGGATGCCCGGCGCAAATGGCGCCGGTCGCATCCGGGCGAGCCGCCGCCGCAGCCGGTCGCGGTGCGATGCGCGCGCATCGGGCGCGGGGTCCGCCAGGAGCTGTTCGCCCATTCCGCGATCGTCGCGCCGGCGCGCTCGCTCGGCAACTTCGCCGAGCAGGCGGTCGGCGCCTGCGCGGACGACGGCGCCGCCGTGCAGGCGAACTTCAAAAATGCGCTGGCGACCGTCGCCCGGCAGCTCGAGGCGGCCGTGCTCGGGCATGCGCGGCTGGCCGCCGAAGCGGTCTCGAATATTGTCGAGGGCATCGCCTCTTGCATCAGCAAGACGCGGCCCGGACGGTCGTATCCGAGAGTGTCGAAGCGCCCCGACGACCGCTTCCGCAACCCGAACCGCAAATCAGGCAAGGCGGCGCTGCCAGCAGCGTAGCGGCGGTGCGGCCGGCGGAGCGGTGCGCCTTCTTAAGTGAATGCACCCTTTTCCTTAAGTGAATGCCATTGGTTCCGCTCCTCCGCCCTTTTCGGCCGCGTCCCGCCCGCAAGCCCGCCCGGCATCGCCGCGGCGAGCGCCAAAATCTCTCCGCGCCCCGGATTTCGGTAAAATCCGCCCCAAAAAAATCTCTAACGCGGATTTTGGGTTTGAAAGTTTGCCTGTTTTTGACAGGAAAACTGGTATAATGAAGGAAAATGCAACCATGAGGAAAACACAATGAAGCAATTACTCACCCCCCCTCCCTCGCTAAACTGACAGTCCTGCTGCTGGCGGCGCTTGCGGCCCCGGTGCAGGCGCAGCTGGTCATTCCGGCGACCACCGGAGCTAATGCCTGCACAGACGGTGGCATGAGGGAGCTGAATCCGAGTACAATTTCCTTACCAGCCGGCGGCATAGCAAACAGTCTCACATTATCCATGCCGCCAATTTCAGCTGCCCAGTATAATACTTTCATTGGTACTGCTGTTCCGTCTGAAGGCATTCCGCTTTCTGTAGGAGTGATGAAAAACGAGAGCGGCGGTTCGGCTGCGGCTGAAACCCGGTCGCTTGGAACGATCACGAGCAGCACTCCCTCAACAGCTGAGACTGTCACCTTCTCCCTGGATAAGAGTACCCGGTACGTTGTTGGATTGATGAGCGAGGGTTCGTTCATAAGCCGCGCCTGCTTCAAGACCCGCGGCGAGTTCACGCCCGCGGAGCAGAACCTGGTTTACAATGGCGAGAAATCTGAGTGGGAACCCAACCTAGCCCGATATAACCGGACCGGGTGCTATGCGGTGGCCAGCACGAGGCAGGACATTCGGGACTGCTATTGCAACGGCACGCGCAACGGAACACACATCCTCGCCGGCCAGACTGCGGCGAGCCAGGCGCAAAGGCAGTATCTCAATTGTCCGGACCTCGACAGCTGATCCATCTGATCCATCCGGTCATCGGGAGCGCGGGCCGCGCGACGGCGTCAAGCTGGCACCGGATACCAGTGGAATATCGCGGAACATCCCGGATGCAGGGCGGCCCCGCGGCCGCCCTGTCCTGCCACGCGTCTTTGCGATTTTCAAACTGAGACACTACCTGAATTTGTTGCAACTTAAGCGGCCGCGTTGCATCCTCAACAGAAGGCAACTGCTCAAAGGTATAGTAGCGAATCGCGACAGCTAGTCATTCAAGATCAGCGATCAGGTTCGCAAGCTTTGACATTGCCTCGGCGACCAAGGTCAACGACCACTTTGAATCAGCATCTTCTATCTGCTGCCAGTCCGGCAGGTGAATGAACAGGCACACTGACGGGAACACGCAATGCGTTAGGACCTGTTGTGCGAGGTAGTAGTAGTGATTGCAGATATAGCCGCCGGCATCTTCCGAAATCACGGCAGGAATGCCCATCTCCTCCAGTGCCGCGGCAAGCGGCTCAAGCGGAAGACCGCAACGATATTTGTCAGGTCCGCTATCGTGGATTTTTCCATCATGGCGGATGACGTTATCAATGTCCGGTTGCGAGGAAGTGTAGCGATTGTGCGCGTAGCGTTCTAGTCGCAGCGTAGCGCTATCGCTAGCAATTCCAGTCATCAGCCAAATGTCGGGCAGAGTCTGCTCAACAGTCGCGCGGATTCGTTTCAAAGCCCCTTCGTAGATCACTGGGAAGGTGACGGTGCGTAGCCGAAATCGAGAATGACTGGACAGCTTTGGTTGAAGATGGTCAAGTACCAGTTCAGAAGGATTTTTCGGAAAATCCAAAAAAGGGCCGAATCCGCTCACGGTCAGCTTGATCGGTTTGTTCATTGCTTGAGGATTCCGATTGATTTCCATCCACTTGATGAGTTGGATTTTAAGCCGAGCCGACGATGTCGGCTACCTGACCACTCCGTGCGCCTGAATATTTGCTGTGCGCGACCCTTCGCGGCACTTGCTTGATCCGGCGCTTCGCGACCCGACCGGCAATGCGAGCGTGGCGACATGCCCGCCATTACGCGGCATGATATATGGCTGAACGCCACCTCGCCATTTTCGGCACGTTTGCGTGAGCTTTTATCTCGCGGTTAGCTTTAGCAACACAAGTGAACAACGACGCGGGCTACCTAAACTCAACTCAGTTTGCCTGCAGCATACGCGACCGCTTGCTCGGTTTGCTCGATATCTTGTTCATCTAGCGCGGCGGACACGTAGAGTTTTGCAGGCGCTTTAAAGATTCCCTTCTTGCGTAGCAGCGTGTTGAATCGCGTTCGTGCAGATTCGTTTTCGCTTGCCATGTCGCGATAATCGTTGACATCGCTACCGGTAAACACAACGTCGAACAGTGTTTCGTGTCCGCTGATGCGATGTGCAATGCCAGCTCTGGAAAGGTGCTCGGTAAACGCCTCCATCAGTTTGCGACCGATCATGTGCAGTTTTTCGTATGCGCCTTTTCGGCGCATGATTTCAAGCGTTTTCAAACCGGCGACTGCCGCTACCGGATTGCCGCTTAGTGTGCCGACCTGCATCAAGAAGTCTTTCGAGGGCACTTTGCGGCCGTCAAAATGCTTCATGATGTCCGCCGAACCGGCGACTGCCGCAAGCGGGAATCCGCCGCCGATCAGCTTGCCCAGGGTACAGACATCGGGCGTTACCCCGTACAGTTCCTGCGCTCCCCCGTAGGCAAATCTGAATCCAGTGACGACTTCGTCGAAGATGAGCACGATGCCTCGCCGATTGCATTCGTTGCGCAATCCCTGAAGAAATCCTGGTGCCGGCAAAATGATCCGCTGCATCGGCTCGACAATGACCGCGGCAATTTGCCCCTCATGCTGATCGGCTAACGCACGGAAAAAATCGATATTGTTGTATGGCGCGATTAGCACGCCAGCTCGTACCGCCTCAGGGATGCCCGCCGAATCAGGCACAGCCGCCGGAAAATCCTTCCATTCCTTGGGTGCCAAGCTCATCTGCGCTTCGGCCGACATGCCGTGATAGCCGCCTTCGAACTTGACAATCAGATCGCGGCCCGTATAGGCGCGGGCTAGCCGCATCGCATACATGTCTGCCTCGCCGCCGGTACTGACGTAGCGAACCTGCTTTGCGCAATTGACCGCTCGGCAGATTTCTTCGGCCAATTCGATCCCGCGCGCATTGTTGGCGAAGAAAGTCATGCCCTTGCCAAGCTGTTGCGCGATCGCCTCGAGCACCTCAGGATGACCATGCCCCAAAATCATTGGCCCCGAACCGATCAGATAGTCGACATACTCATTGCCATCCTCATCCCAGACACGCGCCCCCTTTCCGTTCGAAATGATGATTCCTGGATCAAAGTTGCCGAATCCGCCGCCTGGCAAAACGCGGCGCGCTCTTTCGATGAAGGTTGACTGATTCATGGTCGCTCTTTCAATCAATAACGAGGTCTGCCGATCCCAGCAGACCTGTATCAGGCTCGATGCCGAGTCCGACTCCTTGGGGCGGGGCGATGCGGCCCTGGCGTCTAGTTGTCGGATCAAGCGCAACATGCGGCATGACGTAGTGTGAAAGATCGCAGACATTGAGCAGTCTGCTTGGATGGGTCGAGATGCCAAGATGCAGCGCTGCGGCGGTGGCGATGTCCGACCCCCAAGTATCTTCGATGCACATCATGGTTCCGAAATGAGTGCAGAGATCGCGCGCCTTGCGGGCAACGCTGAGTCCGCCCATTTTGGAAAGCTTGATGGCGACAGCATCCATGCAGCCGTAGGTGCTCGCCTTGATCAGCGATTCGATATCGTGCACACTTTCGTCGAGCTTCATCGGCAATCCGGTAGCTGACTTTACCGTGGCGCAGGCTTCCAAGGTCTCGCATGGCTGTTCGAGCATGATGTCTAGGCGCGCGACTGCTCGTCCGACCCGCGTTGCCTCAAGCTGAGAGGCTCCGCAATTCCAATCGCCATAGATCATCGGTCCGTTGCCTGCCGCCTCACGCACTTTGACGAGACGCTCGATGTCTGCCTCGAAGTTTTTGTCGGCACCCAGCTTCACTTGAAACAGGCGCATGCCCTGATCAAATTCCTCTTTGGCAATTCTCGCCATTTCATCTGGCGCGATGCATGAGATCGAGTGGTAGAGCGGCATCGAGCTGCATTGGCGACCGCCAAGCAGGGTGTAGACTGGCAATCCGGCCATCTTCCCGGTCAGATCCCAAAGTGCGATGTCTATGGCCGACTTGGCGTACCGATGCCCGATCAGGTAGCGATTCAGCCTGTCCATCATCGCTTCGACTCCAAGCGGGTCAGCATCAATGATGACAGGCGCCATCTCTTCAATGGCGGGTGCGATGCCTCGCGCATAGGCTGGCAGATAGTGCGGAATCGGACAGGTTTCGCCCCAGCCCGAAAGCCCGTTGTCGGCATCGATGCGAATGATGACGGACTCCACTGTCCGACAGCTTTTTTCGTCCGACATGTAATAGTCCTGTTTGCTTGTCAGTTCGACATGCCAAAGCGAAACTTTCGATATTTTCATAGCTTAGACGTCCCAAGTTGCGCAGGGCTCTCCCAATTGCTGTTCATTTGGCGTGATGCCAAGACCGGGCAGATTCGGCGGCTCAGCATAGCCGTCAATATTTCTTGCCCCTTGACCGGCAATCGGATCATCGGCTAGATGTTCGTGGCAAAGCCAGCTAGCAAGGCGAAAGCGCTCTGGCGTCGATGCCGCTAGATGAATTGCCGCAGTATCGGCCATCGCCGTCCCGCCGACCTCTTCAATGTGCATCTGCCATCCGACTGATATCCCAAAGTCTCGAATTTGACGTGCCTTGGTCAGCCCGCCGACCCGATTGGGCTTGATCTTGATCGCTTCGCACGCATTCATGCGCCAAGCGTCAAGGTGGTCCTGGAAACTGTGCAGGCACTCGTCAAGCACGATCGGTTGCGAGACGCGGGCGGCAACATGGGCGCATTGCTCAATGGTTTCGCAGGGCTGTTCGATCCGATTTCGAACATCAATGGAGTTCAGCGCCTGGACCGCAATCGCAAGTGTCCAGGCGCGATTGATGTCAAAGGTTATGTTCGCCGCAGGCGGCGCACAGCGGCAGATCGCTTGCATGCGGGCGAGGTCCGCGGCGACATCGTGACCGCCGATTTTGGCTGAATGCCATCGATATCCTTTCTCGGCCGCTTCTTGGATCGATTGAATCATCTGTTCGGCCGTGCCGGTTGAAATGGATGAATTAACTGGCACTGGCACCGACAGGTCTGCGCCGAACAGTTTCCAAAGCGGCAATCCCGCAGACTTGCCCAAGATGTCCCAGCATGCGATATCGATGGGCGATTTTGCATACTCGTGCCCCGGCAAGGCCATGTCCATAGCATGATTGATCGCCCCGGTGCTTCGCGGGTCCATGCCCATGAGCGCTGGGGCTAGGATGGCCAGTGCCGACCGGATGCCGCCGCCATGTGCCGGCAGGTAGGTGTGCCCCCAAGGGCAGCCTTCGCCCCAGCCGCTGATACCTTGGTCAGTGTCGATCCGCACTAGTGTCGAGTCGAGTCGCTCGAACTTCAAGCGGCCGCCTGACAGCCAGTACGGCTTGATCAGCGGCAAATCCAGCTGCCATGCGCAAATGCGGCTGATCTTCATCGGCCTGCTCTGAATGCTGCCACTGGACTGCCCAGGCTGTTGAAATCGGGCGATACGCCAAGACCTGGCCGGTCGAGCGGGTGTTGTAGTTGTGCAAGTCGGTGGTGCTGGCGAGCATTTCCGCTGGCGTAGAAGCGACTAGATGCGACAATGCGGCGGTTGCGATTTCCCCGCCCCAGCTATCTTCGACGACGACGGCAAAGCGTTGCTCGACCAGAAAGTCCCGTACGCGTCGGGCTTTGCTTAAACCGCCCAGATTCGAGATTTTCAAGCACACTTCCTCTGCCGCGCGATCGTGCACGAGCCGATGCGCAACCCTCATGCTGGTGACAACTTCGTCAAGCTTCATCGGCAAGTCAATTCGCCGCCGAACATGAAGGCATTCCTCATAGGTTCGGCAAGGTTGCTCAAGTATGTAGTCAAGGTCGCGAGTGGCCCGCGCAACTCGGAGCGCGTCATCGATGCGCCAGCCGCGGTTGGCATCCACATAGAGCTTTTCGCCATTATCAAGCAACGATGCAGTGTCGCTGATGCGATCGATGTCGATACGCCAGTCGGAACCGACTTTGACCTGAAAATGGCGATATCCCTGCTTGCGATAGCCATGCAGCTGCTCCACCGTTTGGTCGCGCGACCCTTGCGGAATGACGCGATACATCGGAGCATCCGCCGTCAGCTTGCCGCCCATCAGCATCCATAGCGGCTGTTCGGCTACTTTGCCCAGAATGTCCCAGCAAGCTGCATCGAATGGCGCTTTTGCGTAGCCGTGGCCCAAGATCGCGCGGTCCATGATCTGCTCGATTCGACCGAATTGGCGCGGGTCTTCGCCGAGCAGCGCCGGCGCGATGACGTGCGCGGCAGACTCGACCCCCAAAGAATGGGCTTCCATATAGTTCTCGCCGCATGGCGTGAATTCTCCGCAACCGCTTATCCCGGCATCGGTATCAATGACGATGACCGATGCGCGTGCGACGGAAAACGAATTCCCCGAACCCCAGCCATACTCCCCTCCGACATAGGGCAGCTGCGCCTGATAGAGCCTGATTTCGGTAATCTTCAAGTCAGCCCTCCATGGTCACGACGATATTGCCGGTGTGCTGCTTGCGCACGAATGCGGCTTGCGCCTCGTGCAGCGCTTCCAGCTTGAACACATCGGCCAGCAGCGGCTTGATGCGCCCTCGCTCGATCAAGTTGATGACATTGCGAAACACCCTGGGAAGGAACGTGGTGGCGCCATGCATGGTTAGGTCCATGAGGTAGATTGTGCGAAGATCCGCTTGCACAATCGGTCCTGCGATTGCGCCTGACACCACATAGCGGCCTCCGCGCTGCAACGCGTCGATCAAATGGGGCCAATATTCGCCACCGGCCAAATCTGCGACCGCCGTCACTTTGTCGCATCCGATCGCTTGGCGCAGCGCATGGCGCAGGTCTTGCGGATTTCGACCGATCACCGCTTCAGGTCCGATCGCCTGGACTTGTTCGTGCTTAGTCTCGCTCGCCATGGCGACGGTCCGCGCACCGCGACAATTGGCCAGCTGGATGAGCGCTGAACCGACTCCGCCCGATGCTCCGGTAATCAGCAGCGTGTCGCTTTCATCAAGGTTGATGCGGTCGAGCATGTTTTCCGCAGTGCCGTAGGCGGTCGCAAAAGTCGCCAGCTCGGGATTCGAAAGATCGCTATTGACCGGACATGCATGGCGGTGGTCGATGCATGCAAAATCGGCAAACCCGCCATCGCACTCCGAACCGAAGTAGCCGTACTTGGTCAGATCTTGCGGGTAGTCCCAGTCGCGCAGCCACGGGTCGATTAGAACGCGCTTGCCGATCAAGGACTGGTCGGCATTGCTTCCCGAAGCTACGACCGTGCCTGCGACATCAGCGCCTTGTATGCGGGGAAATTCGATCGCGCCGCCGCCCCAAGTGGCATCATCGTCGCCGGCTTGCTCATATCCTTGGCCGCTTGTCGCGGTGACGACCGATTTCGAATACCAGGCGGTGCGGGTATTGATGTCGGTGTTGTTCAAGCCGCAAGCGTGAACCTGGATCAGCACCTCATTGGATCTGGGTTTCGGTGCAGGCCAGTCTGAATGAAATGCGAGCTTGTCGGCATCGCCGTGTCCGGTCAGTACGAATGCGCGCATGGTAGAAGGGATATCGCTCATAAAGAGTTGCTCCTTGGTCGATGGTTATCAGGATCGTAGGCGGACGTGTCCGTGACGATCGCATTTCGTTGGCGGTTGGCGATGACAGCCTTAAGTTCAGTTCCAGCTATTGCCGCATGCGGCTTGACATAGGCGAATGCGAGCAATTTGCCCACCGCATGTCCGTAGGCGATGGAAGTGATCGAGCCGACTGCCGCATTGTCGAGAAATACGGCTTCTCCGCCCTGTCCGTCATGTTTGCCGTCAGATTCAATTGATAGGTAGGCGCAGCGCCAAGGCAGTTCGCTTTCGGCACTAGTCTGCGTCGGACCCTTGCCGACAAAGTCGGGCTTGTCGATTTTGACGAAGCGCATGACATCGGCTTCGGGCAAAGTTACCTCGTTGGTCAATTCGCTTGCTCCTTTGAACATTTTCTCCATGCGCATCGCATTCATCGCGAATGAGCCATAGTCGAGCATGCCGAGCTGCCGACCGGTCTCGTGCAGGGCGTCGTAGATGGCGGGCATGTCGCTTGCGCTGGCGTGCAGCTCCCAGCCGAGCTCGCCGGCGTAGGACATGCGCATCGCTAGCGCAGGTTTGCCTTGAACCAGAATTTGCTGGCCGCTGAGCCAGGGAAAGCTGCTGTTGTTCAGGCTTGCGTCGGTATGCTGAGACAAAATTTCGCGCGATCGGGGTCCCTGTATCGAAACGGCGGCCCAACCGTCGGTCAGATTGGTGATGCGCACGGCAAAGCCGGCTTTATGGCGATCAAAATGATCCATCAGTCGCTGATCGAAAAATACCGCGCATGTCACATAAAAGCACTCAGACGATATCTTGACGATGGTTGCTTCAACTTCGATCCGGCCTCTTCGATTGAGCAGGTGGGCGAGGATTATCCCGCCGTCGCGCTTTGGCAGCCGGTTCGGGATAAGCCGGTCGAGGAACGGTTCTGCATCGGTCCCGGCAACTTCGATTTTGGCAAAGGCGGAAATATCCATGATGCCGGCGCGTTGACGAACTGCTTCAACCTCCATGCCGACCATGCTGTGCACCTGGTTTCGCCGGAACGAATAATGGTCCTGCTGCGCAACTGAATTTTTCGCAAACCAGCGCGGCCGCTCGTGTCCAAATACTTCTTCGAACACCGCCCCGCGGCTTTTCAGTCGTTCATGCAAAGCGGCATCCTTGACGGGGCGCCCGGCGAGCCGGTTGAAATGCGGAAACGGGATTTCGTGACGCAGGCAGTAGTCTTCGCTGGCCTTGACGATTTGCCAGGCTTTGGTGGCATAAGGGCCGAAGCGCCTCGGATCGAATTCGCGCATGGAGATGTCTGCTGCGCCATGTACCATCCATCTTGCCAGTTCGCGGGTCAAGCCGGGTCCCCAGCCGATGCCGATTTGCGTGCCGCAGCAGCACCAGTAGTTGTTGACGCCTGCGGCCGGTCCGATCAGCGGGTTGCCGTCTGGCGGGTGCGAGATGGCGCCGTGAACGACACGCCTGATTCCGCGATTGGCAAGCACCGGCATGCGCTCCATCGCGTTGGCAAGCCACGGTCCGATCCGGTCGTAGTCCGCATCGAACAGGTGGTTTTCCGCGTCCCAGGGGCATTCATCTTCCCACGCCGTGTTGGGAGATTCCTTTTCGTAGATGCCGATCAAGCCGGATTTTTGCTCCATGCGGATGTATCCGGACACCAGGCGATCGTCTCGAATTACCGGCAGTTCGGTTGCCAGCTCCTTAAATTCTGGCACCGGCTCTGTGACCAGATAGTGATGCGTCATCGAAGTTGTCGCGATTGTAAGATTGTTCCACTCGCCCATCTGCCGGGCGTAGGTGCCTGCGGCATTGACGACATGTTCGCAGACAATATCGCCCGCTTGCGTGGATACGGCCCACTCGCCGTTCGGCTGTTGCGCGATGCCGGTCGCGCGGCAGCGCCTGACGATGCGCGCTCCCAGCGCCCTGGCGCCTGCTGCCAGCGCATGCGTGATGCCGGAAGGATCGACGTGGCCGTCATCCGGCGTGTGAAGTCCGCCCAGAATGCCGTCAAGGTTGTAGAAGGGGTGCAGTTCGCCGATGCGTGAAGGCTTGATGATTTCCATGCGAAACCCAAGACCGAGGCCGACGCTCATGGTGTGGGCCAGCCAATCCATTTCATCCTCGCTGTACGCGACACGGATGGACCCGCAGCCGTGCCAAGTCACAGATTGGCCGGTTTCAGCTTCTAAAGCACCCGAGTACAGGCCGATGTTGTAGGCGACGCACTTGCCGAGCCCGAAGCTGGAAACCGACTGCGTGATTTGTCCCGCGGCATGCCAGGATGATCCGGATGCCAATTCGGCCTTTTCCAAAAGCACAATATCGCGCCATCCTTCGTGCGCCAGATGATAGGCTATGCCGCAGCCCATGATTCCGCCGCCGATGATGACAACTTGCGCACTTGATGGCAATTGACCGGCCAAGTCGCCTCCCTTTTCAGATTGACAAAAAGATAGTACAAATATACCATTTATTCAAATGAATGACATGAATGTACCAATTTCTGACCCGTCCGATTTGCTAGGCTACTTGGCTGGCAAGCTGGCTGAATTTACGCCTGAGGTTCGAAAGGCGGCCGCATACATTTTGGACAATCCCAACAATGTCGGCATCAGTTCGGTGCGGGAGCTCGCCGAAGCGGCGATGGTGACGCCGAACACCGTGGTTCGCATGGCGAAGTCGGCCGGGTTCAGCGGCTACGATGAGTTTCGAGCGCCATTTCGAGATCAGATAAGAAACGGGCGGTTCAACTTTCCGGATCGTGCCCGCTGGCTTCAGTCATTTGCCGAAGGCGGCAAGCTGTCGGCCTTGTATGCCGATGTGGCGGCAAGCGCGATCGCCAACATCGAGAACACGTTTGCAACCGCCGATTCCGATCAGCTCAAGGCGGCGGCGGAGTTGATTGTCGGCGCAGGCCAAGTCTACTTGCTTGGTGTCGGCGCAAACTATATGCTAGCGAATACTTTTGCGTATCTCGCCGACATGGCGCGCGACAATGTTGCCGCAATCCCAAAAAGAGGAAGCAGCGCGATCGATGATTTGGCGCGTGCCGGCGGCGGTGATGTGCTGATTGCGATGACTTTCAAGCCGTTTCGTTCAGAAGTGGTGCGCGCGGTCGAAGCGGCGAGTCGGCAAGGCGTGAAGATCATCGCAATATCTGACAGTCTCGCTTCACCCATAGTGGCACTGAGCGAGTATGGATTTATCGTGCATACCGATACGCCGCAGTTTTTCCCTTCCACCATTGCGGCGGCGGCTTTGCTTGAAGCGTTGATTGCATTCGTCATAGCAGAAGCCGGCCCTAGTGTGATTGATCGCATCAAGCAGTTGCACGAGCGAAGATATGATTTGCAGATCTACGATTCGGTTAGCGGAGAATGAGCCTTGAATGAATTGACGCGTACACTCGATCCGCGATACTATCTGGATACCGGCATGTTTCGGCAAGAACAGACGGGTTTGATGTCGAATACCTGGCAGTTTGCCGGTCACGAGTCTCAGGTGCGCAATCCTGGCGACTTTTTCACTTTCCAAGTTGCCGGGGAATGCTTGTTTTGCGTTCGCGGAAGGGACGGCGAAATTCGCGCATTCTTCAATGTTTGCCAGCACCGCGCGCACGAGCTGGTGCGCGGCTGTGGCAGTGTTCAAAGGCTGGCATGCCCCTACCATGGCTGGACCTATGATCTCGACGGCAGGCTTATGGGCGGCCCGAACCTTGCTGCCGTGCCGGGTCTTGACATATCCGAGATTCGCCTGACTCAAGTTCGCGTGGAGAATCTGCATGGCTTTTTATTTGTCAATCTTGATGCCGATGCGCAGCCGATGGATGAGTGGTTTCCGAAGGTTCGCGCGGAGCTATTGGAGTATGTGCCGCAGATCGGTGAGCTGAAACCGCTTGAATGGGTATCGGCGACTGAGCGATGCAACTGGAAGGTGTCGGTTGAAAACTATTCGGAATGCTATCATTGCCGCATCAACCACATCGCGTTCGCCAACGGCATTGTCAAGCCGCAGACCTATGACATCCGTCCGCAAGGCTATTGCCTTCGGCATACGACTGAGTGCCAGAACCTTGATCAGATGAGCTATCCGGTCGATGTTGGCTCGAATCCCGCAGCTGGCAAGTATTCCTCGTGGTTTCTTTGGCCGATGTTTTCATTTCAGGTTTATCCTGGAAATTTGCTGAACACCTATCACTGGCGCCCGCTTGGCGTTGATTCGGTTGAAGTCTGGCGCGGCTGGTACAGTGTCAATGGCGAGGCTTCTGAAGTTGTTCGGCAACTGGCGGCGCAAGACCGCGAAACGACGGTCGAAGAGGACATTCGTCTGGTCGAGTCGGTGCAGCGCGGGCTGGGCAGTCGCGGCTACAGTCCGGGGCCGCTCGTTATCGATCCGCGTTTCGGCGTCGACTCTGAACACTCGATAGAAGTATTGCAGAGCTGGATGCGCAGTGCGGTCGAAGTGGCTTAGCGTAGTCTATGCCGATTGCGCGTGAAGGCTGGGGCGATGCAGGCATGCAAGAGGATCAATGATGGATAAGGAATTATTTGACAAGGCGCTGAGCAAGCGAAAGGCAACGCTTGGGGCGGAATATGTCGAGCGCAATCTTGCGCTGGCAGACGATTTTACGCGACCGTTTCAAGAGGCTATGACCGAGTGGTGCTGGGGTTTTGGGTGGTCGGACGAAACCATTGACGCCAAGACGCGCTCGATGATGAATCTTGCGATGATCGGTGCGCTTGGCAAGATGCATGAGTGGGAAATGCATTGCCGCGGCGCTTTGAACAATGGCGTCAGCAAGGAAGAGATCCGGTCAATTATTCATGTAGTCGGAATCTATTGCGGCGTACCCCAGAGCTTGGAATGTTTCCGGGTCGCTCGTAAAGTGCTGACAGAGCGCGGTCTGCTAGACTGATTGCAGATATCGTGACCAGAGGTTCCGATTCGGCGTCGATGCGCCGGATTCCAGTGAAATGGGCTTGAGATCATTTCAGCCGACTCGTCGGAGGTTTCTGCAAGGTTGCGCTTGCGTGACTACGCTCGCGCTTGCACCTCGAGATTTATTCGCTTCCAGTCATAGCGCTCACCATCTTGTCGCAAAAGCGAGCAAGGCGAATATCGTCTTGGAGCAGGGGTTTAAGACTTCGGTCTGGTCATACAACGATCAAATCCCGGGGCCTTTGCTGCGCTATCGCCAGGGCGACACGCTGAGCGTCGAAGTTGAAAACAGGCTTGATGAGCCGACCACAGTGCATTGGCATGGCGTGCGAGTTCCGATTGCCATGGACGGTGTGCCTCATATCAGCCAAAAGCCGATTGCGCCGAATTCATCGCATTCGTATGAGTTCAAGCTCGAGGATGCAGGGACATTCTGGTATCACCCGCATTTCAACAGCGCCGAGCAGATTGGAATGGGATTGCATGGCATTTTGATTGTGGATGAGCATCAGCCGCCGGCGGCTGATCGCGAAGCGCTCTGGGTGCTGGATGATTGGCGGATGAATCAAGAGGCACAGCTTGTAGAGTTTTCGAGGAACTTGCGCGATGCCAGCCACAACGGTAGAATCGGAAATGTCGTAACCGTCAATGGAACGATCGAAGACGAGTTTCCCGTCTACACGAAGGAGCGTATCAGGCTTCGATTGGCCAACGTTGCCAATGCCCGCACATTCTCATTGCAGTTTGAGGGGTTGAATTGCTGGGTTGTCGCGCTGGATGGCCATCCGATCAAGAAGCCGCGCCTGCTTGAAACAGATCCGATCACGCTCGGTGCGGGACAGCGCGCTGATTTGATTGTCGACACCTTAGCCGAACCGGGTTCGGAGTCGATGGTGATTGATACTGCATATGGGGACGATTTCGCCTATCGGCTAATGCGATTGAAGCACCGGCGCAATCCGGTTTTTACTCCAAGTTTTCGTTCTGATCCTGTTGCGATTAGTCCGAATCCCGTAGCCGAACCCGACTTGAAAAATTCTATCCGGCATGAATTTACGTTTGAAGGCGGGGCAATGGGCGGGCTTGCAGGCGCCCGGTTCGATGGCCAATTCAAAACGATGCGGGAGCTCGCGCAACTAGGCAGGCTGTGGGCTACAAACGGGCGAGTTCCAAGGGATGCCCACTTTGATCCGCCATTGCTAAGACTCGATTTGGGTCGGTCGTACATTTTTCAACTCAGCAATCAGACTGCGTTCGAGCATCCGATTCATCTGCACGGACATGTATTTCGGGTGATCAGCAGAAATGGCCAGCTGATCGACGATCCTCCGCTTCGAGATACAGTGCTGATACAGCCTGGCGAAGTGCAGGAAATCGCTTTCGTCGCGGATAACCCGGGCAAATGGATGTTTCATTGCCACATCCTCGAGCACCAAAAGTTCGGCATGACTTCGGTGATCGAGGTGGCGTGACCTGATGCGCTATGCATCGCGCAATGTCCAATTTTCAAGCCTTACCCGGTGACAGGTTCGCATATCACTTGATTTTTTTGCGGTTCTGAGATCGAAAAAAAAGAATTACCTACAATAGTGGAGAAATCGGCTACTTTTTTCTGCTGAACCGGATTTTGACCGGACGCATGACCGCATCGGCAACGAACTGGTCATTATCATTTTGCAATACTGGCAAATTTCATCAGACAAGGACAGCGTCTCGCAGAATTTGTCAAACAGGTCATGAATAGCATTTGGCTCTCCAGTAGCAAGGTGGTAGAAAGAGGCATCGTCAATCACGTGAATGCCTCTGTTTCTGACTTGATTTGTTGCCCGCTGCGGCGATTTTGGAATGACTTGAACTAGATACGCTTTCCAATTCCCTCTTTTCTGTCTGATGGCTGTGTCCAAAGAGGAAATGACCGCTTCCATGTTTGAAGCGTTCATGGTGTGTCCGGGGTCAGATAATCTGACCCCGGGCACTTGCGCCTAGACATTCCTCGACCGCCTGCCGGCGCCGCGGCATCGCGCTGTTCGCGCTGCCGCCCGAAAGCCCCGATTGCAACGGCTGCGTCGAGTGTCCAGCGCCGCCGGCCGCTGCGAGTTCCGCCAGTCCTGCGTCGGCGCCCTGAACGGCGAGCTAGCCCGGTTCGAGCACCTCTGCAACGCCTATCGGCCGCATCAGGCGCTCGGACAAGCGGCGCCCATGCAGGCGTATAATCAGAACTTCGACCAAAGCGCGCTGGCCGCCTGAAAAGTCTCATATGTATTGAACCAGTACAGCAACTTGAAAATTTCGACAGCGATAGGATAAGATATGAACATGGCGGAAAATGATGATCAAAATCTGATCAAGCAGCTTTCGGAATTGGAAAAGCGGCACGCCGTGCTGGAGGAACGCATGAAAACGAATTACGCTGAGACAGAATCGGCGCTGGACCGGCTGCGGGCCGACATAGCCAACTGGAAAACCGACATGGCCGACTGGAAAACCGACATGGCCAAGCGCGACAAGTCAAACATGCAGTGGATCGCCGGCTTGGTCCTGGGATCCGCTGTCCTAGTCATCGCCGTGCTGGGCCTGCTCCTGACTTCGACCCCCACGCCCTGACTTCAGGGCCATTCCCCAACAAGTCGCGACCGGGCGAAAGAGGTCGCCGTATTGAGGTCAGATATGAACACGAAACCGAGACATCAATCGAGCGCATGAACGCGGCTTTCGAGCGTGTACGGGTTCAATACATATAAGACTGTCAGGGGCGGTAAGCGCGCGACCGTCGCTACGGCGCGCAAGCTTTTGAAGACCCTGTGCTCGGCGCTCAAAAACCGCCGACCCTATTCAGACCCGGAGTTTGACCATGAGGTGCCGGTCGCGAGCCGCAACTCGGCACGGCAGCTCAGGAAGCTGCAGCAATACGGCTATCTGCCCGATGCGCAGGCCGCGCCGATTGCATCGTCCGCACCCGCCTGACAGACTTCGCGAATCTGCCCAGGGCCGCAACGCCGGACAGCCGGAGGTTTTGCGGGACTGGTGCCCGCTCAGCGCAGCTCGCTTCGGTCTGTTTTCTGCGACATGCCCTTTCGCAGGGCAGAACCGCATCCGCCCGCGTACCGCATTGAGCGGAAAGAGCGCCATTTATATTTCATGGCAAATGAAAAGCGACACCATAAATTTGCCATACGGCATGCCCTCGGACCGAATCTAGTAGTTGATCGCTTGAGAGTTTGCGAGCACAGCTACGCCAAAGTCGGCTGATGCGCTATTTTGATGAAGTCGCAATTCAAAGCTGAAAAGATTCGATGCAAGGAATGCCGGCAGCTTGCTAGTTCTCGCAAGCAAACCGGTTCAGTGATCGGACCCGATCAGGTCGGCAGGCGCCCATTTCCTGCATCTTGCCAGCGTTTCATCAAGGGCATCTTCCCTGTCGATGATTGGCCGTTCGATGTCTAGCATATTTCAGTGTTCTTAGTTATCGGCGCAACATCGGCAATGGGCATGGGCCATTATGCGTGAGCGGATTGCTGGCGTGTCCGAAATCCTAAGATTTTTCCCAGCTCCAAACCAAATTCAGTAAAATGGAGTTAACGCTTTCGGACTTATTTTAGTGTTGTAAAGCATGAGCCTGAACACAGGAAACAAGTAGATTGCAAATGCCTCAAGCTGTAGCTCGCCTCACACATGTTGACAGGGTGCTTGAATTGCTCAGGCATCAGCGCCGCCCGCTCTCTGCCTATGAGATACTGGAAGCGTTGCGCAACGACGGCGTGACCGCGGCGACGACAGTTTACAGGGCGCTGGATAAATTGCTTGAGACTAATCGTGTGCACCGGATCGAGTCCTTGAACGCCTGGACAGCTTGCTGTGAGCCGGATCATTCTGAAATTCCTGTATTCGAGATCTGCGATGGTTGCGGTAGCGTCACAGAGCATATCGCTCCACATTTCGCCCGCGACATTGTCGCCCTGTCCGCAAACTCAGGTTTCGTGCCAGATCGCTTGGTGATAGAGGTTCACGGACACTGCTCTGATTGCAGCGCTGATTTGCCCGGCGCTTGCCAAAACTGATCCGCAATCAGGGCAGGCATTGAAAAGGTTCTTTGTTCTGGTGGGCGCAAATCCTGCCACTAGTGCTATTGCAGTTGGTTGCGGCCAAGGCGAATGTCAGGGGAGGCGAGACATGGTTTGGAGCACTTTGGCATCAAAGCCGGGTTGGTCCATTGAATAGATATGCGGCCCGCAATGCGAATGAGAGAGGATTGTCCGCCGATCTTACAATTGCAACTTACTTGGCACTTTCAGCCTTTTTGCATGCTCTAATCTTGACCGATAGGTGAAATGGCTTTTTCGGGCAGAACCGCAATTCTAAAAGGTTTTTGGTTTTGTGCAGGCTATAGTTTCAGCTTGGAGAAATAGGAAAAATGGATCAGCAAACACGAGTTCCCGTCACCGTGCTCACTGGTTTCCTCGGTGCCGGCAAGACGACGCTTTTGAACCGCATCCTCACCGAACGACATGGCAAACGCTATGCAGTCATCGTCAACGAGTTCGGCGAGGAAGGCATCGACAATGATCTTGTCGTTGATGCGGACGAGGAGGTGTTCGAGATGAACAACGGTTGCATATGCTGCACCGTCCGCGGCGACCTGATTCGTATTCTGAGTGGTTTGATGAAGCGTGGCGATCAGTTCGATGCCATTATCGTCGAAACCACAGGCCTTGCCGACCCGGCCCCTGTGGCGCAAACATTTTTCGTCGACCAAGATGTCGCTGACCGTACGCGGCTTGATGCGATTGTGACCGTAGCGGATGCTGTGCATCTCGACGCGCAGCTTGGCCAGCATCACGAAGCCGAGGAGCAAGTAGCCTTTGCAGATGTTGTTCTGCTCAACAAGACCGATCTCGTAGACGACGATCGTCTTGAGCGAGTCGAGTCGCGGCTGCGCAAGATCAATCCCTATGCCAAAATCATCCGCACCGCCCGTTGCGCCGCGCCGTTGGACAAAGTTGTTGGGCTCAACGCATTCAGCCTCGACCGCGTCCTGGAAGTGGAGCCCGATTTTCTAACCTCCGATCATGATCATGATCATGACGATGATGTCACAAGCGTCTCATTTATCTCAGAAGCGCCGCTTGATTTCAAAAAATTCCAGAATTGGTTCGGTCGACTCCTGCGCGAGCACGGCCAGGACATACTGCGCTCGAAGGGCATCCTTGACTTTCGCGGACATGACGACCGGTTTGTCTTTCAGGGAGTGCACATGCTGATGGACGGATCACCGATGGGGCCATGGCCAGAGGGCAAACCCCGCCTGTCCCGCGTGGTGTTCATCGGCCGCGATCTGGACAGCATGGGATTGCAAGAAGGCTTTGAGGCGTGTCGAGCGACGTGATGCCGAGTCTGTCCCTAGTTTGCTGAATGGCCGGATAGATACTCATGATTCATGTTTGAGAGACGCAGTCTCAAGTTTGAAATCGGAGCGCCAGTCACGGGAGCAATTGCTGCAGATGATGCGATCGCGGTGGCTTGCGGTGATGGCACCGTTCGCTTCTTCCGAGCTGAAACGGATCCAACCGAGACGAAGGCTCACGATGGTGCCGTCCTATGCCTTGCTTCGGATGCCGACCATGTGTTCACTGGCGGTGACGACGGACGGTTTCTGCGCATATCGCCTGACGGTCAAGTCGAAGAGATCGCCAATTTCGGTTCGCGCTGGGTCGATTGTGTCGCCGCTTGTCATGAACAATGGGCGTGCTCATCTGGCAAGAGCGTACAGGTCTGGTGCAAGCAGGAACCCTCGGCGGTATCGCTTCAGCACGTTAGCACTGTAGGCGGCCTGGCCTTCGATGCGACGGGCAGGCGTCTGGCCGTTGCCCACTATGGCGGCGTGACTGTCTGGGAGCGCCGACAGCAGCGTTGGAAGCCGTCGAAGCTTGACTGGAAAGGTTCCCATGGAGTTGTCTCTTTCAGTCCGGACGGCGAGTATCTTGTCACTGCCATGCAGGAAAATGCGCTCCATGCGGTGCGACTCCGCGACAATTGCCACATGGCCATGCAGGGGTATCCGGCTAAGATCAAGAGCTTTGCCTGGGTTGGCGAGGTACCTCATCTGGTGACATCCGGCGCGGATGAAGCGATTTGCTGGCCCTTCGACGGAGAGGATGGCCCCATGGGCCGAGAACCGCTTTGTGTTGCTCGCGGCACAAAGCGGCTCGCAACCTGTGTGCAGTCCTTGAGCGAAGCGAATGCGGTGTTTGCCGGGTTTCATGATGGCACCGTGGTTTTATCTGAGCTCGATGATGCCAAGGAGTCGATTGTGATTCGGAGTTCTACGGGCAGCGAAGTTACAGCTATTGCCGTCACCGCATCTTTGTCGCATGTGCTGATTGGAGACGCGGGAGGCAATGTTCTGTGGACAACATTGTTTGACAGAGGCGAAGATGCGCCGACTGTTTGATTCCAATCGCCCCGGTCCGCAGAAAGCGTGCCGAATTAAAGCGCTCATAATGGAGCGGTTCGGGTGGCCTAAGAGTGCGGCACTAGCGGTCGCGGAACTGCGCCGCCATGAGCCGGATTGTCCGCCGGTCGAGACTGCCATGACGGTACGCAAGTCTAATGGATGCGCGCAGTCTCGGCGGACCGCCAAGACTCTAGCCGATATCGATCACGCCGACATCGAGTTGCATTAAGCCGCCTGCGACCAATCTGCCGCATCAGTCTTGACGCGGATCCTGACAGGCTTAGTTTTTGAGCATCCTTTGTTAGTGAACCGGAATCGGCTAGAGTGCTTCGCAACGCAAAACTGCATGCAGATGTACAGTTTGAAAGCTCAGTAGCAATTGTGCGCAAGACGGGCTAGCGAAGTCGGATTGCCACTCACAAGCACCTTGTCGCAGTGGTCTTTATGGCCTTTCGCCAAGCCCTAGCAGCGGGCTTTTATTTTCGGGGAATGGATCAGTTTGCGACTGCATGCCGCGCTGATACGCGGTCGCAGCTTAGTTCTAAGCAGCGCTATCGCTGCATTTTTCGCGTGTTGTACAGCAGCAGAAATACAAAGGCCGAACCGACTGATGTGGTTACGATTCCAACCGGCAATTCTTGCGGTGCGAGCAGTAGACGGCACAGCAAATCCGAGACGGTTAGCAATACGGCTCCCACGATAGCTGCTGTCGGCAGCAGCTGGCGGTGCAATGGCCCCGCAATTCCGCGCGCTAGATGCGGCACCATCAAGCCGACAAACCCGATCACGCCAGCGACCGACACAAACATGGCCGTGGCCAGCGCAGCCACGAGAAACATGCTGAACCGCAATTGCTGCACGGGCACACCAAGAGTCGATGCTGTCAGATCTCCGGTCAAAAGCGCATCCAGCCATCGGCTGCGGTAAAGGGAATAGGCGAAGATCAGAACCAGCCCGGCGCAGACCAGCGGAAAAGTCTCCCATCGGGCCAGGCCAAGGCCGCCCAGCATCCAGAAAATAACTGAGTGCGCGGCGCGGCTGTCGCCTGCGAAAATAAGATAGTTGGTGATTGCTGCAAACAGGAAAGACACTGCCAGCCCGGCCAGGATCAGCTTTTCCGGGGCGCTGGTACGCAAGCCGTGAACGAGCGCTAGCACAATGCCTGAGGCAACGAGGCCGCCGCAGAACGCCGCCAGCGGAAGTGTCCAGATGCCCAGAATATCGCCGGTCACTGTGATGACAAATACCGCCCCTGCCGCTGCTCCCGAAGACAGCCCGAACAGAAACGGATCAGCCAGATCATTGCGTGTAGTGGTCTGCAAAACCACCCCGACGATGCCTAGCCCGGCACCGATCACGGCCGCAAACAGGGCTCGCGGCAAGCGCAGGTCGAGCACGATCCGATGCACTGCGGACAACTCGCCCTCAACGAGGCCGCTGACTAGCGCGATTGCCTCGACAATATCGGCAAGCGGGATTTGCGTTGTGCCGTAAAGCGTTGATACTAGCAAGAGGGCGATCAGCACGACCACCCCCGCGAAATTGGCTAAATCCAGTCGGTCCAAGTCAGTTCAGCCCTGGATGCATCGCTTGCGCCATTTTCACGATAGCGCTAATGTTTGCTGGCCCAGGTGTCAACTCTTCATACCTTAGACCGATCCAGTGTTCATTCTTGACCGCATCGACCTGAGACATCACCGGGTGCTCTTGCAGGAACTTGAAGGTGTCGTCTGCGCCGTTTCCTGTTGCATAGTCGAGCAACACTAGAAATTGCGGGTTGGTCGCGGCGACCGACTCCCATGAAGTGCGGCCCCAGCTTGTATCGAGATCATGCGTTACATTTATCCCGCCTGCGGCGGTGATCATTGCGTCGGGAATCGCAAACTTGCCCGCAGTGAAGGGCGCGTCGGCAGGCCCGTCCAGCAGGAAGACGCGAAGTCTTTCCAGATTAGCAGTTTGCTTTTCGATGGCGGCTAATTGTGCTTTCCAGCCGGCTACAAGCTTTTCGGCCCTATCTTCAACCTGCATGACCTTGCCAAGGCGCAGAACGTCGCCAAACAGCAGATCCATGCTAGCGACGGGGCGGTTCTTGTCAAGATGGACGCAGCTTTCGGTCAGCACCATGGTCTTGATCCCAAACGATGCAAGCGTGTCGGGTGTGACATCGCCGCCGGGACGCATGCCATAGTACCATCCGGCGAAGAACATGTCCGCATTCACTGCAACCAAGTTTTCGATGGTTGGGTATTTCGGTGCCAGCTCAGGTATGTCGCCGCGCAACTTGTCAAAATCAGGGCTTGTTTTGTACCAGCCAGTGATGCCTGTGAGTCCGGCAATCCTGTCTTGCAGTTCCAGTGCGAAGGCCATGTCGGTCATGTTCATGTCATGTATCACAATCCGCTCGGGCGCAGCATCGAAGGTCAGCGGTTCGCCGCAATTGTCGACCATGATGTCGGCGAAGGCGGTGTGGCTCAAGGCAGCAAATGCGCTTACCGCAAAAAGGCATTTGATCATCAGTTTTTTCATCAGTTTTCCCTTTCGATAACGGTTGCATTTTTTCGAATATCTAGTGCCGGAATGAGACGGCCTTGGTATTCGATATTCAAGAAGGTGATGCCGAAAATGTCTTGCACACGGTTGGGGGTCAGCACTTCGGCAACGGGCCCGAATCCGGTTATCCGGGCTGCGTTCATCAAGGCCACATGGCTAGCAAACTCGGGAATCATCACCAGATCGTGGACAATCATCACCACCGTGATGCCCAGTTCCGTAACCAATGACAGCATGCGGCCTTTGGCATCCGGATCAAGGTGGTTGGTTGGCTCATCCAGAAACAAGAGCGACGGGTTTTGCGCCAAGGCCCGTGCAATATGCGCTCGCTGGCGTTCGCCGCCCGACAGCATGCCCATCCGCTTGTCGGCCAAGTCGGTGAGGCTTGTCAGGCGCAGTATTCGCTGCACGTCTTCTGCATGCGCTTGGCTTGACCGGTCCGCCTGTATCGGGATTTGCCCGAGCGCCACGTAGTCGCGCAGAAACAATCGCCCATCGGGCAGTTCTTGCTGGCTGACGACAGCGATGATGCGCGCGCGCTCCGTAGCGGAAAGGTGTTTCAGGTTGCATCCGTTGATTAGCACATCACCGCTTGTTGGCATTTCAGATCCGCTCAAAAGCCGCAGCAGTGTGGTTTTTCCGGCACCGTTCGGTCCCGCAATAGCAAGAATGGCCCCTTCATCGACGCTGAAAGATACATCTTGCACCAGGGCAGCGCCGCTGGCTGATCTGTAATGCAACTTTTCGGCGACAAGGAACGACTGGCCGGCTAATGTCCCCTTGATCTGCGTCGCGGACAACTTGCTCGCTGTTTGCGGGGATTGTGTTTGCCGGAACTGGATTGGTTCAGTGGTGGCAACTTCTTTCAAGATCGGATTTCCTTTGTTGAGTTGTGGGTCGTAGCTGCAACGTCGTGCTCAGTTTCGAACGGTGTTCGCGGCATGAGCAACTATCGTCTCATATGGGATGACCAGATCGGATGCACTCCCCGGTGGTGGCAAGCGTCCAAGGATCCGTGCGCGCAGAGGTTCAGGGCGCTCTGATCGGCGCAGAAATCCTTCTGGCGAGGCGAGATAAAGTGAAATCAATTCATTGAGTGCTTGGATATGACTCGGCGCAGCATCCAGGTCGCCAAATATGTACGAAAATCGTCCGTTGCCGCTGAGCGACGCGACGCATGGTCGCTTGCACTGGCTCATGCACTGCATTCCACGCAACGCAAATCCTTGATGCCGCGCACCCGCACCGTGCGCCGACAAGAACGCTTGGGCGAGACGCACACCTCCGCGGACACCCTTATGGACTGCCTCATGGCCGTCCCGGCAGGTCATGCAAAACGATAGAATTGGCTGGTCGCGAATCATTTCAAAATATATGTTATGTTATAACATTACATATAGCAATCTGATCAGCAATTGTCGATGCGGCCTGCAAGCTTGAAGCATATAGGACCGATCAGTCTGCAAGTGCGGCGTGGTTGAAATTCTGCTGGCAGGCAGTCGTTCCAGCAAGTTGGCTGCGATCTGCTTGCGATACTGATTACTCGGCATAATCGGTTTGTAAATGCCGTGCGCAAGCATATTTTCGATATCTCCAATTTGGCGCAGAACCATAAGGCTTCATTGCTGTCTTCAGATCGGCGCTCTGATTGCGGCAAAGGTCTATAGGGGATTAAAAAACTGTCGAAGAACGCTTTCATGATGCACATTGATTGTTTGGAGGGGGCTTGGAATAGCAGCAGACGCAATCTTGTAGTCGTGAATTGTTCCTGATTTTTTTCGGCCGCAAAGGTTCTGCTCAGCCGATCTGAGCGCAATCAGCATCCTTTTGACAGCACCTCCTTTGCAGCAATCGAGTGCGGCGCAGGGTGCACGATTACCGCTAGCAGGTCTTGCCAGCTATTCCGGATGCTTGGCGCTTGTTTCGTCAGAACATGCATGCTGGTGTCGGTCATGCCTATTCATCAGTTCTGGAAACGGATTCTGAAAACCCTCCCAGGCGTTGCTGTCGGCATCGGCCAGATGTTGGTCGAGCAGGCATGCGTCAAGGCGAGCTCGCATCTTTGCCTCATTCATGTGCTGGCTAATGAAGACTAGCTTCTGCGCGCAATCTCCAAAGCGAGGATGCCAGTCGGGGCGCTGGCCCTCGGGATGCTCCCAGTGTTCGCGAGGCACAGCCGCCCACCACATCCCCATGGGGTTCACGTTGCGGATGCCGCCAGCTTGAGCCCATTCGTAGGCGACACGGTGGTCAGCCGCGACCCAGAAAAAACCCTTCGAGCGGAGTACGCCGCGCCAGTTATCGTCGTTGTGCAAATATGCCCACAATTTGGTAGCGTTGAAGGGTTGCGACGTATGGTAGGTGAAGCTAGAGATTCCGTACTCTTCGGTTTCCGGCTTGTGTTCGCTCTGGAGCTCCCGAATCCAGCCGGCGGAGCTGGCCGCCTTCTCATAGTCGAATAGGCTGGTGTCAAATACCAACTCCAGCGGTACCTTGGCATGCATTGTCATGAAGATCTTTACGCCGGGGTTGAGCACCTTAACGATAGTCTCAACCTCAAGCGCATGGCTGTTGCCTACGAGATCAAGCTTGTTCAGCACGATGATGTCGGCAAACTCAATCTGGTCTATGAGCAGGTGTGTGACCGTGCGGTGGTCATCTTCGCCCAGCAACTCGTCGCGGTCTTTGAGCTCCTCGGCAGCGTTGTAGTCGCGCAAGAAGTTTGCCGTATCCACGATGGTAATCATCGTGTCAAGACGTGACACTTGACTCAAACTCACCCCGTCTTTGTCTTCAAAGGTGAAAGTCTGCGCCACCGCGCTCTACGAGCGCTGCATCGATGTTGATCTCGCTCATATCGTTCACAATAACCGCGACTCGCCGCCCCTGTCGGTTATTTAACGCTTGGTTGAGGAGCGTCGTCTTTCCGGCTCCAAGGAACCCTGACAAAACTGTCACCGGAAGGCGTGAATGATCGAATCTGGCTTGCTTGTTTAGAGACATTGAAATCCTCGTCTGATTGATGCACGATCCAATGCTACGGGTCATTCATGATGGGAAGCAAATCAAGATTTAGGAAATTTTGCTTGCCGTTTGATATCAAGAATACAACCATACAATATGCTATTGCTAATGTCTGTACGGGTTCACTACATATGAGACTGCCCGCCCCTTCCCGAAGGACGCAGTCCGAAGGGAAGGGGCGGGCGCACGAAAGCATTTTCAGGCAGCATGGCACTTGACAGCAATCAAGCAGCCGAAAGGCGAGGGAAGGCGCCATGCAAACCGAATGTCCGCACCGGAAATTCTGCCGTTTCGATCCGGTCCGCGACGAGCTTTCGCCGCAGGCCGCCCGCGGGCGAAAGCCCGGCCAGATAGTGCAGATCGACCGCACGGGCGTTGCCGTCGAGGCCGGCTTCGCGGTCAAGGAGTCCGAGGCTGTCTGTCCGGTGCGAGTTCCACCAGTTCTACGACGGCGAGCTGAGTGTGGGCGCCCTGAACGTCGAGCTGGCCAAATTCGAGCGCCTCTGCAACGACTATCGGCCGCATCAGGCGCCCGGACAAGCGGCGCCCATGCAGGCGTATAATGAAAACTTCAACCAAAGCGCGCTTGCCGCCTGAAAAGTCTCATATGCATTGAACCCGTACAACCGGTTGAAACAGCCGGTTGAAACTGGCATAATCACCGCAATATCATTCTGTTTCAAGGTAAAAAAATGAAGCATTACCGTAATTCACCCCCCCCCCGCTCTTTCTTAAGGCTTTCGCCGCCATTCTGCTGAGCACGGCCCTTTCTCTGCCCGCATCGGCACAGCATGAGACGCTCATCCCGAGCTCGAATCAAAATTCACGGGTGCTGCAGGCAGCCCCCGCTTACGTCACCAGTCTGACACAAAGCCTGGTCGGGTCCGCCCCCACAGTTCTAGGCCGGACCTGGTACGGCCTGGTCCAGAATCTGCAGATCGAGGTCCTGCCCGGTCCTGCGGGCTCGACGACGACCTTCGGCGTGGGACCCGACTTCCAGTGCGCCCACACTCCGGGAGGCGCGACGCGGCCGGTCGAATTCCACAATGCGGCCGGCACCTATTCCCGCGGCCAGCCCATCGCCCGCGCCTGCCCCACCTGGACAACCAGAAAATGCTCGCGGTCAGTAACATTCATGGGCAGGACGTTCACCGCCAATAGAGGGTACCCGGCCTGCACTGGAGAAACGACGCCCCTGACTGGCGAGTACACCGGGAACACGCCTGCACAGCAGACTACTGTTCGTGACTCGATCGCCCGGACCCCGAGCAACGGCATCTTCAGGGTGCGGATCTGGGGCAATGTCTGCATTAACGGCGGCTCTCCATGTCGCTCATTCAAGGATGGCGAAGGCAGAAACTTGATTCGTAATCCAGCGGTTGTACATTTATCCGGCTACGGGGCCACCTTTCGGCATGCCCCCCATTGCGGCCCGGAGCGCTGGCCCAGCGAGGCATGGCGGCAAAGAAATGGTCGTTCCTATGCTGAATATTGCGACGTGACGGTTGACGTGCGCTAATGACTTTCGCCGCGGCATTCAAGGGCGGCCTCTTTCTGCAATGGCTTTTTGCAATTTTCAGACAGGGCCGCCCCTAAAAATTCAAAGCGAGACACTACCCAATAAGTTCATCTTGAATACCAATACCTAGATTGATTGGGCACTTTCAGCCATAGCAGAGCACGCTATACGGAACCGATCAGGTTAGTCAACGAAATCGAAGGTTCGGTGCGCGCTAGCTTGACTGTCTGTCAAGAACCGGCAAAATCCCTAAAGATAATGATCTCAAATGTCGATATTTTCAAACACATCGGCCGCTCCGCTTGCTGACCTTTACATGACTTGGCTTTCGTGGCGAATGCCTGCTAATCGGTGACCGTGGGCGAGCGATTCAATAGATTCATCAATCCTAGCCACATCGGCTGCTCGCAAATAGTCCGCGCGCCATAGTTGTGCCAGTTGTCTTGCTCTTGCCAGACGTAGTCGCCCATCCTCAAAGTCGATCACAGTGTAGTGCTTTGCCCCCTTCGGAGCTTTGGGCAGTGCGTGAAATCGTCCATCGGTCAGTAGCCAGCAATCAACTGACGAACAGGGAAACTGTTGCTCATAACGATGCAGGAATTGCTCGGTAGCAGCAATTCCTTGACGAAGCGGTGTACCGCCGCCGCCCTGAATGTTGCGAATCCAGCGCTCATTCATGCCGATGCGCTGGTCTGGCTGTTTTAGGATATGGACCTGATCGCCACGAAAACCGATCACCGCAAGCTGCCCGCGTTGCTGGTGAATCTGCCGCGCGAGCTGCAGGATCAATCCCTTGGCCGCAGACAGCTTGCGGTGCCGCAACATCGAAGCAGAGCAATCGAGCAGCAGGCAGCAGAGTCGACTCGCCGCCGGCTTATGGAACTGATAGCACAAATGCTGCACTGCTAAGGGTTGATTGGCCTTTCGCATCAATGTCTGCGGCCAGCGCACCGTTCGGCTGAGCTGGCCATAAGGTGCGCTGACCGTGCTATAGAAAGCGTGATTGGCGCTCTTTGCGCTACGTTCCGCAGGCTTTCGTGCAGCAGTTTGTTTTCGCTGGCCCTGCTGCCGGCCGGTTACTTTTTTAGCGTCTTTTTCCACAGAGGCTTGGTCGGCTTTACCATTGCGATGTCAGGTGCTTGCGATGGCATGGCTCCCCAGCCCTGATCCCCGTCCGGACCGGTCTGCTGTTGACCGGCATGGGCTGAATCAAAGTGGTTGGTTGAAGCCGGTTCTTGGGCAGAACCGAAGGCAGGGAAATTCGAAGACGCCGATGTTGCTGAACCTGCCTCCGGTTCCCGCAGGCGGTGCGTCAATACCCAGTCTTTCACCGCCGCCAAATCCTCATCGGCGATGTTGTCGCGCTCCTGCCAAGCGGCATGGGCTCGTGCCGCTCGCAAAAGCGTCAAATCGGCGCGAACTCCTTCCACCTGAGCCTCGAAACAGATCTCGGCCACCTCGCTTGCGAGCGCCTCGGTAAATTCGATTTGCGCCACTCGCTCGCGAGCCTGTTGCAAGCGTTGACGCAGTTCCTGCTGGGCGCACTGGTAGCGGGCTGTGAAAGCTTCCGGGTCGTGGTCGAACGCCAGGCGAAGCTGGACAATACGCTGGCGAACAGAGGGTTCAATGCGGGGAGGCAGCCGCACATAAAGGCCGAACCGGTCCAGCAGCTGCGGTCGCAACTGACCCTCTTCGGGGTTCATAGTGCCAATCAGGACGAACCGCGCCGGATGCTGATGGGATATGCCATCGCGCTCAATGCGATTGATGCCGCTTGCGCACACATCCAGCAGTGCATCCACCAGATGATCTGGCAGCAGGTTGACCTCATCCACGTAGAGCACTCCGTTATCGGCGGCTGCCAAGAGCCCAGGCTTGAAATCCACCCGGCCATCTTGCAGCGCCGCTTCGATATTCAGCGAGCCGATCAATTGTTCCTCGCTAGTCGCAAGTGGCAGGTTGACCAGCCTTGCTCCATCCAGCAAATCCGCTAGTCCGCGCGCCGCCGTGGATTTGGCCGTACCGCGCGGGCCATCAATTAGCACTCCGCCGATGAGCGGGTCGATCGCACTCAGTAGCAGCGCGGCCTGCAAGGATGGCTGGCCCTCCAATGCGCTGAATGGAAAAATTCGTTCTGTGACTTGGTTCATGTCGAGTCCCGTTTTCAATGAGGATTATGCGCTGACCATGCCGGCGGTGATGGCTGCTAGCCTTCCATCCGCTGTTCGTTATCGAGCAGGTATTGTTCGATCCGCGACTGATGGCTCGCCGGTTCCTGCCACAGCCCACGCTGCATGGCTTCCAGCAGCCGCTCGCAGATGTCGTTCAATGCTGCGGGATTGTGCCGTTGCAGAAACTCGCGCCGGTCCTGGTTGTGCAGGTAGGCATCCGCAAGCTGCGCATACTGGTCGTCCCGCACCACTCGCGCAGTGGCATCGTAGGCAAACAGGTAGTCTACAGTTGCCGCCATTTCGAAAGCGCCTTTGTAGCCGTGGCGCTTGATGCCGCTGATCCATTTCGGATTTGTCACCCGGGCGCGCATTACGCGGCTGATCTCCTGTTCCAGGCGGCGCATTTTAGGCGCTTGCGGATTGCTGTGGTCCCCGAAATAGATGACCGGCTGTCGTCCCCCATAGTGACGAACAGCAGCGGTCATGCCGCCTTGGAACTGGTAGTAGTCATCGGAATCGAGCAGATCGTGTTCGCGGTTATCCTGGTTTTGCACCACCAGCTCTACCTGGGTCAGACGCTCGCTGAATCGCTCGTGAGCCGCTTCGCCATAGTTCTGCTGGCCGTAGGCATAGCCGCCCCAATTGCGGTACGCTGTCGCCAGGTCGGCATCATCATGCCACTGCCCGCTGTCGATCAGCCCCTGAAGCCCGGCCCCGTAGGCGCCAGGCTTGGAGCCAAAGATTCGGTAGCTCGCCAGCTCTCGCGCTTGTTCCGCATGATGCCCTTGCTCCATCAGGGTTTGCGTCTCACGTCGAATCCGCTCGCGAATCGGATTCATGTCCGGGGGCTCGTCCAGTTCGGCGACGGCCCGTATTGCCGCATCAAACAAATGGATGAGGCCCTGGAACGCATCGCGAAAAAAACCGGAGACGCGCAATGTCACATCCACTCGGGGACGGTCAAGAAACACGAGCGGCAGAATTTCAAAATCGGTAACCCGGTGGCTGCCTTGCGCCCACTTCGGCCTCGCGCCAATCAGGGCAAAGGCCTGGGCCATGTCATCGCCGCCGGTGCGCATGGTGGCGGTGCCCCAAACCGACAGGCCGATCGCACGGGGGTAATCCCCCTCCTCAAGCAGGTACTTTTCCACCAGCAGCTCCGCCGAGCGCCAGCCTAGCGTCCAGCTAGTCCGCGTAGGAATCGCGCGGGTATCGACGGAGAAAAAATTCTTGCCGGTCGGCAAGACATCGGGGCGTCCGCGCGATGGCGCACCGCTGGGGCCGGGAGGCACAAAGCGCCCACTCAGTCCTTGCAGCATTTGGTGGATTTCCTGCTCGCCGCAGGCGGCTAGCCGCGGTTGCAGGTCGCCATAGACACGCTCCATCACCAAGGCCGTGGCTGGCAGCCCCTGCTGTCGCAATGCTTTCGATGTGACGCGCTGCTGCAATAGATCTAAAGCCAGCCATTCGAGTCGCTCGCGGGTGTCCCCATGGCTGCGCCACGGCTCCTCGCTCAGTTCTTGCAGACGGGCAGGGCGCGCACCCTGCCAGCTTTGCTGCCAGTCTGCATCAAGGGGGTCGAATTCGCACGCATCGCCGGCTTCCCCGGCATGCAGCAGATCTTCTGCCAGGGCGCGAATAAGGCTGTTGTCGGGGCCGTCGCCCTGGCCGACCGGGTAGCGCGCCAGCGCCACCAAGGTGTCCCTGGCCAGTTGGCCGGTCGGCGACTGGCCGAAGACATGCAGCCCATCGCGAATCTGGCTCTCTTTCAATTCACACAGATAGGCATCGGTGCGGTTCAGCAGTGCCTGCTCCTCATCTTCACTTTGCGGTTGCGCAATGCCGAGATCGCGATGCAGGTTTTGCGTCAGGATGTGCTCGAGCACCTCCTTGCGCAGCAGCTTTTCGCGTTTGAAGTCCAGCGTTCGCGCTTCGTAGAATTCATCCAGCAGTCGCTCGAGGTCCAGCAGCGGGCCATAGTTTTCCGCACGCGTCAGCGGCGGCATCAAGTGATCGACGATGACTGCCTGCGCTCGGCGCTTGGCCTGAGTGCCCTCGCCTGGGTCGTTGACGATAAATGGGTAAAGATGAGGCATCGGGCCAAGTGCCAGATCCGGCCAGCATTCCGCGCTCAGTGCCACGCTTTTGCCTGGCAGCCATTCGAGATTGCCGTGCTTGCCGACATGCACGACGACATCGCAGCAAAAGTTGCAGCGCAACCAGCAGTAGAAGGCTAAATAGCTGTGGGGCGGAATCAGATCAGGGTCGTGATAACTGGCCATCGGATCGAGGTGATATCCTCGTGCCGGCTGGATGCCGATAAAGATCTGGCCGCAGCGCAGTCCGGCGATCATGAAGCGATTGCTTCTCAGCATCGGGTCGCGTTGCGGCGGCCCCCAACGCGCATCGACCGCATCGCGGCTGGCCGCGGGCAGTTGAGCGAAGAAAGCCATGTAGTCAGTCATTGCCAGGCTTTGCCACGCGGGGCGCAGCGCCCAGTTGCCCGGGTCATTGGTGATGCCCTGCTGCAACGCATGCATCAGCGTATCGCCATCCGGCGGCGGGTTGTCGACCGAGTAGCCCTGTCCGCGCAGTGCGTGCAGCATCCTGATTACCGAAGCCGGCGTGTCTAGCCCGACACCATTGCCGAGTCGCCCCTCGCGGGTTGGATAATTGGCGAGAATGAGGGCGAGCCGTTTCTCGCTGTTGGCTTTGGCGCGCAGCCGACACCATCCGGCGGCTAGCTGCGCGACAAAAGCGATGCGTTCGCGATGTGGCTGATATTGCACCACATCGGTTTGAGTTTGTTCGCAATGGTAGTTGAGCCCCTTGAAACTGATCGCGCGGCTGATAATGCGCCCGTCCACTTCGGGCAAGGCCACGTGCATCGCGATATCCCGCGGGCGCAAACCATGCGCGTCCGCCTGCCATCGCTGCTCGTTGTCTCCGCTCATGATCAACTGCAATACTGGCAGGTCGTCCACCAGGGAGTGCGGCGAGTCTTCCGGCGCATCTGCTGAAGAGAGCGCAAAGGCGGTAGTGTTCAGCAAAAGCTGGGCATTGTGCTCGCGGCAGAGCTGCCGCAAGGTTTCCAGACACAGCTTGTCTTTCAGTGAACTCAGCGCGACCGGCAGCGGATTGAGTCCCTGCAGCAGCAGCTCATCGCACAATGCGCTGAAAGCCTTGGTGTTGCCGGCCTGCAAATGGGAGCGGTAGAAAACGACCGCGACGGTGGCATGCTTGTCGTTCCAGTGCGGGCGCCAGTCATCAATGGTGGCGATGGACTTTTGCGGATGGAAAACGGTAATTGCAGGGATTGGCTTTGGCGGCAGCACAGCGATGTCGCGGCCGAAAAACTGCTGTGCCAGATAGCGGTACAGCTGTTGTGCATTGTCGGTGCCGCCTTCGCGCAGGTAGCGCCAGCATTGGCGGCATACATCCATCGCCGCGGTGCTTTTATGGAGCAGGGCGATGTCTTCACTATTGTCGCCGGAAAACATGATCAGTGCGATCCCTTGGTTGCGGCATAACTCGATCATGCGCCGGGTGCCATAGGGCCAGTAGCTTTCTCCGCCAAGGTGATCGATCACGATAACTTTGGCGTATTGAAGCACTTCATCAATATACAGATCGATAGAGGCATGCTGGCGCAGGTAGAGCAGGTTGGCCAAGCGCACTTCGGGATAGTCTTGCAGCATGCGGTCGCCGCTGACCTTTGGGTGCTGGGCGGCGAGCAGGGCAAGGGTGGTGTCGGCGAAGCTAAGGATGACCAGCTCGGCGGGCGTCTGATTGAGATTCACGATACCCGAGTCATCATCAACAAAGCCGCCAGGCTGGGTAGCCAGCATATGCATTTCGATTGTCCTCAGTAGCCCAGTTTGGCTTCAAGCTGTTGCCGCACATCGGCGGAGTCCAGGTCTTTGCCGATAAGCACCAGACGGGTACTGGGTTGCGAATCGTTAGGCCAGCGACGGTCGAAATAACTGTCTAAGCGGGTGCCGACACCGTGCACCACCAGTCGCATCGGCTTGTCCGGCAGGGCGACAAAGCCCTTGATGCGGTACAAGGTATTGTCTTTCACCAATTGCTTCAAAGCGGCAAACAGCGGCGCTTTCTCCACCGCCGCCAACTCGACCACAATAGAGTCGAAAGTGTCGTGACCATGATCGTGATCGTCGCCATGCGCCTCGTCGTGGTGGCTTGCACGAAGGTGAATGCTCTTTTCAGAGGATTGGTCTAGTCCCAGCAGCAGGCTGTTGTCGATGCCGTCGGCAGTGCTGCGAATCAGTTTCACCTGTTGCGGCACTTCCTTTTCGACTTGCGCCGCGACCGCGGCGATATCCGCTTCATTCAGCAAGTCGGTCTTGCTCAGTATGACTAGATCGGCGGCACTGAGCTGGTCTTCGAACAACGCATGCAATGATGATTGATGATCCAAGTTTTCATCGGCTTCACGCTGCGATTGTACGGCATCGGGGTTGGCGGCAAACCGCCCCGCCGCTACCGCCGGGGTGTCGACCACGCATATCACCGAATCTACGGTGCAGGCATTGCTGATCTCCGGCCAGCGAAAGGCTTGCACCAGCGGTTTGGGCAGCGCCAGGCCGGAAGTTTCAATCAGGATATGGTCAATCCTTTCGCGGCGCTGGATCAGTTTCTGCATCACTGGGAAAAACTCTTCCTGTACCGTGCAGCACAGACAGCCGTTGGCTAGCTCGTACAGGTTGCCATCTTGATCGTCTTGCTCTTCACAGCCGAGTCCGCAGCTTTTGAGAATCTCGCCGTCGATGCCAAGCTCGCCGAACTCGTTGACGATAACCGCGATTTGTCTGCCCTCGGCATGATGCAGGATGTTGCTCATCAAGGTGGTCTTGCCGCTGCCAAGAAAGCCGGTGATGACTGTTGCCGGAATTTTGCGATGGATCTTATCGTGCATGGCTGGTTACTCTCGATGGCTAGCCGAAAACGCCGCGATGAAAAACGACCGGTTTATCGCCTCTGCATGCCTTCCAGCTTCTATATGGGTTAGGCTCAGCGGGTGACTGAGCGAAACTTTCTGCCAAGTCGTCAAATTTAGTCATTTGTGATCTCCCAAAATCGATCAATTCCGCAATTTCTAAAATGTAGTTTGCGACCTTGCCTGTTTCTAGGCATGAATGAATCTGCATAGATGCCATGCAAAGTTGCTGCCCGATCCCCCAACGTTAAAGGCGTGGTTCTATACTGCCTCGCAATTTCGGGATCACGCGAGTAATCGTCGCGGGTTGGACAAGCAGTCATGGTTCGCATTGTTGTTTGCTGGTGTCGCCAGCGGCATCGGCGGTGTGGCAGGCCCAAGGCAATATGTAGGATTGCTGTTGGTGCTCGCCGACCATGGCCTGCACCTGATAGACTTGTTGCAAATTGGCTGGGGTAAGAACCCGTTTCGGCTCGCCGGCAGCGATCGAGCGGCCTTTATCCAGCAGCATGAGGCGATCGCAGAAACGGCTGGCTAGGGTCAGATCATGCAGCACAACGATGCCCGCCTTGCCGTCACCACACTGCTGGCGGAGCAATTCCATCACCTGCAACTGGTGGAACGGATCAAGCGCCGATACCGGTTCGTCGGCCAGAAGCAAGGGCGCTTGCACCGCCAGCGCCCGCGCCAGCCGTACACGGGCAAACTCGCCGCCGGACAGTTCTGCGACGGGCCGGTCGTTTAGTCCGACGAGGCCGGCCTGCGCGATGGCCATTTCAATCGCCTTGCGGTCACGCTGCTGATGCGCATTGCGATACCAGATCGGGCGGTAGGGCAGGCGTCCCAGCGCTACATAGTCATGGACTGCGATCGGCCAGCCTGGCTGGACAGATTGTTCCAGATAGGCCATCAGCCTGGCGCGTTCGACGGCAGAAATCTGCCGCAACGGCCTTCCCTGGCAGCTTATCTCGCCGCGGTAGGGCAGCAATTGAGCTATGGCCTTCATCAACGTGCTCTTGCCGGCTCCATTGGGACCCAGCAGTCCCAGCAATTCGCCAGGCTGAAGATGCAGCGTGATGTCTGCGAGCAACGTGCGATGTTGCCGCTTTACGGATACGCTAGCGGCACTGAGCAGCGGCATTGCGCTCATGCCGCCTCCCGCTTTTGCCGCAGCACCAGCAGCAGAAAAAACGGCGCGCCAATCAGCGCGGTCACTACGCCGAGCATGATCTCCTGCGTACTGCTGAGCAGGCGCAGAGCGATATCGGCAGTCAGCAATAGCACTGCGCCGCCCACGGCGCTGCTCAGCAGCAGCCGCGACGGCTGGTAGTCTACCCAGCGGCGCAGCAGGTGGGGCACCACGAGCCCGACGAAACCGATTGCTCCGGTGACTGCGACACAGGAACCGACGGCTAAGGCGGTACCAAGAATGATCTGGCGCTGCAAGGCCGGCAGATTGACGCCAAGACTTTGCGCCTCGCCCTCGCCCAAGGTCAGCGCATCCAGCTTGGAACCGCAGCACAGCAGCAGAGCTAGGCCTGCGGCCACGAAAGGCAGGCACAATTGAATGTCGGTGAAGCTGCGGTAGTTCAGCGATCCCAATAGCCACAGCACCATATCCCGAACATCAGCCGGGGTGGGCGCTAGATTCAGGGCCAGCGAAGTCAGCGCGGCGGCCAGCGATGACAGCGCGATGCCGCTGAGAATCAGGGTCAGGTTGCCGGCGCTGTGGCGGCCGATCCAGTACAGCAGCAGGGTTGCCAGCGCGGCACCGGCCATGGCCATGGTCGGCAGCAGCCAGATACTGAGCGCACTGAGACCGAAGTAAAGGCAGATGACCGCGCCCAGTCCAGCGCATGATGAAACGCCGAGCAAGCCTGGTTCGGCCAGCGGATTGCGCAGCAGTCCCTGCAGCGCTGCGCCCGAAACCCCCAGCGAAGCGCCTACGAGGATCGCCAACAGCAGTCGCGGCAGGCGCAATTCGCTGACAATCATGCTGTGGCGAAATGCTTGGTCGGAGCTGTCGCTTCGCAGCAAGGCATCGATCAACTCGCTGGCGGATATTGGTACGGGGCCGATGCGCAGCGAGATCAGCGCCAACACCAGCAATAGAATGATCAGGCTGCCGTTCAACAGAGGATGGCGTCGATGCACTGCCTGACCGTTCATTGCCGGTGTCCTTGCGATGTGGCCGTCAATTGGCCGGCGAGGTATTCTGCGGTATCGATAATCTGCCAGTCGGCACAGTAGCCGGTATCGGCTGGCAGCACTAAGACTGTCTGCTTGTCCAGCAGTTGCTGAAGCAGCGGATGGCGCGAAAGCCGGCTGTTGCCGCGAGTGCTGTCGCGAACGTGGCCGCTGAGCAGAAAGTAGTCTGGCGGATGCATCACGATGGTTTCCAGTGCCAGTTGGCCCCAGCCTTTCAGTCCCAAGGTTGCCGCGTGATTGTGAAAGCCCAGAGCCCGGATTAGCATATCGATGTAGGTTCCTTCGCCGCTGCTGCCGCCATTGGGGCGCAGGTACAGCAGGCTCGGCACAGGTTCGCCCGCTGCCGTTGCCGACTGCCGCAAGGCTTGTAGACGGTTTCGCACATCTGAAATCAGGTCGCGACCGCGTTGTGATTGCCCGATCTGATCGGCCAGCCACTGGGTGTTGGCGAATACCTCCTGCCAGCTGTTGGAGAGAGGGACGACGACCACACGAATGTCCAGGATAGAGAACTGTCTTTGCTGGGGGTGGTTTCGCCAGCGTCGCGAAGCCAGCACGATATCCGGTTTGAACTGGATTACTTCTTCGCTGTTGCCGCGATTGGCGGGATAGGCTAGGGCCTGTGCAGCATGGCGAGATCGAAGGGGGTCTTGACTTTTATAGCTAAGGGAGAGGATCTGCTCCGGTGCCGCCAGGCTCAGTGCCAGCTGGTCGGCACAAAGGTGCGTCGAGACGATGGTTGGCAACATGGCAGGTTGCTCGGCGCTTGCGGTCATGCTCGCCGCCGCGCCCACAATGCCGCACAGCAAGCCTGTTCGAAACAAGCCGCTACTAAGCATCAGAAATCCAAACCAGGCTGTGCTTTCACGCCGTCTTCGAATGCATGCCTGACGGCAGCGATCTCGCTTACGGTATCGGCGATTGAAACCAGTTCGGGTTTCGCGTCTCGGCCGGTGACAATCACATTCTGTCTTGGTGGGCGCTGGCGGATTGCCTCTATCACATCAGCCGTGCTCAGGTATTCGTAGGTCAGCATATAGGTCAGTTCGTCCAACACCACCAGTTGGATGCCGGGGTCTGACAGCATGCGTTTTGCGTAAAGCCAAGTTTCGTCTGCGGCGGCTTTGTCTTTGTTCCAGTCTTGAGTGTCCCAAGTAAAGCCGGTTGCCATGGCATGGTAGGCCATCTGCGGATGCTGCTGCGTCAGATAGATGACTTCGCCAGTTGCCTGAGTGCCCTTGATAAACTGTATGATTCCAACCCGCATTCCGTGCCCTAGTGCGCGGAATGCGGTGCCGAAAGCCGCAGTCGTTTTACCTTTGCCGTTGCCGGTAATCAAGAACAGCACTCCGCGCTCTTCCTGTGCGCGGGCGATCTGATAATCGACCGCCGATTTTTTGCGCTTCATGGTGGCGTTGTGCTCGTGTTTTGCTTTATCGTCCATCGGTATTGCCCACGGAGCTCCGTTCAATCGGGCCATTCAGAACTGCGCGGCCCATTTGCGCGGCGTTGCTGGTTGTTGTTTGGCCATCACTCTGCGCACTAATCGCCTGCATGGTAAACCGGTTTGGCATCAGCTCTGATTGCGTCATTTCCCTGCACTGAATCAATCTGCCTGATTGATCACTAAAGTTTGCAGTTCTAACATCACCAAAATGCGGATTTTATCGATTGATATGCGTGAATGCGAAAGCGTCCTCCGTGCGATGATGTGCAGGCTGTTGGATCCACAGCGGACCGGATGCGCAAATAATGCTTTTGCATGCCAATGCTGCGTATTGCGACATGCGCCCAAAATGACAGTTTGAACTCGAATTATAGAATAGACTTCAGCGTCCGATTCGGGCGTTTCGCACACTCATTTTTTGCTCTGAAGTGCTGCTGGCAGGCAGGAAATCGTTTGCCGAATTGATTCTGGCTCGGCCGTGATACGCTTTATCGGAAAATCGGCAATTCTTTGCATATCGCTAAATTTATTCATTGTTCTGGGTCAATTTATGTTTCCTGGGGCAATGCTGTTGCGAAATGTGCCATGCTGTCCTGTCTAGGAAACATCCGATGCCTGACGGGATCGATCAGTGCTTCGAGCTGATCTTGCAGTGGATCATTTTTTGGTTACTTGATAAGATCAATCCCATCATTGATTTTTTGGTAATCGACGATTGCGATAATGAACAGAAAAATCTTGACGATGAGCGAATCAGCTGATCAATTGCCGCCCGTATCTGCCGAACCGACGTGGCAGTCAGAGAGTCGAAGGAGCGCGATATACAACGATGATGCTCTGGATTTGATGCGTTTTCTGCCTGAGAACTCAATCGATTGCATTTGGACCGATCCGCCGTACAACTTGTCGAATGATGGCATTACCTGCGTTGCCGGAAAGATGGTTCCTGTGAACAAGGGCGAGTGGGACCGCAGCCGCGGGTTGGAGGGCGATCATCAATTCAACCTCGCTTGGACGAAGCAATGCTTTCGGATATTGAAACCGACTGGGTCGATATGGGTAACAGGCACACTGCATGCTCACCCAAGCGTAGGAAGAGCCTTGCAGAAAAACGGTTTTAGGTTGTTGAATGACATCATTTGGGAAAAGACCAACCCGCCGCCGAATCTCGGTCGAAGGACATTTACGCATTCGACTGAGCTTCTATACTGGGCGAGCAAATCACAGAAAGGTGACAAGGAAAAATACAAGTTCAATTACGAGAAAATGAAACAGATCAACGGCGGGAAGCAAATGAAAACAGTTTGGAAGTTCTCCAGCCCGTCGAAAGCCGAGAAGAAGTTTGGAAGGCACCCGACGCAAAAACCGCTTTCGCTTATCAAGCGATGTCTGCTTGCCTCAACAGATGAAGATGACCTGGTTTTAGATCCTTTTATGGGATCAGGCAGTGCTGGTGTGGCGGCAATCAATCTGAAACGAAGGTTCATCGGGTTTGAATTGGGTCAAGAGTTTTGCAGGATTGCGATTGATCGCATGAAATCGGCTTGCCCCCCCCCCCTCCGATTCTGCGGGCGACGGTTCTCATACAGCGGATTCGAGTATCAACCCTGCTGGCTCGCGAAGAAAAACCAATCGCGACCGGCTTTAAGCGATGGACCGGCAAGAGGCTGTCAAAGAGCTCCGAAACTTGGAGGGCCAGGATTTACGATCATTGGCGCGGGAGTTGGGCATAACGGTTTTCAAAGACGGCGGCAAGCTCAATAAGGGGTGGGCTGGTCACACCGTTGAGCGGTATTTGGGATTGCCATTAAACTCGTCTCGGAGTCCCAATCTGGGATCCTGGGAGTTGAAGGTCGTTCCCCTCAAATTGGCAAGCGATGGATCAGTCAAGGTCAAGGAGACCATGGCAATCACTATGCTGGATCCTGTAGAGGTGAAATCAAAGATCTTTCGCAACAGTCATCTTTTTGCAAAGCTGTCAAAGCAGATAGTTGTCGCGAGAATCTGGATCGACGCAAAAGAGTCGCGGTCCGTCGTTTACTCTTGCAATTGCTTCGAACTCGAAAAGACGCTGCTCTATTTTCAAGTGGAAAAAGACTATGAGGACATTAGAGAAGCCGTTAGCGTCGGCAACATCGAGTCGCAGATCGGGCACTTTGTCCAAGCCCGTACGAAAGGAGCTGGGCACGGAAGCACGAGCCGCGCTTTCTACGCAAAGAAAGGGTTCGTCGAGTACCTGGCAGGCATTCGAACCGACCCGCTTGCTCAAGCAAAGCTTAAGGGTGAAGAAACGGCTTCTCCCTTGCAGTACGCGTTGCAGCCGAATTCGTTTGGCAGATTTGCGTCTTCGCGGGCTTCACGCGAATTTATTGGTGATTGCCCCAAGCATGCTGGGCAATCCAATTCCGCGAATCGCGCTGAGCTTGAACCAATTGTTGCGCAACTGCCGCCTAATCAAAGCGGCGGCGGAAGGCATAAGTGCCCTTACTGCGCCTATGAAATTGGCTTCAATGCCGGGGTTAAGGCCGCCGCAAGCGAGCTCAGGACAAGGTTGGATGCTTGGGAGAATGGCGGCTTCTCCAGAAAAGACCACGCGTGATTCGCAAGCTCTGATCCAATGAAATAGAACGCATGTCGGCCTAGACATATTTCTCTAAAGATTCACTGCCCAACCAATTTGGACCGCTTATTCGCAAATGGCGGTGCAAAGAGTTGCAAGACGATTTTGTTTCGGCATCGCTGGATTAGGAAGTTGCAATTAACACAAGCATCCTGCGAGTCTTGTTATTCCTTGATCATCCACTTTGCAAGCATTTATTCCGTTGTGCAACGTCACCTAGCGTGGTTTTAAGGCTTTGCTTGACACTGCCGCTCGAATCGCCTACCTTTGAGCTTGATGTGGAAGAAAATCAATATGCACAAGGCACTCCGAAACCACGCCATAGGAGCATCATGATGCTTGCATCAGTCGAGTCTGATGCATTTGATATGGGCGCTGGGCTTCCGTCTCTGCACTACCAACATCAAGAGCGTTTAGTCATACGACTTCACCGCGAACTGGATATTACTCAGAATTCCGCTCAGTGCCGCATGTATCGTGTTTGCATGGCGGACAGGCTTTTGAACTTCTCCAACCTGACCGCCGACAGCGGTCTATCTTCCAGGACGATGTCGTGAAGCCTAAGGCCATATCTTTGTTTTCTGGCGCCGGGGGCATGGACATCGGCGTAACCGAAGCCGGGTTCGAGCATGTTTGCTCAATAGAAGTGGATCCTCATTGCGCCGCCACGCTTCGCCGCAATGCGCCGCGCATGGCAATATGGCAAGTTGACGTTCGTGCGCTTGACCCGAAACGCACTCTGGAAACGGTTGGTTTGGAAAAGGGAAACGTTGCGCTTCTCCATGGAGGTCCGCCTTGCCAGTCATTCAGTCAGATCGGCAAAAAGCGCGGGCTTCATGATCCTAGAGGCCAGCTTGCATTCGAAATGGTGCGGTTTGCGAAAGTCCTGCAACCGTCCGCCGTCGCGCTGGAACAGGTTCCGACCTTTTTAGATACTCAAGCGGCGGATGGCATGACCGTTCTTGATGTGATGCGGGAAGCGTTCTGGGCCATAGGTTACGAGACAAATGCAAACGTTCTCAACGCGCTTGACTTTGACGTGCCGCAACGCCGGAAACGAGCGTTCATTGTTGCTGTGCCCAAAGGTCAGTCTTTCGCCTTCCCTGTGCCGAAAATGCCCATTTTCGCAATGACAGCAGGCGATGCGATTGCTGGATTGCCAAAGGCCGTGCCGCCGCATCTGGAGCCGCTTGCGCACAATCATGTTGATGTGACTCCCGAACGCGACCGCTACCGGATTTCGTTCGTGCCGGAAGGGATGTGGCTGTTCAAGGCAACGGGTGCGCCATCTGATGTGGTGCGGGGACTGACGGCAAAAGACTCAACCAAGTTTCGTCGGCTGGACCGAAGCAAGCCATCGCTTACCCTGCGATGCGGCGAAGCTTTATATCATCCAACGGAAGACCGCTACATTACGCCAAGAGAGGCGGCGCGCATTCAGGGGTTTCCTGATGCGCATATTCTTGAAGGACCGATTCGCCGCCGTACCGGAGTCGTCAAAGACCTTGACCAGCATCGGCAGGTTGCTAACGCAGTTCCGCCTCCATTGGCGAAAGCCGTTGCTTCAAGTGTAAGGTCCGAACTGTGCCTATAGTCTATGAACTATTCGGCGAAGTGCCCACAAATCCCGGATCGCATAAAGGAAGATTCCAGTTTGCGAAGCGCCCGCACATGGGCGGCAAGCAGCGCAATTGCGGCGGCAACCGCGACATGGCTAGACGGCCTGCAACCGAACAGCCCTTAGCACCGTTTTTTGACCCTTCAGTTGGAAAGAAGGATGGCTTCATTCCCTGCGGCGTGTGTTCGGTTTTGAGTGGCCGAAGTTGGGCAATATGCCCGCGTCGGCTCTTGAGGTTCAACGCCGAAGAGCCATCGTCGGAGCAAGCTCACCTTCTGTCTCGCGTTTTGAGGCTGTCTGGCTACAAGAGGGGCGATGTCGTGCGCATCTGGTCCGAGATCTACTGGGCGGATATGGTGCCGAGGCTCACCTTCGTCGTCCTGAGAACGCCGCCGATGCCCGAAAGACTCCTGAAACACGGCTTATGTCAAGTGGTAATGAGGTGCGAAGTAGGAATTATTCTCTGCCGCGGTAGTGTTTTACTAATTGTTCGAGTAAGCGAAAAAAATCAGATAAAGTTACATCGGATTCTACATTAGTCCTTTTGGCTTCTTTGGGCGGCTTGAACGCTCCAATCAGAACAGAAGTAACTATGATAGTAAATGATGCTATCGGAGCCGTTGCGAGAAAAATGACTGAATTATTAAGTGAACTATGTATATCTATCTTCATGAGAATGTAAATCTCCAGTGCGAGTATTGCAATGCTCGCACCTATTGCTATTCCAACAGCCCACCACTTTACGGTTCTGTGATGCTCTTGTGATTTACGTTCTTGCTCCCATGCCGCAAAGAAACCTTGCGATTCTTAACACCTTGACCCTCTCTTGGCGAAGGTTCTTTTTCGGATATTTGCTCGAAATCAACCATCGGCCAAGCCAGCGTAATACTCTTTAATGATTTTATTGTCAATATCAGTGTTACGCTTTCCTTCAGACGCTTCCCTCACTTGATGCCACGGCGACCCGTCTTTGTGCGTTACATTAGAAATCTGGATAGGCGTATATCCACCATAAACTTCCCAAATCCTGTCCAAAAGAGCACTTGTTTGTTTATCATCATTGTTGATTTTGGGAGTGACAATACTAAAATCAAATGAACTTTCATCTATCTTCAAATCCTTAGCATTACGGTCTATAGGGTATCGGCCAAAATTCTTGAATTCATGATATATGGAAGGAAACACGGGACCATATTCCCATGCTTCGGCATATTCATCACCGACCAATTCTTCCCCCAATATCCCAAGCGACCAGCCATGCGCAACATACACCAATTTTTGAAGTTTCAACGGTGATATTTTCGGAGATTTTTTCATATCTCCATAGTGGTCAAGAAAATAGTTGGCTATAGCTGCTGCAGAATAGCTCATGGCGCCCAATATATACAACAATGATAAAGATTGACCGAAGTATAAACCATACGAATATTGGAATCCAATGTACGCTTTCGCCAAAATCGACCTAATCACCACTTAACATAAGTCGTATTTCAGGAGCATCTCGGGCATCAGCGGAGCTCTCAGGGCGATGAAAGCGAGACTCGGGCCATGTCAGCTAGGTGGTATCGGCAGTTGAACCGGTATTCGAATTCGGCGAGGCAGCGCGGCGCACAATTCGCATCCGAACGAGTGGTGGCTGGAGCGCAATGCCTTATTCAGATTGCCGAGCATCGCCGCATCAGCTTGCGGGTGCTCAGATGGCAGCTCTTGTCATGGTCGCAATTGAGACGCACGAAGCCGGCCGGTCAGCGCATCTTGAACAGTACGTCGAAGCACTTGTCCTCGTTGCCGTACTGCTTCATGAATTCGTTCAGGCTGATGCCTTTCTGGAATTGGGTCAGGCTTCGTTTGATGACTAATTCTATTTTTAATCAATTACTTGTAATGACTCTATGCCATAACGCGAAACGAACTCATAAATTAGTGGCAATTAGTCAGAATTTTAAGATTTGAAAAGTTTACCTCAAAAAATGACCATAGTTATGTCTATGGTGTTAAAATCCATTTCATGATAACTTATTACTCTTGGTTCTAAAGCGATGGAAATGGAACACCCAACGAACAAACGAATGATAAAGGCATCTGAATTTAAATCGAAGTGCCTTAAGTTGATGGACGAGGTGGCAGACACAGGCGAAGAGCTAGTTATTACGAAGCACGGTCGATGCGTCGCCCGCCTAGTTCCTTATCGAGAAAAGCCGAAAACTCTGTTTGGCATTGATAAGGGAAAAATCAAGATACTCGGCGATATCATTCAGCCGCTGGATGTTGAATGGGAGCTTGATCCGCTTTCGACCATGGGTGCTGGAGATTGATTCTGCTTGATACGCATGTGTTGCTGTGGCTAAGGTCTGGCGACAGGCGTTTGGGTGCAATTGCGCGGGATAGTATTGATGCAAGCTGGCGGTCGGGTGAGGTTGCTGTATCGGCTTTCTCGTTTTGGGAAATCGCCATGCTCAAGATGAAGAACAGAATCAGTTTTACACCTAGCCTCGAATACTGGCATCAGACGCAACTGGCGCAGGGGCTTATCGAAATTCCGGTGAATGGGAAGATTGCCATGCGGGCAGGAACACTCGCCAATTTCCATGGCGATCCCGCTGACCGGTTGATTGTCTCGACCGCTTTGGAAGGTTATCGTCTCGTTACTGCGGATGAGCGCATTCTCAATTGGCACGGCCAACTAGACAGACTATCTGCACTTCTATAGGCGGCAGATATCCGTCTTTTGCTTAATTCGGTGAGTGTTGCGGTGTTGCGTTATGATGTCCTTGGACAGCAGAAAAAGCAGACTTGTGCAGGAATTGGATGGCGTGACTGCGAGCGAGTGGGAGAAATTAGCGGAATGGACATCTGGGTGTCGAAAATCGCTCTGAAACGGTAATTTTTTGATGTGTGGTTTTTGGCTGGCTACCTCATGGCATAGACCATCAAACTGAAAGATAGATGGGTCAGAACATGGATCTCGTACATGGAACTTGGGTACCGGGCACCCTCGCGCAATTTGAAAACCCAGGAAAGCTGGTTGTCTGGCTGGAAGCCACCGGTGGCGCCCGCGAGGTGCAAAGTGGGATTCGCGCAGTACACCTTGCGAAGCAGAGCACGGTCGACCATCTGTTGCCAACGGATCCGGAATTAAGCAACCTTTTTCTGCCGTTCCTTGATTCGGCGCCTGCTAAATTCTACGCATTCTTGCCAAGCAGTGATGGACGACCATTGCCCAGCCTTGAACTCGCTCAGCTTGAAGGCGAGTTCCTGCCCGACGACTATGAATGGCAAGCTTGGACACTCTACGGAATCTGTATCCGCCGCCCGCTTCAGTTCCTGCGCTATATGCGGCTCTATGCCAATTACAGCCAAGCAAGCGTAAAGATTGCCGTCGAACTTAAGTTCTGGATGCGCTACGCGCAGCATCTGAGCAACTTGATCCGGCAGCATCAATTCTTGCCATATTTGAAGTGCCATCTGCCTGGCCGCTCAAAATCCAGGCTGAAAATCCATAGCGGCTGGCAGCCAGCCGGCGATCTTTATGAACGCCAGCTGAATGATTTTGCGGCTCTCATGCCTAGAATCTGCACGGCTGTCAGCGGCTCGAAGCCTGGCAAGCAAAATGATTCCAGCGACGAAACCGACATTTTGAGGAATTTCTCCGAACAGCAGGTTGACGAAATGGTGGCCAATACGGCGCTGCCTGCCCAGACGCTCAATCGAATGAAAGGCTGCTGGCTGGCAAGTTCGTTGCAGATCAAGGACCGCGAGTACGGATTGCGCCTAGCTGACGCACCCGAACCCGATCTGGAACACTGGCAGCAGTGGCGTTCTTGGCAAAGAGAAATTTCGGGCTGTGCGGCAAGTGATCAGGAATCCAGATTCGTCCTCGGCATTCGCCTTGACGAGTCCGACGACTCCGAGCAGCAAAAGTGGAGATTGAGCTTTTTCGTCGCATCCAGCGAAGATCCATCCTTGAAGATCGATTTGGAGGAGTGGTGGCTGCTGTCGCAGGCGCGGCAAGCGGGCTGGCTTAAAACATTTGGTGCGCAATTCGAGCGCAATCTTTTGGTGAGCTTGGGTCATGCGGCAAGAGTATGCCCGCTGCTTTGGGAAGGTCTTGAGAGCGAGCAGCCGTCCGGCATCGCGATTGACCTTGATACGGCATACCGGTTTTTGAAGGACGACGCGCTCGTGCTAGAGTCGGCCGGCTTTCGCATTCTGGTCCCGAGCTGGTGGACGCCGAAAGGAAGATTGCGGGCGCGGATTCGAATCAAAGCTTCCGGCCAGTCGCGATCTTCTTCATCTGCAGAAAGCTCGGGCTACCTGAGTTTGCCGAGCTTGGTGCAATACGACTATGAACTTTCTGTGGGCGGCGAGCCGATTTCAGAGCTGGAGTGGCAAGATCTGGTTAGCGCCAAGGCTCCGCTGATACGCTTTCGCGGCGAATGGATGGAGCTCGACCGCGACCATATGGCGCAGCTTCTTGACTTGTGGCGCAGCCAGCAATCAAACGATGCTCCATTAAGTTTCAAGGAAATGCTCAAGCAGGTGTCCGAAGCAGACGAGGATGCCACTGAGTTCATGTTCGATGAAGTGCTGCGCAAAACCCTCAAAGCATTGCAGCGGCAGGAGGATGTCGAGCCGATCGAAGATCCAGGCGGATTGCAAGGAAGCTTGCGGCCCTACCAGCAGCAAGGTCTGTCATGGCTGGCAACTCAGGAAGCATTGGGACTGTGCCCCTGTCTCGCAGACGATATGGGCCTTGGCAAGACGATTCAGATTATCGCTTTGCTGCTGCATGAACGCGAATGTGCGGAGCATCGCGATCAAGGCGACCCAAAGCCGACGCTACTGATTGCGCCGACATCGGTTTTGAGCAACTGGCGCAAGGAAGTGGAACGGTTCGCGCCGCGGCTTCGCTGCTTGATTCATCACGGCTCTCAACGGCATCGCGATCTGAAAGCGCGTAAGCTGGCAAGCTCCGATGTCGATCTATTCATCACCTCATTCGCGATCGCAACAAGAGACCGAGAGCTGATCAAAGAGATCGGGTGGGGGCGGGTCGTGGTTGATGAGGCTCAGAACATCAAAAATCCCAGGACGGCTCAAGCCAAGGCGATATTCGCGCTGAACGCCCCATTGCGAATTGCATTGACCGGCACGCCGGTAGAGAATCGATTGACTGACCTATGGTCGCTGTTCAACTTTTTGAACCCCGGCTATCTTGGGACAGCCGCGCAATTTAAGCGCGCATACGAAACGCCGATCCAAAGAGGCGGCGACAAGCGGCGTCTTATGCAGCTGCAGCAGCTGGTGCGGCCATTCATCTTGCGCCGATTAAAGACTGACAAGTCGATCATTGCTGATTTGCCGAACAAGCTTGAGCAAAAGGTCTTTTGCAATCTGACCCGTGAGCAAGCGTCGCTCTATCAGGCGGTGGTGGATGAAGTCGAGCGAAACATTGAACAGGCCGAAGGCATGGCGAGAAGAGGCTTGATTCTATCGACGCTAATGAAGCTGAAGCAGATTTGCAATCACCCGGCCCAGTTCCTTCAAGACGGCAGCTCCTTTAGCGAATCGCGCTCGCATAAGCTGACGCGCCTAGTTGAAATGATTCAAGAGGCGCTTGCCGAGTCGGACAGCATGCTTGTGTTTACTCAATTCACCGCGGTTGCAGGCGAGCTCGAAAAACTTCTGCGCAGCAAGTGCGGCTGTCCGGTCTACTATCTGCATGGCGGAACCAGCCGCAAGCGAAGGGAGCGCATGATAGAGAGCTTTCAGGATCCGGAGACGCCTGAGGGGATTTTCATCCTCTCGCTGCGAGCAGGCGGCGTCGGCATTACATTGACTCAGGCGAATCATGTGTTTCATTTCGATCGATGGTGGAACCCCGCCGTAGAAAACCAGGCTACGGACCGTGCCTACCGAATTGGACAGGAAAAGACGGTCTTCGCTCACAAGATGGTGACCTTCGGCACATTCGAAGAGCGAATCGACCAGATGATCGAGGACAAAAAGGCGCTCGCCGAGAGCATCGTCGGGACCGATGAAGCCTGGCTGACCGAACTAGACGATGCGGCGTTCAAGCAGCTGATCGAGCTCAACCGCGAATCGATAATGGAGTCCTGAGATGGCGAAGATGGCGCGAACCTGGTGGGGCGAGAAGTTTCTCGAAGTGCTCGAAATAAGCATCGACCCGGGCCGGCTCAAGCGCGGGCGCGCCTATGCCGGCCCCAACAGATTGTTGAAGTTCGAGATTCGCGACGATAACACTGTTGCGGCGATAATGCGAGGCAACGTTAATCCGTATTTTGGCGTGTACAAGGAACCTCGCTATAAGGTAACGATCAAGCTGAAGCAGTTTTCGCAAAACGACTGGACAGAAATTGTCGATAGAATCAGCCGCAATGCGGCTTGCCTGTCGCAGTTGCTGATGAATGAAATGCCATCGACGATTGAAAGCGTGTTCACGGCCCGCGGCATGCACCTGCTGCCGCGTGACCGCTCGGATTTGACAGGAAAATGCTCATGTCCTGACTATTCCTCGCTCATGTATCCTTGCAAGCATGTCGCTGGGGTGTACTACAAGGTCGCTTCGCTGCTTGACCGCGACCCGATGCTGTTGTTTCAGCTGCGCGGAATGCGTTTCGACACGATGGTTGAGCAGTTGTCCGAGACGCCGCTAGGGCGGGCTTTGGTTGCCCGGCAAAGTGCTAGCGATGAGAAGACCGAATACCATGCCCATCGCTATGCGCCTCCAAAAAAGAAGCCTCGCGAGCCAGCCGACTTGAAGACCTTCTGGCTGGGAGCTGGTCGCCTGCCGGATGATGCTCCGATTGCGTCTGCTATAACTCCAGCGATACTGATCAAGCGTGGCGGCGAGCATCCGGCGTTCTGGCATCGAGACAATTCGTTCATCGAAGCAATGGAAGATGTTTACACACGCATCGTCGACAAGAACAAGACTTCGCTATAGCGGAATATGGGAGACAGCGTTTCCTGGCAAATTGACCATATAGCCGCCGCCTGCGGGAGAATCGATTCGCGGAGCAGGCGCATGCAGCCAGCTGGCCGGAATAATATTGATGAATTCTTCGTCAATCCGATTCCTGGCTCGTTTCGCCTGCGATTTCGGCGAGAAAGATATCGGCAAATTGGCGCAACTTGTATTGGCCGACACCGCTAATCTGGGCAAATTCCTCATGTGTCTCAGGGCGGCGCTGCGCCATCATTGCAAGGGAGCGATCAGTGAAGATGACGTAGGCAGGCGTTGAACGCTCTTTGGCCAACCGCAAGCGCAACACCTTAAGGCGCTCCAGAAGCCGCGTATCTTCAGCGGTCAGCTGATCTGAAAAAGATAGACGTTCCGATGCTTGAGTCTTTTTTCGACGGTGCGGCAATTGCTGCGGCCTTCGGTATTCGAACGTGGCTGCGCCTCTTAGTAGATCTCGGCCGGATTGTGAAATGCGCAAACCGCCATAGGCGGCGATATCCTGGATCAAGGGACCTGCGCTGACGAGCTGGCGAATAAGCGCGCGCCATTCTTGCGTACCAAGTTCTTTGCCAACCCCAAAGGTTGGAATCCTGTCGTGGCCCGCCCCTGCAACCTTCTGTGTTCTGTTTCCACGAAGCACGTCGATGATGTGCGCAGCTCCGTAGTGTTGCCCAGTACGATAGACGGCTGAAAGCGCCATTCGCGCATATTCGGTACCATCGGCAAGCTCGACCTGGTTAAGGCATACGTCGCAATTGCCGCACGGACCGATTGTCTCGCCAAAATAGGCAAGCAAAGCGCGGCGCCGGCAGGCGGGCGTCTCGCAGTAGCCGATTAGCGCATTCAATCGTTGATGCTCTCTTCGCTTGCGATCATCGCCCGCATCTTCGTCTTCGATAAAGACGCGCCGCATGCGAATGTCATCAAGCCCGAACAGCATGTGAGCCGTCGCGGGCTGCCCATCGCGCCCCGCGCGACCGATCTCTTGATAGTAGGCTTCGATCGATCCAGGCATGTCCGCATGCAGCACAAACCTTATGTCCGACTTGTCGATGCCCATGCCGAAAGCGATTGTCGCCACCATCACGATGCCGGGCTCAGTCATGAAGATGCTTTGGCTGCAGTCGCGCTTGTCTTGATCCATGCCCGCATGGTAGGTCAGCGCACGGAAGCCTTTACTTTCAAGCAGCGCCGCGGTCGCTTCTGTTTTCTTGCGTGACAGGCAGTAGACAATGCCGCTGCTTCCTTTATGGGATTCAAGGAAGCTCAGCAACTGGGACTTGCTGCCCGCTTTGGCATCGACCGATAGCTTGATATTGGGCCGGTCGAATCCTTGGACGTGCACCTCAGCGTTTCCGGCGAACAAGAGCCTGACGATCTCCTTTCGAGTCACCTCGTCGGCCGTCGCGGTCGTCGCCAGCATCGGTATGTCTGGAAAAATCTCGCGCAATCGCGCAAGATCAGCATATTCCGGCCGGAAGGCAGGCCCCCATTGGGAGATGCAGTGCGCCTCATCGATTGCGATCAAGACCGGCGTTTTGCGCTTGAGCGCATCGAGCATCGGTTCGGTCATCAATTTCTCAGGCGAAAGATAGAGCAGCTTCAAAGAGCCGTCATTGACGCGCTCCCAAACCGCGCGGTTGGCTGCCGGTTCGTTCGAGGAGTTGATTGTGTCGGCATCGACTCCTGCAAGTTTGAGTGCGCTTGCCTGATCGCGCATCAGGGCAATCAGCGGCGAAACCACGATGGCAAGCCCGTCGCTCATCAGCGCCGGAATCTGATAGCACAGCGACTTGCCGGAGCCAGTCGGCATGACTGCAAGCGCATTGCGCCCCGATATCAAGGTGTCGATAACCGCTTCCTGATTCGGTCTGAACGAGTCGTAGCCGAAAATCTCCCGCAGAATCTGGCGCTTGCCTTTTGAATGATGATCCAAGCTGGTTTCCCTTATCCGTCTGGTTATTTGTCTTCAAGGAAGGTTCAAGTGAAGTATATATATTCGCACCTTTGCGGTGCGACTTGAATTCTCGCACCGCTAGGCTCCAGCACCTGCTAAACTGAAACGCGGCAGCAAGCTTGTTCCTTGCATGCGTCGATTGCGCAGACAGATAGGGCGCTGGCAGAGTTTGCCAACTAGACGAATTCGCTACATGACAGACCTGTTCGACTTTGGTCCCAGCAAAAAACTATTTGCGGTTGTAGGCAACCCTGTATCGCACAGCAAGTCGCCGCGCGTGCACGCAATGTTCGCTGAGCAGTGCGGCATCGATCTTGAATACCATGCGATCCATGTTGAGGTCGGCGGATTCGAACAAGCGGTAAGCGGATTCCAGGCCAGCGGCGGGCAAGGGTTGAATGTGACTGTGCCGTTCAAGGCGAATGCCTGCAAGCTGGCAGACGCTCTTAGTGAACGGGCAAGACTTGCCGGTGCTGTGAACACGCTGGTTTTGAAAAAAGACATCTTCGGAGACAACACCGACGGCCTAGGCTTTGTCGCCGATATCGAATCGAACCTGAATGCTTCACTGGATCAGGCGCTTATTCTGATGATTGGCGCAGGCGGTGCGGCGCAGGGCGTGTTGGGGCCGATGCTCAAAAGAAAACCGCAGCAGATGGTTGTTGCCAATCGCACCAAGGACAAAGCCGTGCAGCTCGTGCAGCGCTTCCAGCATCTTGGCGCCATCAAAGGTTGCGGGCTAGACGAACTCGAAGGGGCGCAATTTGATATCGTTATCAACGCGTCGTCGGCGAGCTTGGCGGGTGCGCTTCCCGCAGTGCCCGACAGCGTATTCAACGGAGTGCGACTGGCCTACGATATGGCCTATGGCTCCGAACCGACCCCGTTTCAGCTTTGGGCTAAGGGTTGCGGGGCGCAGCGGTCCGTTGACGGTTTGGGAATGCTGGTGGAACAGGCTGCCGAGTCGTTCAAGATCTGGCATGGCATTCGGCCCGAAACAGCGGCGGTGATCGAGACGCTGCGCAAGCCGTCAGACTGAATGGGAGGCAACCAGCATCGGATGAACGGCAATCTCGCGCAAGTTGGGGCAACGCGGATGCGTCAGCGAAGCGTCACCAATTCTTCACCAGCGGTCGGGTGAATCGCGATGGTGTTGTCGAAGTCTTGCTTTCGCGCCCCCATCTTCACCGCGACAGAAAAACCCTGAATGATTTCATCGGCGCTATCGCCGACGATGTGGCAGCCCACGATTTGCTCGTCAGCTCCGGTTGTGATCAGCTTGACGATCGTAGGTGATGTTCGTTCAGTGACCGCATAATACATGTTCTTGAAGCTGCTCTGGTAGATCTTGATGTCATCACCGTATTGCGTACGCGCTGCCTGCTCGCTTAAGCCGACCGTGCCGATCGGCGGGTGACTGAATACCACCGACGGGATGGTTTCGTAGTCGAGCCGCGCATCGCTTTGGCCGCCGAAGATGCGGTCCGACAGTTTTCTTCCAGCGGCGATCGCAACCGGTGTCAGCGCGGCGCGGCCGGTCACGTCGCCAACCGCATAGATGCCGTCCACCGAGGTGTTTTGAAAATCGTCGGTGCGGATAAAGCCGCGTTCGTCGGGTTCAAGCCCCGCATTGGCGAGGGCGATGTTGTCTGAGTTGGGTGCTCGTCCGATCGCAAAAATGCATTCATCGACTTCGTTCATGACATTGCCATTGCTCAGATGAAGGTCTAGCGTCCCGTTTTGCTTGTCAATCCGTTCGACTTGAGCGTTCACAATAAACTCGATGCCGCCTCGTTTCATTTCATCCATGACCGTTCCTGCGACCGTCGAGTCGAACTCTCTCAGCAGCAGATCTTTTCGCAATACCATGGTGACCTGGCTGCCAAGTCCGTGAAGCACGCCGGCAAATTCGGTTGCGATGTAGCCGGCACCGCAGATTGCCACCTTTTTTGGCAGCCGCTCCAGCTCGAAGAAGCCGTCGCTAGTGATGGCATGCTCGATGCCTGGCATGTTCGGCAGCGATGGCCTGCCTCCGGTCGCGATCAGCACATGCGGCGCCGAATAGCGCTTGCCTTGCACTTCGATCGTGTTGCGATCAACGAAACGTCCCACCCCCGAGATCCGCTCGACATTCGAGCTGTCGAGATTCTTGGCGTAGATATCGTTTAATCTTCTGATGTAGGCATCGCGTGAGTTTTTGATGGCACTCCAGTCAAATCCGCCTACCTCCACCGCAAATCCGTAGTCGGTCGCATCATGCAGCATTTCAGCGATTCTTGAAGTTGTCCACATGACTTTTTTCGGCACACAGCCGACATTGACGCAGGTGCCGCCGAGTTGAGCGTGCTCAATCACGGCGCAGTGCGCGTTGTATTCGGCCGCTCGGCGGGCCGAGGCGATGCCGCCGCTGCCTGCGCCGATCACGATGTAGTCAAATGCCTGATCCATCCTAGTCTCCTTGCTTCGATGTATGTTCCGTTACTGCTGTCTAAATTACGCTTATGGCGCACAAATGCCGCGTTGCTGGATTGCCCAGGTGCCGTCGCTTAGTGTGCATCCTGGTTGATGGTCGGACGAAACATGGTCAATCGACCTGGTTCGAGCAAATTGCCGAAGTCGTCAGCGAACATGTTCATCGCTTCGAGGGCGCGCCATATTTCGCGTTCATAGATCAAAAGTTCATACTGGTACAGTTCGACATAGCCTTGCGCGATCGACTTGCGTCCATCCAAGTCGAGGTTGCAGTAGCTAATCTCGTCCAATTTTTGAAGTTCCGTATCAGGCGAAAAGTCAGTCGGATACAGATATCCTCGCCATAGAACTCCGCGCGATGCGCCGGCTTGCGATTCTTTATTTACGACGATTCTGTCGTGATCAGAAAGCGCTTCAATCAAGCGGGGCGGCTTGGCGCGAAGCTTGAAGGCAATCAGCGTTGTCGCTATTGATTCGCTGGACCGTTTTTGCGGCGGCGACTTTTCATAGGCGTATACGCACACCTGCCCGTGGAGCCATCGGTAGAAGATTTCAAAATTGCGACCCGAAACGGCAGACAAATCAGGTTCGGCATCTTGCGGCAGATCTTGTAGTTTCTGCGGCTGTTTCGTTCTGTTGATGCCGATGCTCACCACATTTTGATTGGATGCCGCCTTGTCGCCGGCTGGCAACAAGATGTCCTGGGCAAGCGTGTGTGCGTTTTGAGCTTTAAATCTCAAAAAACCTCTGCTGATAATTTTTTCATCGCCGAAATCCAATATTCGTGCAGCGACACCGTCATTTATATCGCATAAAAATGAGATGTAGGTATGCTTGGCGGTAATCTCGTCGCCGTCGAATAGCATATCTTGCAAGGTCACAAGCTTGCCTTTATCAGTAGCGGTTACTTTGAACAGGCTGAGCTTCGAGTCGCGCAAAGCTTCCAAATAGCGGCGCGCTTTGATCGATAGGCGGGAACCCTTTTTGTTCAAATACGCATCGATGACATTTCCTTTGCCTGGGAATTGCCCGCAGTAGAATTCTTGGCGCATGCAAAGCCAGTAGAAACTTGACTCCTCCGTGTCGATATAGTCATCGAATATCTTGCGACTTTTGACGAAATCTGGATTTTCCTTCGCAATTCTTTGGTACGCCTTTTCAAAGTGGTTGCGTATGTGCGTCAGCAGAATATCGTGCCACTCGGTTTTTTTGGCCCATTTGTCCAAAGGTTCTGTGTAGATCGGAGCGCCTTTTGATTTTGCTCTCATGAAGGTTTTCATGACTTTTGATTTCATCGCTGGTTCGGTCGCATTCGGTTTCAGTCAGGCGTAGGTTCAGTGAAGACGAACTTGCAAAACTCGAGCAAGTCGCCGAAATTGGCTGTCGCCATTTAATGCATTGTTTCCAACGCGGTCCACGTCGAAGTGTCGCGCAATAAAAGCTGATTGTTATACATCTCGATTTAGCATCACGCAATCGCCGGTAGCTGGTCTCTTATCAAGGATTCTGCAATAGCCTTCGTCAAACTCGCCGAACTGTCCTCCGGCGCTGACGATTGCGCCTCTATCTTTTCGCATTGACCAGACCGTGCAATCAAAACGCAAACTTGAAGACAATAGGAGTTTTCGTTCGCGGCTCTTGAAAATCTACCCATTGGCTAAACGGTTTAAAGGCCCCGCACAACACGTTCGAATTCAAACTATTGATGGCCAATCTCCGAAGAGCGGTGCAGGTTAGAAAACAATTTCCGCTTAAGGATGCTATTTTAGGTCTTGTGGTGCAAGCGGCAAAACTGCCGGGTGCTTGGCATTCAGCAGGATCAGCTTCAGCACCATGATAGCAGTGTCTGCGTCAGCAGAAGACTGAATCTCAGGATCTTGTCACGATAATTTTCATCCGATCTTGCGCTGCAGCAAATCATGGCTGCGCAGGATTCGGAGTCGGCAATTTGGCAAAAAACGGTGTTGACGGCTCGAATCTGGTTCAAAACATGCTGGTGAGCAGAAAAACAGGCTTGTCAGCGAGCCGGGTTGCACCGCAAACACTAGCGTGGAAAAATTCCGGCCGCAAAAATCCCTAGCGTGGATATCGCGCTGCAGGAAATTGAGTATCGCAAAAAATCCAGACTTCCGAAGAAACTGATCGATCGATTGACAGCAGACGTGATGAATCAGGCTGAACGATGGTCCACGCTACTTGACTTGTATCCAGATACAGACCATCCAATTCCGACATTTTCATTGCCTGCCGATCTTCCTGCGAAAGTAGGTTATCTTATTGAAATTGAATATGTTTCTAACCAAATGCGCGAGGCATGGAATTTAGGATTGGACCCAATACCTGAACTCGTCACTGCAATGGAGTCCAAAGGCGTCATGATAATTTGTACGCAAGTGGAGGGAGCCGATCGGTTTGATGGATTGGCCGGCCGAATCGGCACGATTCCAGTTGTTGTATTTTCCAGCCATCTATCCGGTGACCGTCAACGCTTTACACTGGCTCATGAACTAGGTCATCTTGCACTGCTCAGCCGTTTAGCTGAAAACCTCGATGAAGAGAAGGCGTGCAATCGATTTGCCGGCGCATTTCTATTGCCGAAAAAAGCGGTGTTGGAAATTATGGGAAAGCATCGACATGCGATCGAGCCAATTGAACTGTTGTTGCTAAAGCACGAGTTCGGAATCAGCATGACTGCAGCCCTTATGCGTTTGGAACAGTGCGGTGTGATATCTGCCAATCTAAAAAGACAGCACTTCATAGAATTCAGCAAGCGAGGCTGGCGAAAAAAAGAGCCCGGCGAACCTTGCCCTAAGGAAAGCACATTTCGGTTCAAACAACTCGTATGTCGAGCGTTGGCTGAAGAGTACATCGGAGGATCAAAAGCAGCTGAACTACTCGGCGTGTCGGTTTATCGATTTCACATGAGTCGGAAGCTAGAGGGCAATCTGGAGGGTGGTGTTGATGATCAGCGATGCTAATGTTCTCATTGACTTGGAGGAGGGAAAATTACTTGAACAGGCATTCAGACTGCCGTACGACATTACTGCCCTGACATATTGTTCTATGAAGAACTTGAAGAGCGTCACCGCTCATTATTGGACCTCGGTCTGCAACTCATGGTGCTGGATGGCATTGCTGTACTGGAAGCAAATCGGCTGATTCGTCAATATTCCAAAGTCAGCAATAATGACTGCTTTACACTTGCCTTGCAAAGTCAAAGAACTGTCCGCTGTTGTCTGGTGACCAGGCGTTAAGAAGGGCCGCTGAAGCTGAGTCGGTGGAGGCATATGCACGATTTGGATTGTTGAGCGCTTGGTTCAGCTTAATACCATTCACATTCATCAAGCAGAAACCGCGTTTGCCAGAATGAAAGATTCAAAGCGCAGGCTGCCTTGGAAAATCTTGGCAGAGACTTTGGATAATCTTGGTTGAATCGGTGAGCATTGATCACCGATTTTTCCTATGAGGCTGAGTGCCCATACTTTGATCATCAACCATTATTCGGGCAACTGCTAATCGATCTCGCAGTTGATGATATGCATGCCTCGCGGGTAATTTTCGGCATCATATGCACCAGACTGGACCGGTCCAGTCTGGCAACCAGCCCGGAGGCTATTGTTCATGGCTATAGCGATCGCTCTATAGGCGTTTGCTCATGATCTCCTTTTTTCTCTTCGCCATGTACTCCTGCAGCTGTTCTTCTACGCCTGGATCAATCGGCGGCTTTTCATAATCTCGCAATAGCTGCTTCCAAATGCTGTTCGCCCTTTGCACCGCCGTTCGGCTTCCGTCATCGCGCCATGTTTCGAAGTTGCGCCAGTCCGACAGGATCGGAACATAGAATGCGTTCCGGTATCGGTCCAGCGTATGCGTTGCCCCGAAAAAATGTCCGCCAGCTCCAACTTCTGCAATCGCATCCAGCCCTATTTCTTCCTCGTTGACTATAACCGGATCAAGAAGGGCGCTTTGCAGCTGCAGCAGTTCGGCATCAAGAATCAACTTCTCGAAAGAGCACGTCAAGCCGCCTTCTAGCCATCCGCCCGCATGCATGACGTAATTTGCGTGCGCTTGGATGCAGGCGTTTACGGACATGTCGCTTTCGTAGGTCGCTTGCAGATCGACGCAGGCCGAAGCGGTTGTGCTTGACGAGCGAAGCGGCAGCTTGTAGCGCCGTGCGAGCTGGCCGGAGATGATCACTGCCTGCGCATACTCTGGAGTGCCGAATGCGGGCGATCCGCTCCTCATATCGACATTGGAGGTGAAGTTGCCGTAGAACGTCGGCGAACCGGGCGCGGCGGCTTGCGTGAGCGCGATGACGCCCAAGGCTTCGGCATTTTGCAGCGTCACCGCTCCCGCAACGGTCGCAGGTGCCATCGCTCCCGCCAGCGTGAACGGCGTGATGTGCACCGGCTGGCCGGCCAGAGCGAATTCGCGCATGCCGTCGGCTTGACCCGCGTCAAGCAACAGCGGGGTGTTGGTATTGATCCCGCCAACGATCGCCGGCCGCCGTTTCAAGCCTTCATCGTCTGTCTGCAGGGCGATTTTCGCCATTTCGATGCAATCGCGAGCCCGTCTGCCAGTATTCATCCAGCCGGGCTGCCAGCCCTTGTCAGTCAAGGTGATCTGCGCATACATCATGTCGAGATGACGAGTCTCAGGTGGCAAATCCAATGGTTCCAGGCCGCTGCCTCCTTCGTGATGAAAGACATTCAACATGCCGGCTAGCTTGACGAAGTCTTCCATGTCCGCCTTTGTTCCAGCGCGGCGTCCCCGATCAAGATCGGTCACAAAAGACGGACCAGACACCGTTGCAAATACGATCGAGTTGCCGCCAATTGTGACGGTTTTTTCAGGATTCCTGGCATGCACGGTGATTTCGCTTGGCAGGCCGGTGGTCAACGCTTCGATCAGCTCGGGATCGAAGCGCACTTGCCCGGTTGCGGCATCGACATCTGCTCTAGCGTCCTTAAGGTAGGCAAGCGCGACATCGCTTTCAACCCGGATTCCGATGTCGCGAAGAATCTTCAGGCTGGCCTGGTGGATCGACTCGAGCTGGTCATCCGATACGATCTGCATCGGCTTGCAGGGATTGCGCAACGGCTGAAACGGCCGCTGCACGAACTGCTGAGCGCGGTCCGCTCTTCGATCGGCTCGGGCTTTAGAGTTGCGGCGCGACATCTTTTTGTGCGTCTTCGACGGTGCCGCGCAGCCGATCGGCTATCTTCGCGGCATCACTGCGCTGTGTGCCGACCTGATCATATTGGCGCTCATTTGAATCGGATTCGAAGAATGTCGCCTTCTTGCACTTCATAGGATTTGCCTTCGTATCGGACCTTGCCAAGGTTCCTGATCTTCTGTTCATCGCCGATTGCGGCCAGCTCTTCGAATTTGAACACTTCTGCCCGCACGAAACCCGTTGCCATATCCGTATGAATCTTGCCGGCAGCCTGCTGCGCGGTAGATCCTTGCGTGATCGTCCAGGCTCTGGTCTCTGTTTCGTTGAAGGTGAAGAACGTCTTCAGTCCCAAAACAGAATAGCCGGTCCGGATGATCGAGTCGAGCGCTGCGCACTTGATTCCGAGGGTTTCGCGAAAGCTGTCTCGATCCTCTTCATCCAGATCGGCAAGCTCCGCCTCAATCTTGGCGCAAACCGCGACAATTGAATTGCCGACCGCCCGTTCAAGGTCGCCGGTGCCGGTTGCGAGCTGATTTTCGCCGATGTTGACAATATGAAATGCGGGCTTGGCGGTGAGCAAGAACAGATCGCGCAAGTCTTCGCGCTCCTGACCGGTCAGGTCGACATCTTTGACTTCGATGCCTTTTTCAATGGCAAGTCCGGCCCGCTTGATGGCGCCAAGCACGCGCTTTTGCTCCTTGTCTCCGGTGCTGGCGCGTCGGACCGACTTATCGAATGAATTTCGAACCGTGTCCAGATCCGCAATCATCAGCTCCGTCTTGAGCATGTCGAATTGGTCGGTGACGGCCTGAACATCGATCGAATCGTCTGAGCCGAAAGCCGAAGCGACGTAGGCGATCACATCCATTTCGCGGATATTCGCCAAAAACCGGTTGCCCAGCCCTTCGCCTTGAGAGGCGCCTTCAACCAGTCCTGCAATGTCGACAAATTCCAGCGTTGCAGGCACTTTCTCGCGCACTTTGACTATGCGCGAAATGATCTCGAGCCGATCATCCGGGACCGCCACGATGCCGACATTGGCATCGATGGTGCAAAAAGGGTAGTTCTCTGCTGGAACGTGAGAGCTGGTCAGCGCATTGAACAAGGTGGATTTGCCGACGTTTGGCGCACCGACAATGCCGCATCGAAAGCTCATGATGTGATTGGCTTGCTACTCTGCGACGGAGTCCACGAGCTGCGGGCGGCTGTGCAGTGCGTTCATCGCGAGCTCGATCCGGCCAGAGAGAATGCTGGGCAATGCCTGCAACGAATCGGCGATAGCGCTGTCGATTAACGATTGGTCGGCCTTATTCGGAATGCTGAGAACATAAGGAGTGGTCGACTTGCTGCCGCCCGGTCGACCGATGCCGATGCGGATGCGGATAAACTCATTGCTGCCGCTTCGCGTGATAATATCGCGAAGGCCGTTGTGGCCGCCGTGTCCGCCGGCGCGCTTGAGCCGTACGGTGCCCGCCGGAAGATCCAGGTCGTCGTGCACCACGATGGCATCGGCAAGGTTGATTCCGTAATACGCATTGAATCGGCTAAGCGGGGTGCCGCTCCGATTCATGAAGGATTTGGGCTTGATCAGCCAAACTCGCCGCTCAGCGATCGATGCGCTTGCGATATCCGAGGTAAAGCGGATCTTGAACTTCAGGTCGGCTTGGTATTCGGCGGCAACTGCATCGATGAATTGAAAGCCGATGTTATGCCGCGTATTGCGATATTGCGCCCCGGGGTTGCCGAGTCCGAAGATTGCTCGAATGCCGCTCATTTAGGGATCGCATCGCGACAGGCCGGCAAAATCGCATGCCGAAGCGCTAGGCGCGCATTGCCGATTTGGCGCAAGGCTACTCTTCCTGCTCGGACTGTTCGGTTTGTTCCTCGGCGCCAAGCCCAAGTTCTTCGCCCATTTCCTGTTCTGCTTCGAGGTCGGCAGAGACGCGGGCAGGAATGACCGATGCGATCGCATAGTCGTCCGACTCGTCGTAGGAAGCCGGAAACGCCACGCCTTCGGGCAGCTGGATATCCGAGACGTGCACCGACTGGTTCAGTTCAAGGTGCGCCACATCGACCTCGATGAATTCAGGAAGATCTGCCGGCAAGCATTGAATTTCAATGTCGAGAATCAGGCGCGAGAAGATTCCGCCCTCGGTCTTGACGCCAGGCGCCACATCGTCGCCGATGAATTGCAGCGGCACGTTGATGGTGATCTGCTCAGTCGCCTTGACGCTTTGAAAGTCAATATGCAGGACCTGAGCACGGTGAGGGTGCATTTGCACGTCGCGCAAAATGGCCTGGCGCTTCTTGCCGTTCGAGTCAAGATCGATAATCGCCGAGTGGAACGCCGGCGTGTTGAGACTGTGGATCAGCGCGTCGTGGTCTGCGCAAAAGTGTTCGTTTTCGGCATCGGTGCCGTAGACGACGACAGGCACTCTGCCGTCACGCCGCATCCTGCGCGCATTGCTGGTGCCGAATGAATCGCGCGCTTCAAGCGCGACAGTAAAGTTGGAAGCCATGTTGTTGCCTTGTCCCTAATAATGGATTTAGGTGGTGCCAGACCTGCTTAATCGACGAATATCGAGCTTACCGAATCGCCGGCTGCGATTCGCCGCATCGCCTCTCCGATCAGATGAGACACATCGAGTTGGCGAATTTTATTGCATTTCTGAGCTGTTTCGGAAAGATTAATCGAATTGCACACCACAAGTTCGTCGAGACCGGAGTTTTCAATGTTTTCGACGGCGTTTCCTGATAGCACCGGATGGGTGCAATACGCCTTGACTTCCAATGCGCCGCGCTCCTTCAAAGCGGATGCCGCCTGGCACAGGGTGTTGGCGGTATCGACGATGTCGTCGATGAAGATGCATGAGCGCCCTTCGATTTCGCCGATGACGTTCATAACCTCGGCGACATTGGGCCGCGGGCGCCGCTTATCGACAATCGCAAAGTGCGCCTCGAGCTGTTCGGCGATTGAGCGGGCGCGAACCACTGCGCCAACATCGGGCGATACGATGGTGAGATTGTCGGGGCGCTTGCGCCAAAGATCTCCGATGATCACGGGCCTGGCATACACGTTGTCGGTCGGAATGTCGAAAAAGCCCTGAATCTGGTCGGCGTGCAAGTCCATTGTCAAAACCCGGTCGGCACCGGCCCGGTCGATTAGCGAGGCGACCAGCTTGGCAGTGATCGGCACTCGCTCGTTGCGCGGTCGCCGATCTTGACGGGCATATCCCATGTAGGGGATGACGGAGGTGATGCGGCCGGCAGATGAGCGCTTTACCGCATCGATCATGACCAGCAGCTCCATCAGGTTGTCGTTAGTCGGGTGGCAGGTCGACTGGACGATGAAGACATCCATGTTGCGGATGTTCTCGCTGATGGCGACGGCGATCTCGCCGTCGCTAAAGCGTCCCACGCGGGTGCTGCCCAAGGGTACGCCCAGATATTCGGCGATGCTCTCGGCAAGCTCCGGATTGGAGTTGCCGGTCAGTACCATCATGTTTTCAACGGGCATGGGCGATGGCTACCTTGGCGGTCTGATTGGTGGATGCCGGAGACTTTAAAATCGGGCCATGTTCAACAATCGGTGCGATGGCTGGGGTGCCAGGATTCGAACCTGGGTATGCCGGAATCAAAATCCGGTGCCTTACCGCTTGGCTACACCCCAATTGTACAGCCTTGAACTTGAGCGAGTCACTATAGCATTTCGCAGTGTTCGCTAAACGGAATCGATGCGTCGCAGAGTCCATGCGCACTCTCAGCACCAATTATAGAGGTGAATGGCTGTGCTTGCATTTTGTTGTGCCTGCGGAAAGTTGCCGGCATCATGGCGGTCGATTCGTCGTGTTGCCGCGATTGTTGCAAAAACCAGCATCTGCGAAGAAGAGCATAGCCGAAAGGACTGGCTAGCAATTGATGCTTATGAAGGCGTTGCGGCACACGTTTCTAATCGGTTTGCGGAGGCTGCGACGGCAGCGAGCGAAGATAGTCGCCAAGAGATGGAATGGGAATCTTGTATTGGCCGAGAATTTTGGATGAAGGCGCCAATAGACCCGCATGCAGAGCATTGGTAGGAACTCGTCGGTCGACTGCTTGTTTTCGCGCCGCGCCGGCTCAGTCAGCGCTTTGATCTCATGATAGGTGAGAGAGTTGGCCATTTTGCCCTCTTTCTCGCTGGCAGCCAGCGCTAGTCGCTTGTATAGCCATGGCTGGCTGGAGCCGGCTGCAACCCGTCCCTTGTAGTATGCATCCTTGCGCTCAGCCCCTTTCGCCATGGCCTGCTTTAGCAGACTGCGCTTTAGACGGCCTTCATTTGAGCGCAGCACCCGTCCGGCAGCCACGCCAACGCGATTGATATGCTGAGGCCACCCCTGCGACAGCTTTGCCAGTGCGTCCGCCCACACCGACTTCTCTTCGCTTGAGCCAACATAGTAGGCATCCAGCATGCGCCGTATGGAAGTGCGCGCATCTGCGTTGGACAGCGGCTCCAGATCGACGATTCGTTCGTCCGCGAACCTTGACAGGCCGCATTCGCGCAATGCTGCTTCGGTATCGCTTAGTCCGAAGCATGTCGCGACCATCGGTATCTCCGATGGCGGATTATGCAGACAGTCTAGTACGCTTCGGGTCATGCCCGCAGCCGGCGTGTTCTGCGCCTCGTCCACAAAAACTGCGATGCGGAATTGCCTCAGCAACGGCGCCGCATCCGCAAAGACCGGCTCCGCAAGCTGAGGCAGGCCCGCCACATCTCCTGATTCTGTTCTTCCGCCTAGCGAGATGCCGGCGATGCCGAATCCCCGGTCCGGCAGTTCGCCAAGCATTTTAACTCCCAAGTCCAAAAGGCCATTGAACTTGCCGAGGAACGTGGCTGGGCTCACGGCGGCAAGCCGTTCGCTTTCAGCGTTTGCGGCGCGAATGATCAGTCCTGCAGTTGCTGCTGCGCACTGGAGCGTGTCGGGCTTGATGGAGACCGCTAGCCAAGGTTCTTCTGCTGTAGAGTGCTTTCGCACTGCCTCTGCGCACTCAAGCATCAAGGCTGACTTGCCGGCACCGGGGGCACCTTGAAAAATCATCGTGCCACCGCCGATGTTTCCGGAACGCAAGCTGTCGACTGCGCTGCGAAACATCTCGTATTCAACGTCTCGGCCGCAAAAGAAGGCTTCGCGCCCCACTTCGGCGCGATCTGCCCGAACCAGCCAATCTCGCTCTGGCATAGGTTCGGCGGGAAGCGGTTTGGGAAATGGCTTGGCGGTCAATTGGTCGTCCCCGGTGCGAGTCGGCCATGCCCCCATTCTATACGATCATCAGCCGGTTTTTCAATTGATTGTACTGGTTCAATACATATGAGCCCTCTAGCCCCGCGGCGCGGGGCCGCCACCGACTTTAGAAACGGGGGCGCGCATGCCTTGGAATGGATGCGCCGAACAAGAGGCCGACATGCGCTCCGGAGACCTTGATCCCGAATGCGGGTCTGGTCCGCTGCGCGCGCCGTCCCGTCATTGGCGGCGCCGGGCGGCCCCGCTGCAAAGACTGGTCCAGGCATGGATCCTAATGAACTCTCTCGCTTCTGGTCTCAAGTTCAACTTGGCGAAGACTCGAATCCGCGAAAAAAGCCGCTGCGTCCCGGCGCGTTGCGGATTTCGACGAAAATCCGTCCCAAAAAGATCTCTAACGCGGATTTGGGGGACGGGGTATAATAGAAATTCCATTTCTCATTTCATTTCTCAGCATGTTGCCATGATTCAGAAAAATTTAATTCACCTCCCCTCCCCCCCCCCCCCCCCCCTCGCTAGACTAGCCGCCTTCCTATTGCTGGCGCCGCTCGCCCTGGCCGCCGCGCCGCCGGCGCTGGCCCGATGCGAACTCAGCGATCTCGTCCTCGAAAAGGTCTTTCCAGTGGGCGACCTCATCGAGGACGACTCTGCAGCAAACAATGCCATCATCAGCGTCAAATGGCCTGGCGGCGACTCAGGACCGGACAGTTGTCCCGCCCGTGACAGACCCCTGACGGCGTGCGTGAATGTGTGGGAGACAACTGCGTGCCCGCCGGAAGCGCCGCCGGGCGTGTGCGAGGGCAACATCCGCGGGGTTTCCAGTGTCAATTTTAGACCCAATGCCGGGTGGGGGTGGGCCCAAGGCCGAATGATCTGCAATCAGAATTTCGGCCAGGCATATGACCGCGACTCTGACGGCACGGATGATTCTGCCCGTAATGGCCTAAATCTTTTTCTCCTCATTTCCAGAGACAACGTCAAGGCCGATCGGCAGAACCATCTGATTGTCGTGATGTACGACCCGGTCCGCTATCTGCGCATTCCCATCCGGGACGACGACTGAACCCGCAAAAGGAGCGGCCTGCGGGCCGCCTGTCTCTGCAATGCGCTTCTGCGGTTTTCAAACCGAGACGCTGCCTATTTTCCGGTTCGTTTTGAAGGTCAAGTTTTTTTACAATATTTGCTGATGCCGGACATGGTTTCTTGTTGGAAGAGGCGCAAGGTGAAAGCGGCTTGTGTCCCTCGTTGGCGGCATGGGGGGGGGGGCAATGCCATTAACTTAGCATCGCATGGCGCGTCAACTTAAGGTTTCATCGGACTTTTTCATCAGGCTGTTGATTTCATTGCCTTGTTCCAGGCTTTGCCGGGCTTCCATTTTCCAGCCGGCTTTTGCGAGATTCGCATGAACGACCGGCTGACCCTTTCTCGCCGCATCGACTCGGCGAGGCGACGCTTTTCGCGCGGCCGAGCATGAGAGGCTCGAAGGCCTTGCAGCCGGCCGTGACGGAGTGCTTGTCGCTGGCTCTCATGATGCCGCGCCCCGTTGAGGCTTTTCGAGTGAAAATACTCGACCTTCAGCACTTGCCTGCTCTGCTTGCAGAGCTTCTTGACCGACCATCGCTGATGATGCAGGTCGGCGCGGGCCGGCTCGCAGTCGTCTGCGCCGAATTCAGCCGCCGGCCGTTGCGAGTTCCACCAGTCCTGCGCCGTCGAGCTAGCCAGGTTCGAGCGCCTTTGCAACGCCTTCCGGCCGATCCGCGCCTGGACAAATGATGCCCATGCAGGCGTATAATCAAAACTTCGACCAAGGTGCGCTTGCCACCTGAAAAGTCTTTGCAGAAACTAAAACTCTCCGGCATGGCCTTCAGGTCCGCGCAAGCGCCTGTTCCAATCGGACAATGTCGCCATCCTTGTCCGGCGCGTCGAGCCCTAGCCGCTTGGCCTGGCGGAACAGCTGGCGGACCTCGGACCGCCGCCGGAGCTCGGCCTGCCGTGCCGGCTCTTCGCTGCATGGCTTGCCTTGCGCCGCCATCGCGCGCCGGCCTTGATCGCTCGCGGCGGGTCGGCTATCGCGCAGCGGCCGCGATGCCGGTCGCCGAGCGGGCTTTGGTCGCGCCGCAGGCGCATCGCGCACACTCGAAGCGACTGGCCGGCGATCTGGGCGCCGCCGCGCCCTTTGGCGCGGCCGAGCCGCTTGCCGCCGGAGATGCCGGCACCGGCCGCTGGCAGAACCTGCTCTCGCTGGGCAGCATGGAAAAATCCGGCCCCGCCTCCGAGAAGATCGACGGCATCGCCTCGCGCATCCGCCGCTCCCAGCCAGGCTTTTCGCCTTCGCCGGCAAGTCGCTCGGCCGCGGCGAGAATGCTTTGTTCCAGCCGCTCGATCCGGCCGCTGCGGCGCCGGCAGCTTTCGCGCGCCAGCTCCAGGGACGGCAGATGCTCGGCGCGCCGGTCGCGCAGCTTGGCCAGGCGGGCGCTTCAAAAGCCCGAGGCTCATCAGCTGCTGCAGCCGCCGGCAGTCCGGCACGTCCAGCTTGCGCCGGTCCGGCCGCGCCAGCCCGACCGGATCGGCCAGCCCGGCCTCGAAGCCGCGCCGCTCCAAAACCTCGAAGGGTGCGATCCGGCAGACTCCGGTCGACTCCGGCGCGACCTGGCGGACCGAATGCGCCTCCAGCCAGTCGGCCAGCCGGTGCAACTCGCCCGTCGTCGCGCCGAACGACTCCGCCGGCTGCTCGCCTTGCCGGCGGCCGGCAAGGCGGCATGGCGGATGTCCTTGGCGATATCGGTGCCGGCGCTGTCCGGATAGACCGCCGGAACCCTGGCTTTGCTTGCTCCGCCCATGCTGCAATCTCCTCGTCGGCCGCTCAGCAGATGCGATGCGCCGAACGCTCCGCATCCATGCCTGGACCAGTCTTTGCAGCGGGGTCGCCCGGCGCCGCCAATGACGGGACGGCGTACGGAGCGGACCAGGCCCGCATTCGGGATCAAGGTCTCCGGAGCGCACGTCGGCCTCTTGTTCGGCGCATCCATTCCAAGGCATGCGCGCCCCCGTTTCTAAAGTCGATGGCGGCCCCGCGCCGCGGGGCTAGAGGGCTCATATGCATTGAACCCGTACAATCAATTGAAAAACCGGCTGACGATCGCATAGAATGGGGGCATGGAAGAATCCACAGGTCAAGAACAGGCAAAAGACCTTGCCGGGTTGAAGAAACAGCACACCGTGCTGGAGGAACGAATGAAGACACTGCAGTCCGACCTTCAGGAAACGCTCGAGCGTTTCCGGGCCGACATGGCCAGGCGGGATACCGACACGGCCAAGCGGGACAAGGACAACCTGCGCTGGACGGTCGGATTCGGAATCGCCCAGATCGCGATAACGATAGCCATCCTGGGCGCGGGCTTTGCGTTCCTGGCCCTGGTCGGGATACCGACCAGGTAATTTTCCAGGATGGACGAATCGACAGGCAGACAGGCAACAAGCACTGGCAAGCAATGAGTGGTGCCCCTGGCCGGTGACCTTGGGTCTTGACCTGGAAATTATGCATTGACGGTATCCAGGCAGCCAGCAGTGTTTCAGCCTGAGAGAAAGTTCAGTCCGGGGTCAGATACATGTGGGACCGCCCGCCCCTTCCCGCTCAGCGCATCCGCCACCGGACGCATGATCGCCCGCCTGGTGTGCACCGGGCAGGCCGAGCCCGCAGCGTTCCACTACGGGTGCGTGAAGCCCAAGCGGCGGCGCAAGTTCGACTGCCACGCCCGGCCAGATGGTCCAGATCGATCACATGAGCGTCGCCATCGAGGCCGGCTTCGCGGTCAAGGAGTCCGAGGCCGTCTGCCCGGTCTCGAAGCCTTGCTGCATGCGCGCCTGCATGCGCGCCACCGCCACTTGCACCTCGAAGCTGCTCGACCGCCCGGTCTGCCAGGCACCGTTCGTGCTGCCGCCCAAAAGCCCCAAATACAACGGCTGCGTGGAGCGCGCCAACGCCGAGCTGGCCAAATTCGAGCATTTCTAAAACGACTACCGACCGCATCAGGCGCTCGGACAAACGGCGCCCATGCAGGCGTATAATCAGAACTTCGAACAAAGTGCGCTGGCCACTTAAAAAGTCTCATATGTATTGAACCAGTACACCTAAGGAGAAATGTCTTGGAAATCGTTGAGCTAGATGTGAATATAGAATTCTTAGAACCTGAAGTTCGCCGGAAACTGCTCGTGCCTTACCGCTTTATTCTCGGCGACCTGCATGATCTTTTGCAACACGCTTTCGATTGGGAATTCGATCACCTCTGGTTATTTGAATTGCGGCACAGCAGGAGAAGCCCCGAGTTCGCCGAATGGGATTATGATATGGACGAGACATACGAGACTTCGATCCGAGACATCCGCGAGCGGCACCGGGTACGCATGTTTACGTACTTGTACGATTTCGGAGACTGCTGGTCTCACTGCATCCGCATCGGACGCAAGACCAAGGCCAAGCGAGGCCAGATCTATCCGCAGCTAATCGAGGTGCAAGGCCGCGCACCGCCGGAGGACTGCGGCGGTGCTTGGGGATATTCCGACATGATCAAATCGTTGGATGAGAACAATTACGTGCATCGCGAATACGAGGATGAACCTTGGAAATTCGACCCTCTTGACACCGATGAAGATAGGCTGAAGAACAAAGTTCAGTCGCTTGCAAAGGCTCTGGCTGAAGATTACCGCGAATAGTAGCGCGATCCGACCAGCTAAGCTTCTAGTGCTCAGTGAGTACGTGCATGAATGCGAATTCCACGCATTGACGATTTGAAAGATTCAGCCGCAGCCGTTGCAGGGATCGTGCCTGCGGCGATGCCGCAGGCTCACATATGCTGGCTATTCGGACATTGAATAGTTGCTCCTGTATGCCGATTGATCGGGGAACAGGCATGGAGTCAACAGATGCGCCGCCGCGCCTCAAGTCGCCCATCAACCGGCACTGCAATTCGCTTTTGCGCGATTTGCTTGTGATGTTGGTTGCCATGCATTGTGGCGATCGCACCGGGAAATTGCCGCGCTAACGTCCCAATGCGCATCTGGATCAAGCATCCCCTTGCCATATTTGCACACGGCGCGGACGGCGGAATCGTGGTCGATGGCGCAGAGATTGTCGAATGCGTTCCCTCTGGTGCGACCGCAACTGCCCCGGTCCACAAAGTCTTCGACGCATCTCAGCATGTCATTCTACCGGGCCTGATCAACACCCATCACCACTTCTATCAGACGCTGACGCGATGCCGCCCCGAGGCATTGAACAAGGAACTGTTCGGCTGGCTTAAAGCGCTGTATCCGATATGGTCGAATTTGACACCCGAATCCATCCATGTCTCTACCCAGCTCGCGCTGGCCGAGCTGCTGCTGTCGGGATGCACGACATCCGTCGATCATCACTATGTCTTCCCGGCCAATTTGCACGATGCAATCGACATTCAGGCAGAAGCTGCAAGATCCATGGGGATGCGCGTTTGCTTGACTCGCGGCAGCATGAATCTTTCGGTCGAAGATGGCGGGCTGCCGCCTAAGTCGGTGATTCAGGATACGGATGCTATTCTCAGCGACAGCGAGCGAGTGATCGACAGCTATCACGATGGCGCAGACGGTTCGCACTGCTGTATCGCGCTTGCGCCATGTTCGCCCTTTTCTGTCACGCGCGATGTCATGGAGCAAAGCGCTGCGCTGGCAGACAGGATGGATGTGCGTTTGCACACCCATCTGGCTGAGACGGAGGACGAAAACAGTTTTTGCAAACGCAAGTTCAAGTGCCGTCCGCTAGATTATCTTGAGCAAGTCGGCTGGCTGAGCAATCGCACTTGGCTTGCGCACGGCATTCATTTCACTACCCGTGAAATCCAAAGGCTGGGTGGCGAGGGTGTCGGCATCAGCCATTGTCCGGCATCCAATATGATTCTTGCATCCGGCTTGTGCCCCGGTATTGAGCTTGAGTCTGCTGGCTGCGCTGTCGGCATCGGGGTCGACGGGTCTGCGTCCAACGATGCTTCGAATCTGGTTCAGGAGGTCAGGCATGCGCTGCAGATTCAAAGACTGAGGTATGGTTCGGCTAGCGTCAGCCATATGGACGTGATTCGCTGGGCGACAGAAGGTTCGGCTGCTTGCATCGGTCGCAGCGATATCGGTTCGATCGCGGTCGGCAAGCAGGCAGACCTTGCGATGTTCAAGCTGGATGAGTTGAGGTTTTCTGGCGCATCGGATCCGCTTGCCGCCTTGGTCCTATGTGGTGCGCATCGCGCTGACCGCGTGATGATCGGCGGGCGCTGGCGGGTGATCGATGGCGAGATCTCAGACCTTTCAGTGAACGAACTTCGCGCAAGGCATCATCATGAGGCGCATTCGCTGACGTGTCGGTAGGTCCGCGATGTTGCCAAGCTGCGAAATGGCCGACTCGAAGGGAGTTGGACCTTAAGAGACGATTAGCCTGATGCTTGTGTAAAGTGGCACTGACCGCATATGTATTTTGCGAACATTCTTTCATTTTTCTCAATTTTTGCGACTTGTGTTGCATCGACGTGCAATGCATATCAGCAGAAAACCCAAATGCGGGTACATTTCACGACTAGCTGGAAGCTGCCAACTCGCTGGAGCCGATTACATGATTGCGATACAGACTAGATTTCGAGAATCAATTCTTTTGTCAGCCGTAATCGCATGTTTCGCGTTTGTCGTTGCTCAGGTTGCAGGAGCGGATTCCAGCCCGTCTTCCTCCTCTTGGCACCGTGACATTTGCATCGACACGCCGTATGCATTCGACTCTTTGGGCAAGAGTGTCGGTGCCGCCTTTATGGCAATTTCCGCCCGTTCCGGCTTTTCCGATGTTCTCGTGAGCGCGAGGTCTCCGCAAGCAGGCAATGTGATGCTTCACGATACTGTAGTTGAAGGTGGGGTGGTGATGATGCGGCACGTTGACGGCTTTTCGTTTGATTCGGATGCGCCGCTGATATTGAAGCCCCGGGGACCGCATATCATGTTGATGGGTTTGGATCAGCCGCTCACTGAGCGTGCGATGTTGCAAATCGAGCTTGAATTTAGAAAAACCGGAAAAATTGTTGTCGATGTGCCGGTTCGCGCAGTATCCAATAGTTCTACCGCTCACAAGCTTGGTTGCAAGTGATGCTAGTGCTAGGTCGGTCACATCTAGAAAGCAGGCAACAGTTGGCTTGACTAATGCGAAAGGGCGTCAAAAATGCGTTGCTAGTGCTACTTTGCGCGTTTAGCTTTGGAGTGCTCGGCATTGTCGCGTATCAGTTCACGAGTCAGGACGAACAGGCGGCGATCGCGCTAGGCGGGCCGTTTGAACTGGTTCACCACAGTGGCAAAACGGTTACCGGTGAAAACTATCGCGGGCGATATTTGCTGGTGTATTTCGGTTTTACCAACTGCCCAGCCATATGCCCGACATCTTTGCTTCAGATGACGAATATCCTTGAGCGGCTCGAAGGTGTTGACGCGAGCAAGGCTGAGCAGGTGACACCGTTGTTTATCTCTGTAGATCCGCAACGGGACACGCTGGAAGTGATAGCCAACTACATATCGCACTTCCATGATCGATTCGAGGGACTGACAGGTACTGTGGAGCAGTTGCAGGAGGTGGCACGTTCGTATGGAAGTTATTTTTCGTATGTCTCAACGGGCGAGGCAGCGGACGACTATACGGTCAATCACAGTTCTTTTCTATACTTGATTGGCCCCGAAGGACGCTACGTGACGCATTTTTCGACCGGCCAGTCGAACGAGGATATTGTCGCGCAGATCGCGAAAAAGCTGAATATCAGCTAAAAGCAGATTGACCACATATCCAATTTCATCACAGTAATCAATCCCCATTTTGCCCAAATCATCAGATACACGCTGAGCAAAGCAAAGCCCGTGCTGATGGCCGCTGTCCACAAAAGCCACCTTGTGGCGCGGTTGTCGTTGTGCTGCATATGCATATTTGCCATTCGCATCACCGCTGGTGAGGCCCATGTTCCAAGAAGGCGTTCGCGCCAACCGCTGCAATCTTCATATCAAACCATAAGCTCATTTATTGAATTTGACCCAACAAGAGGTATTTTTTCACACCCTAGCTAAACAGAGCGGTTGTTCCGCAAAACTTTGCGCATCGCACATCTTCGACAACGATACATTCACAGTCGAAAAAAATTTAGGTTTCTGCATAACCACTTATGCCCACATTTTAGAGTGGATCGCTCGAAAGCATAAATGCAATGATTCACAGCCTATTTTCGGCATGTCGTTTGCCGAACGAGTCTGCCGGCAACGCACGATTTCGGCTGCGCTTCTACGGTGACACCGCCTGACGCGATCATGAGATGGGAGCCGGATTCGGGCAAGGAAAGCCAGATCTTTGCGCTTGCGCCGGAAAAGCTGATCCTCAGCAAGCCGGCTAAGCACAGGCCGATTCAAGCCAGGCAAGCGGCATCACGGTGTTCGGTGCCGGCAAGGTCAGTTCACCGTTATCAGAACGCTCAGTATCGTGGTGGCAAGGCCGATACCGCCGAGAATGACAATGATCAGCCTGTTTTCGCGCCTGGCCATGTCCACGTCTCGCTGGGCCATGTCGCTTGCCATGTTGGCCTCGCGCTTGGCGATGTACTGCGATATGCGGTCGAACGCCGCGCACGTCTCGGCGGCATAGTTGGCAAGATCGGTCCGGTATTCGGCCTGGTGCGCATTCATTTCAGCGCGGCTGGAGTTCATCCGCTCCTCCATAACAGCTATTCGCTCCGACAGTCGCTGGATATCAGCATTTTCCATGAAACCTATTATCGCGCATCTGAACCCGGACACAAGGCGTACGCCTTAAAATCGAGTTAGGGTGGTGTCCGGTCTCACATGTATCTGACCCCGGACACATGAAGAATGATTTACTTTGAAGAAGATCATCAAGCGATCCACAGGTACTAACAAATCCCTTTGTTTCGATGATGACTATATCCAAGGACTATTGGACATTCGGTATAGAGATGGTCTTTGCCCGGCACTCCTTCACCTTCCTTTCCCTGAAATAAATTCGACCGAGGTTTTGCGCATCGATCATCTTCACCTCAAGAGCGCTTTTGAAGAGAATTCTTTAAAGAATTAAAATCGTAAAGCATTGATAATGAAAGATCCATGATTTCGTTCTTTGCGCGTAAGCGTGGCCGCCGCAGGTGGGCTTGTCCACTCTCAATCAACACGGCTTTCTTGGCAACGATCGGTAGTGTCCCAGTTTGAAAATCGCCAAGACGCGTGGTAGGACAGGGCGGCCGCGGGGCCGCCCTGCATCCGGGATGTTCAGCGACATTCCACTGATATCCGGTGCCAGCTTGACGCCGTCGCGCGGCCCGCGCTCCCGATGACCGGATGGCTCAGCTGTCGAGGTCCGGACAATTGAGATACTGCCTTTGCGCCTGGCTCGCCGTAGTCTGGCCGGCGAGGATGTGTGTTCCGTTGCGCGTGCCGTTGCAATAGCAGTCCCGAATGTCCTGCCTCGTGCTGGCCACCGCATAGCACCCGGTCCGGTTATATTGGGCTAGGTTGGGTTGCCACTCAGAGCGATCGTTATCGTAAACCAGGTTCTGCTCCGCGGGCGTGAACTCGCCGCGGGTCTTGAAGCAATGGCGGGCAAGCGGATTTGCATATGGTTGTGTGGCGTCGTTGTATAGGACGAATGTGTAGCGCGTATTCTTCTTCAGGCCGGAGAAGGTGCCGGACTGTGTCGCCAGTGGTTGGGATGAACCAAGATTTTTAACCTGCTGTGGAGCACCCCTCCCGCCTTCTTGAACCCCCGCATATACTGTGAATGAATTTACAAGGGGGATTTCCACAATGTTGAATGTCAGGCTGTCGTTTGTGGGAGTCTCGATAATATCTCCATATATTGATTGGTCCTCTGACGCGCCGCCTTGCGTGCAGGCTGCCGGGCCGGTGGTCGGTGGAATGACCAGCGGGGCAAGCGGTGGAATGACCAGCTGGGCCTGCGCTGGCCCGGTCAGCACTGCCAGCAGCAGGATGGTTGCTAATTTAGCGAGGGGGGGGGGGATTACGGTGTTTCTGGATCATGATTGTGTTCCTCATGGTTAATATTTTTCTGTATTGTACAGACTTTCCTTTCTGAAAATAGACAAACTTTCAAACCGAGCCACTACCCAACGATCAGGTAATTTATGAATTTTTTTCTGATGCAGGTCATTGGAATTCCACTGCCAACCCTCACTTGCTCAACGAATCGCGGAATCTTGCAAATAGCAATAAAACAGTCATCTTCAATCATTTTCAAGCTGAGCCACTACCCGAAAACGGCTATTCCCCAACTGACAACAACAGAGCCTGGCAGGCTTGAAAGGGCATTCCATCATTTTGAGGCGGAAAACTGAACCTGAGTCGGATAACCATTTGCAATGGTGCCGCCCGACCTCATCTGCCTTGAGCGAGCATCGATGCAGCTCGCTCGCCGATCATCAGGCATGGCGCATTGATATTGCCATTGGTGATGGCCGGCATCACCGATGCGTCCGCAACCCTCAGCCCGGCAATGCCATGCACTTTAAGCTCGCTGTCAACGACGGACATCTCGTCTGAGCCGATCTTGCAGGTGCCGCATGGATGATACGCACTGTTGGCGTTTTCGCGCACATACCGGTCAAGGTCGGTGTCGCTTGAAACTTGCGGGCCGGGCGACACTTCCGGTCCGCGGCAATGGTCAAATGCGCTTTGCGAAGCAATCTCCCTTGCGATTCGAATGCATTGACGAAACTCCTCGCGGTCTTGCCCATCTGAAAGGCCGTTAAGCAGGATGCGCGGCGGATCCAGAGGGTCGGCCGACTTCAATCTCACCCAGCCTCGGCTTTTCGGACGCACAGGACCAACATCGAAGCAATACCCATCCTTGTCCGGTGGCGGCGACCACCCCTCAAGGAAGTAGGGCCAGAAATGAAATTGAAGATTCGGGTAGCCGACTTCTTCGCTAGTTCTTAAAAAGCCGCCGACATGGCTTACGGGTTTTGCTGCTGGGCCCGACTTGCAAACAAACCATTTGATTGCGATCATCAGCATTCGGTCTTTGCGAAGCAGTTTGTTGTTCGACATGCCTTTCGGGCAGCGATGCTTGACGTGAACTTCCAAATGATCCTGAAGGTTTTCGCCCACCCTAGGCAGATCTGCGATTGGCTCAATGCCGAAAGCTCGCAATTGCTCCGCTGGTCCGAGGCCGGAAAGCATCAACAGCTGGGGTGTTTGGAAGGCTCCGGCGCAAGCCACAACTTCCCCGTCTGCATAGGCTTGCATTTTACTGCCTTCCAGCAGGTATTCCACCCCTATGGCGCGATTGCCGTCAAAGATGATGCGGGTGACATGCGCATGAGGCTGAAGCTTCAAATTCGGACGGTCTCTGGCCGAATCCAGCAAGGCGGCGGTGCCGCTTCGGCTACCATTGCCGATATTTGAATCAAACGGGCTGACCCCCTCTTGTTCAGGACCGTTGTAATCTGCAACGCGCTTGTGCCCCGCCTGTTCGGCCGCCTCGAGAAATGCCTGCTCGATCGGGTGCGAGCCAAGCATTTTTTCGACACTGATCGGTCCGCTGTCGCCGCGGTATCGAGATGCGTGGCCGCCATAGCGCTCCATGCTGATGAAATGGGGCAGCACATCCTCATAGGACCATTCGAGCGCTCCGTCTTGGACCCAGTTGTCGTAGTCCATCGGGTGACCGCGAACAAATACCATTCCGTTCAGCGATGATGAGCCGCCAATAACCTTGCCGCGCGGCTGAAATAGCTTGCGGTCGTTCATATAGGGCTCGGGTTCGGTTTCGAAGCTCCAGTTTCTCGGACCGCCGGTAAAGTTGTTGCGCGTTGCGCCTGGCATTCTGATCGACCAATGCAGTCGGTCAGATCCGGCCTCCAGCAGCAGCACTCGGGTTGAGGTGTTTTCAGTAAGTCGGTAGGCGATCATTCCGCCTGAAGATCCGGAACCGACCACGATGTAGTCGTATGAATTCGAAGTTTGGCTGTTCATGCCGCAGAAGATTCGGTGAAGATCTGTTTAACAGGCTTTGAGATCTGGATGTTTAGCAAAATTGGGAAACAGCATTTTGCAATGAAGCTGGCATGTCGATATGATATGACGCAATCGGTGTGGTTCAGATGCAAACGTAAGATATTTTGTGTCTGCAGATTGATTGTGTCGGGCCATTGTTGTATCGCTCGCTCAATGCGGCTCCTTAGGTCGATTTCATTTTTAACGCGGCTTTAGATCTGACGAACAATTTTGATTCAGTGCCATCCGAATGGAGAAAGTTGTAATTGCATGAAAATCGCTCGCTGGCTGCCGCATTTTCACTTGTTGGCGGTTTGCCGATTCCAGACCGACTCCAAAGAGTAGTACGCTGACGTTTTGCCATTGGAACGACTGTCTGTAAATTCTGTACTTTCAAAACTGAGCGGGAGCAATCTTTTTTGAATTCGCCGCTACTGCACATCGGGCAGGTTCTCAGTGCGCAAGCGCGGCTGCAGCCATGCAAGCTGGCAGCGCGCGATCTAGAGCGCACGCTGAATTATCGGCAATGGAACGAACGAGCTTGCCGTTTGGGAAATGCGTTGATAGGACTTGGCCTTGAACCTGGCGAATGCGTCGCAATCCTCGCCTACAACAGGTTGGAGTGGGCTGAGGTCTATGCTGCCGCCGCAAAGTCGGGCTTGGTGGCAGTGCCGATCAACTTCAGACTGACCGGGCCAGAAGCGCACTATATCCTGCAAGACTGCGATGCCCAGGCCGTCATTGCGGAAGCATCCCTCATTGAAGTGGTCGAAAGCATACGCGACTACATCGAGTTGCCGGACAGCCGCTTTATCGCAATCGGTGACCATGACGCGAAGTCGAAGTGGCGCCATTACGAAGATTTGCTGCTGGGCGGCTCAGCAACAGAGCCCGAGACAGCCGCCGGCATTGATGACCCTTGGTGCCTGATGTACACCTCAGGCACGACTGGCAGACCAAAAGGTGCCATCCGCAGCCATCGGGGCATGGCGATGCTGGCGCTGATGACTGCGGTTGAACTTGGACTGAGTCGCTCAGATGATGCCTTGCTCGTGATGCCGATGTTCCATGCCAATTCCCTTAACTTCTTTGCCGCATTCATCTACTGCGGCGGCACGGTCAGCATCTTTTCGCGAGACAGCTTCGACCCTGAGCTGTGCTTGCGCACGTTTGCCGAAACAGGCGCCACCTTCACCTCGCTGGTTCCGACTCACTATGTCATGCTGCTCGACGCTTTCCGCTTCAAATCAGCCGCGGACAAATTTCACAGGGTAGAAAAGCTGATGATTTCGTCCGCGCCAGCCCGCGAGGACACCAAGCGGGAGATTATGGCAATGTTCGCAAACTCGGGGCTATTCGAGCTTTACGGCTCGACCGAAGCGGGTTGGGTGACCATGCTTCATCCGCATGAGCAGTTCGACAAGCTGGGCACCGTCGGGCGCGAAGTGATCGGCTCTGCCCCGATACGCTTGCTTGACGAAAGCGGCATCGAAGTGGCTGATGGCAGTCCGGGCGAACTCTACTCATGCAGCCCTTATGGTTTTGACGGCTACCTGAATCTGCCTGAAAAGACCGCAGACGCATTTCGCGGCGACTACCTGACGGTCGGCGACCTCGCGCTGCGAGATGAAGACGGATACATACGCCTCATTGATCGGAAGAATAATCTGATCATTTCCGGGGGTGAAAACATCTATCCGTCCGAAGTTGAAGCAGTGCTGGCAAATCATCCGCTCGTTCAGGATGCGGCGGTTGTCGGGAGAGCCGACCCGAAGTGGGGCGAGCGGGTATGCGCAGCCGTCGTAGCGGTTCCTGAAGCCAAGTTTGATGAAAAGCAGATGCTCAGTTGGGCGAGCGAGCAGCTTGCCGGCTACAAGCGTCCGAAAGAGATCGTGCTTTTGGCCGACGATGAAATGCCGCGCAATGCAACCGGCAAGATTTTGCATCGGGCCTTGCGCGAGATGCTCGAAGCCAGGCAGCAGATGCCTGGCGACTGACCATTCGCATGTGCTGACTAACGGGCACTAAAAAAATCATGCCGGATCCTCCATCAGCCAATTTGCCGCGACAGGACTTCAACAAAGATCAAGCCAGCGTTTCAGCTTGGATTGCACGCGCGCTTCAGGCGCGAGGTGTCAAGCTTGTCTTCGGGCTTCAAGGCGGGCACATTCAGTCTTTGTGGGACCACATTGCAAGGGCGGGCATCCGGATAATTGATGTGCGCGATGAGCGTGCCGCGGTGCACATGGCGCATGCGCAATCCGAGCTTACCGGTCAGATCGGCATCGCGCTCGCCACCGCTGGCCCGGGAGTGACCAATACGGTCACTGCAATCGCCAACGCATCCATATCCCGCATTCCGCTTGTTCTGATTGGTGGCTGCGCTTCGACGCCGCAAGCGAACATGGGCGCTTTGCAGGCGGTGCCGCATATTGAAATCATGCGTCCGATTACGCGCTATGCTCGAACAGCGCAATTCGCTGAGCAAGTTTTGCGAGAACTCAACGAAGCCTTTGCTTGTGCCCGCGGGGATATGGGCGAGCCAGGACCTGCCTATATCGAAGTGCCTGCCGATGTGCTGCGCCAGACCGTGCCGGACAGCCTGATCCTTGAAGACTGGATCAGGCCGCCCGGCGCACAAAGACAGCGACCTGACTTGAACCAAGTAGACAACGTTGCAAATGCAATCAAGGGTGCCAGCCGAGTGCTGGTTATTTCTGGGCGCGGAGCTAAAGGTCATGGCGATGCGATGGCTCGCTTTCTGAAAGCCAGCCAGGCGCTATATCTCGATACTCAAGAGAGTCGCGGGTTGGTGCCGCCTGAGCATTTTTCGGTAGTTGGATCTGTCAGAGCGGTCGCCATGTCTGAAGCCAACCTTGTAATCACTGTGGGGCGCAAACTTGATTATCAGCTAGGGTTTGGCTCTCCGGCAGTATTTCCGAATGCAAGCTTCGTGCGCATTGCCGACAATGCCGGCGAGTTGATCGATAATCGGCGAGGTTCGGCGGAGCTGCGAGCCGATGTCGGGCTTGCGCTTGATGCGGTCGCCGAAGTGCTGGACGCGACCGGTGCAGGCGGATGTGATCAGGGGTGGATTGATTCGCTTTGCAAAAAGCACCGCGAACGCATCGCGCAAAGCGGAACTTCGAAGACTCCGGATCTCGGAGCGGATGGCAAAATTAATCCGATGGCCATTTTCGAAGCCATCCGGCAAGTGGTCGAGCCTGATTGCATTGGCATTGCTGATGGTGGAGACTTGCTGAGTTTTGCTCGCATCGGCCTGCAAACGCAGACCTACCTCGATGCGGGCGCTTTCGGTTGTCTTGGCGTTGGGGTGCCATTCGCTGTCGCCGCCTCCTTGGTCTATCCCGAACGGCAGGTCATATCGGTTAACGGCGATGGCGCATTCGGTCTTAACGCGCTTGAAATCGATACTGCCGTGCGGCATGGCGCCAAGGCGGTTTTTGTGGTGTCAAATAATGCTGCGTGGAATATTGAGCGGATTGATCAGGACCTCAACTATGGCGGACGAGTCGTTGGCACGCTGCTTGAGCATTCGGATTATGCCGCCATGGCGCGCGCGCTTGGCGCCCACGGTGAACGCGTCGAGCGTCCGGGCGATTTGCTAGGCGCGATCAAGCACGCCTTGCAGCATGCGCCGGCCGTTGTCGATGTTGTTACGTCGCGCGAAGTGGTTTCTTCCGATGCCCGCAAAGGGCTTGGCTTCGTGCCGGACTATCAGCCTTTGCTGGCATGGGATGAGGCAGAAAAAAGGCGCCGCACCGGTATCCAATGACCGAATCGATGATAATATTAGCGTCGATTGTTGCAGGGATTTTAGGCTATGACGGGGATGTTGGAGCCAGGCTCAAAAACAGCAACCGCAGGATATTCGCGCCAGTTCCGCGCGACATGCCGCAGTGGAAGGAAAGCTATGCGCGGTGAATTTGGAATTAGCGTCAATGCTAGCGTGTTTCCGTACCCGGCGAGGTAAAGATGGACGTTATGAGGAAAATTCTGATAGTGGTGGCATTAATTTTCGGATTCGGCAGCGTGCAATCGCTGGCCGCTGAAACCTTCTCGGATATCGCAAAAGAGCGCCGCTGGGCACAGCAGATCATCGACACATTGTTCGATGGAGAAGCGGTTTGGCTCAATGCGGCCGGTCACGAATTTCTCGCTATCGAAATGGAGTCTCTCGAAGGCGATGCGGGCCGTGCCGTCATCGTTATCCACGGCATCGGCATCCACCCCAATTGGGATTCGGTCGTGCGCCCTTTGCGGGTCGGGCTTGCCGAGCATGGATGGCATACGCTGTCGATCCAGATGCCGGTCCTGCCCAATGATGCCGAGTCGGAAGAATATGTGCCTTTGCTTGATGAAGTGGCTGGACGGGTCAACGCGGCGGTCGACCACCTGAGACAGCGCGGGCAGGAGCAAATCGTGATTGTGGCGCATAGCATGGGAGCCACCATGGCCATGCGCTACATGAACGACGAGCCCGATTCACCGGTAGATGCGCTAGTGCTGATCGGTATGCAAGGCGGGCCGGGCTATTTCCATGACAACGCATCGGCATTGGCGACCGTCAACATCCCAACATTGGATCTTTACGGAAGCGCAGACCTTGCTGGGGTAATTGATTTCACCCACCGCAAAGCCGCCGCCGCTCGCGAGGCCGGCAATGACGGCTTTCGCCAAATCATGGTTGACGGAGCTGATCATTTTTTCGAAGGTCTTGACGATGTGCTCGTGGAGACCGTTGCCGAGTGGCTTCAGCAAGCGACATCTTCATGATAAAGAGCGTCTCTGATCGAATTTGAACTGCTGCGATGGCTTGATGCGGCATTTCGGTGATATGCTTGCAATTCGTGAAACATTGGAGCCGACCAAACCAAGCATTATGGAAAAATATCCCCTGAAGCCGGATGTTGCCGCTTTCATAAACAAGGTGTCCGCCAGCTATCCCGCCCGGCATAGCGAAGCGCCGACCCCTGATGATCTGCGTCGCATGTATGAGAATCTGTGCGCCGCGTTCGACTCGCCCATCCCGAGCGATATCGAAATCTTCAACCACTCGGTGCCGAACCGCAGCGGCGCGAAGATTCCGGTACGAACATACGAGCAGAGGGGACGCGTGTCGGGCGCGACAGTGGTGTACTATCATGGTGGCGGGTTCATGCTTGGCAACCTCGACACGCACGACACCATTTGCGCAGACATGGCGCAGGCGACCGGTTGCCGCGTTGTTGCGGTTGACTACCGGCTAGCCCCGGAGCACCGCTATCCTGCCCATTTCGAAGATGCCGTGGATGCCTACCTGGGATTGCAACAGGGTTGCACGATCGTTTGCGGCGATTCAGCGGGCGGTACGCTGGCCGCGGCGGTGAGCGTTGCGCTAAGAGGAGGGCCGTGCCCGCCTGCGGCGCAGGTGCTGATCTATCCATTTCTCGGCGGCTTGAAGTTCGACCTGCCTTCCTATTCGGAAAACTCCGATGCGCCTCTATTGACCACCAATGATGTCCGCTACTTCGAAAAGCATCGATGTGACGGTGTCCCAGAGGTGGATAATCCGGCCTACTTCCCGCTATCTTGCGAGAACTTTAAAGACGTAGCGCCGTGCTACGCATTCGCTGCTGAGCATGATCCGATTCGCGATGATGCGCTTGAGTATGTCGCGCGATTGAATGGGGCTGGCGTCGAGGCCAAATGCATTGTCGAGCCTGGTCTTGTGCATGGCTATTTGCGCGGCCGCCATGTGGCCGTTGATATCGCTGACGGTTTCGCTCGCATCTGC